>NZ_CP030850.1:3498846-3816923 GCF_003325355.1 Runella rosea
TTGGAAGCAAGCAATCCATCAGCTACCGCCGCCGCAAACTCTGTTTTACCTTTAGCAGGGTCTACTTTAGATAGACGCAGAGCTGCTATGGCGCGAAGCGAGTTGGCGAATTTTTTCCAACGGGCAATATTTCCACCCAGCAAAATATCCCCTTGTACGGTTTTTCCACCGTCAAATTGCGCGGCGGCTTCCTTCCATTCTTTAAACAAATCAGTATAAATATCCTGTTGTTTATCAAATTTTGGGTTAAAATCTCCCGATGCCTTTAAAGCTTCCGAATAAGCGATGTCTCCCCAACGATCAGTCAGAAATTGGAAGAAATACGCTTTCAAAATACGGGCTGTCGCAATTTGGTTGGCGTTTGAACCCGTAGCGGCCGCATTACTTTTGGTAGCTGCATCGGTATTCTGCTGAATAATAAACTGTAGGTTCATCAAAGGTCCAGCATAGAATCCGTTATAATCGAAATTAACCGTTTTGTAACGCGATTCCTCAATGTAGGTTACATCACCGAAATGCTGTACGTAGAGGCCAGGCTGAATTCCAGTCACGGCTGCACCTACGTTACGTAGTGCGCCGGTCAGGATACTCGCCGTATTGGGATTCGATGGGCTGTTTGGGCTGATGTTCATCGTCCCAAAATTATCGCCGCATGAGGTAGCTGCCGACAATAAGGCCGCTACGATGAAGGTATTTAAAATATATTTTTTCATGATTCAAATGCGTTTAATGCTTACAAACTCAATCTCAGGTTTAAACCAAACGAACGTACTGGAGGCAACTGACCACCTTCTGTCCAAAAAGTTTCAGATTCTGAAATATCCAGACCACCACCTACTGCGCTGTAAATCAACAACGGGTTACGAACGATGAATGAAATATTGGCAGATTTTACTTTCACCCGCGACAACAGCGACTTTGGTAAGTTATACCCCAAAGCAACCTCACGGAGTTTGATGTAAGTTTGGTCGTAGGTCCACTGGTCATTGAGCGCAAAGAATTTGTCTTCGTACAATTCTTGGGTTTCTACGCGGGTGGTGTTTGGCTTGCCATCTTCGGTTACGGCATCCAACAATACGCCACCTCCAGCAGAAACTGGGTCACGCTTTGGATTGCCTAACTCGTTCAAACCAGCAGTCTCAGCGGCCAAACCTGCGTACGCATTAAACATCCGGGTGGTAGAGAAAAATCTTCCGCCGACGATAAAGTCAGTATTGACGCGCAACGACAAGTTGCGGTATGTAAAGCTGTTCAAGAAACCACCTTTAAAAGTTGGCAATACCGAACCGAGTGATTTTTGGTCATCTACAATGTAAAAACCATTGGCATCTACCACTCTTTTGCCATCCAATGTGCGGATTTTTTTACCGACCAACAATCCCCAATCTTCACCTTCACGGGCGTTGACGGTGAGAGTACGCCATGTTGGGCCACCCAATTGATAGTTGGTTAGGCCATCCGCCAATTTGATTACTTTCGAACGGTTGCGGTCTAAGTTAATATCAAAATCCCAGTTGAAACCACGGTCTGACTTAACAGGATTGGCAAAAATGTGTAATTCTAATCCTTTGGTTTGAATCAAGCCTGCGTTAATGATAGCGTTGCGATAGCCACTGGTAGGATCTACAGGAAGCGGAATAATCTGGTTCTTATTGTCGTTTTGGTACCAAGTAAACTCTACTCCGAAGCGGTTGTTCATAAATTTCATGTCAAGACCCGCTTCATACGAAGACGACAAACCTGGCTTCAAATCAGCATTGGGTAACAAAGTCGGCAAATACTGAGTGGCATTTGAACCGAAGGCATTTCCAGTAGTGTAGGTTTGGAAAATCTGGTACGGGCCTACATCGGTACCTACCTGTGCATATCCTGCGCGAACTTTCGCATAAGACAATATCGAATTTCTTGGTAACAACTCCGTCAAAATCACCCCACCCGAAAGGGAAGGATACAAGTAAGAATTGTTGGCAACTGGCAACGTAGAAGACCAGTCATTGCGGAGAGATGCTTCCAGAAAAACAATGTCTTTGTAACCCAAGCTCACGTTTCCATAGAGACTGTTTACCCGGCGCTCAAAACGGTTGTTGCTGATTCCAGGACGGTCTTTTGAAGCCGCGATATTGTAAAATCCAGGGCTGGTCAATCCTCCTGAAGTAGCCTGTGCAAATGTTTCAACTAAGTTATAACGAATGTTTCCACCCGCGTTGGCAATCACGGAAAGACTGCCAAACTCCTTATCAAAGCTCAACAATCCTTCATAGTTGTTTTCCCGCGAATTTTCTACATAGTTCGCAAAAGCGCCTAAACCACCTGCATTCAGTGTTCCGTAGGCAACACGACCTTCCTGGTTGTATTGACGTTGGTCACGGCGAGCCGTTACAGAGCCTTTCAAATGTTTTGAGAATTGATACGTCAGGCCAAAATCACCGAACAAACGCGTATCCAAACGGCTGTTTGTGCTTTCATACATCTGTGTGTAGGGGCTGTCCCAATATTTTGGTTTAGGATCAAGCGGGCCTCCAATGTTCCAGCTACGAAAAGTGCCGTCAGGATTTTTGTAATTTTTCAGATCTTCGATTCTAAGCTGACGCTGAAACCATTGGTTAAACGACCCTATCGTCTGGTTAAATCCACCTAGAACCCCACCCGAAGAACCGTAGTTATCGGCAGGCACATTGGTACCACGGGTTGAAGTATAATTGATGTTAAGGTTTGCTGTCAAATTTTTTAGCAGCGTAATAGTATTTTTAGCGCTAAGAAAATCCTTGCTTTGCTTAGAATTAGGAATGATACCATTGGTGCTGATATGCGTATAAGACACCCGCGACTGGAAGTTCTCTCCTCCTTTTGAAAAGGCAATGTTGGTGTTGTTGCTGATTGGCTTATTAAAAAAGTCACGCACGTTATTAGGTTGAGCTGAATACGGAGTTAACTGTCCAAACTCAGGCCCTTGCTGCCATGAGAACGCCGAACGGTGGGGCGAACCATCAATTTTGGGGCCCCAGCTTTCATCGGCTGAATAGTCCAGGATTTTTTGGCCGTCAAAAGATTTCCAATCGGCGGGGTGAATGGCAGGGTTGAAGGAAAATGTCTCCCATTCTTGTGAATACCCCCCTCCATATTCGTTTTGGTATTTTGGCAACATACCAATCATGTCCAAAGTGGTACTATGATTGATGTCTAGCTTTGCCTCGCCTGATTTTGCTTTTTTGGTAGTAATAACCACCACACCACCCGAAGCACGGTTTCCGTAAAGTGCGGTAGCAGAGGGTCCTTTCAGTACCGACAATGATTCTACATCATCCATGTTTACCTGACTGATGTCAGTGGGAGTACCATCTACTACGTAAAGTGGATCTCCACCAGTCAGTGAGTTTACGCCACGAATACGAATATTGGGCGTACCGAATTTGGCGGCCGATTGCCCTAATACCTGTACCCCAGCGATTTTACCCGCCAATGCGTTGGCAACGTTGGGGTCACGGGCAGCGGTGATTTTGTCACCTTTGATTTCCTGCACTGAGTAGTTCAACGCTTTCTTGTCGCGGGAGATACCGAGCGCCGTTACGACTACTTCCTGAAGCTGCGTAGCATCTGGCATTAATCGAATGTCAATCACATTTTGTGTACCTACGGTTACTTCTTGATTGGTAAAACCAATGAAGCTAAATACGAGCTGAGAACCTGTGGGAACGGCAATTTTGTAGCTTCCCTCTGAATCCGTGGTGGCGCCGCGTGTAGTTCCGCGAACTGTGATACTTACTCCTGGGAGGATGGAGCCGTCGTCGGCAATTACTTTGCCCGTAATAGTGCGGTCTTGAGCAAACAGTGATATACTGCAAAGCAGCATTATCACCGCCGCTGGCAGTGTAAACCTTCTTTTCATACTTGTGATTTTTAGTTTAGATTAAGAATATCTATCTCAAAGATATGCCAATAACCACAAATTTTTTATAACGCGGAAAAATAAAACAAAAAAAATGCGACAAAGTATAGCTTTCTGAATACAAAAGGCCACTCCAAAGAGCGGCCTTTTGTTAAAAATACACGTCAAGCTGAACGCCTATGGATTTGCATTGTCCCAGTTGACTTCCGCTACTGGACGTTCGAGCCTTTCAAGCACTTTCATCCCTGCTACTGGCAAATATATCTCGCCCAACTTCTCATAACGGCGCATATCTATCCACCGGTGACCTTCGTAAAACAGCGAATAAAGACGTTCTTTCAAAATGGTATTGATAAGCGCATCTTTGGTGGTAAGTCCTTTATAATCGCTTAAACCGGCCGCTTTTCGAACAATATTGATTAACCGTGTTGCTTCAGCAGCATTTCCCTGCTGCGCTGCAATCTCAGCTGCAATGAGTACCAATTCTTCATTGCGAATAATAGACACGGGGTCGTTGGCACCAGTGTATACGCTCGTCAGATACTTTGAACTGTAGGTCACTCCCGACGTATAAGAGAGGGGGGCTGCTTGTTCTTTTACTTTGGCCGCTACTCGAACATCTCCCGCTTCGGCGTCTTCAATCAGTTTCTGAACCGCTACAATTCGAACCGTTGAGGTATTCAATAACGGATTCTGCACATCTGGTGGGGTGGCATTGAAATTGTGTTTGGGGCCCGCATTCAAATCTCCCGTGGCATCATAAAAAGTTTGCGGCAACAATGTGGCGGCTTTGGTAAAGTCTTTTTGATACAGCGCCACCCGCAAAGCAATGGCCCGGTTAAACCTCTTGAAAGCAGCAGGCGTTGTAAAACCCGCGTATCCCGAAGGTAAAGCAAATGGAAAAGCCGCACCTGCACCGTCCAGCTGAGTCGCTCCTTCATCGAGCACTTTGGCGATTCCCGCCAATGACTCGGTATAACTCACTGCTTTACTGGGCTTAAAAGGGTCTTCAATGTTTAAACGAATACCGTTGGTATACTGCACATTAAGTTGATACAACATCGCCAATCCTTTAAACGTGTTTGCCAACCCACGGTAGCCATTTTTTTGCTGATCAGACACCGATGTGGTGATGTTGAGAGAAGCAAGCGTAATGTTGGCATGACGGATTGGTAATCCGAAGTTGGTGGTGGCACCGTTGTAAAAAGCCGAGTTGTCAATCGGCCGCAGGCCATTCAACTCGGTCATCCACCGCGACTCGGTCGAGTTAAAGTTAAATATCTCTTTACCGAGCGTACCCACCACTTGTAGGTACGTAGCCAATCCATCGCGCGCTGTGGCTATTTGGCCGATGGCCAAGGCGTCCAATTGCGCTTTGGTGGCGTTATTTTGTACTGAACCTACACTGGGGAAGTTAGGGTCATCGACAACATCCGTCTTGAGAACATTGCAGGAGTTGAGGCTCATGGCCGTCAATCCAGCGATTATAAAGGAATATCTTAAATTTTTCATTTTCATTTTGAGGTTATGTGTTAAGAACAAAAAGCAAACAAAGCCCATGAACTGACTCGCCTGTACTGCTGCTCGTTAACTCGTTACTAAAAATCAACCGACAAATGGAACATCATACGACGAACGAGCGGCGAACTTCCGATATCTACCCCGCTGCCCAGCGCTGCCGAACCAAAGTTGGAGTTTTCAGGATCATAACCTGCTTTATAATCCGTCCAACGCAGCACATTATTGCCAGACACTCCTACGCGAACCCCTTCAACGACATTACCAAAGGCACTTTTCAAAACAGATTTCGGCACCCGATAATAAAGAGCCGCTTCACGCAACTTAAGGAAGCTTACCACGCTTGGGTTGTAACCAGGCTTAGGAACCCCATTTTCATCAACGCCATTTACGTTTTGGCGGTAAATCCCGTTGGGCGTTTTGCCATCGCTTCCTACTTCATCGGTTCCGTTCCAATCAGAGGTGTTACCGCCTTCATCCCACAGTACGCGGGCAAGTGAGACCACCGTAAATTTATGGCGATAATTCAGCAACGCCGAAAACTCGAAATTTTTCAGGAATGAAATACGCTGATTCAGCGAGAATTCAAATTTAGGCTGCTGATCTCCGTAAACAGTCCACGAGGTCGCATAGTTGGGGTCGGTTACGGGAAGCGTCCGAGGCTGGCCTACAATTTGTGTGGGTGAGAACCCCTGCTTGATACGCCACTGACCGAAGGTAGCTCCAAATCCGCCCGTTAGGCGCTCAGGAATATCCAAACGAGTGATTTCAGAACGATTAAACCAAAAAATAGGCTGCACAAACCAAGTGATGCTTTTGTTTTTTACAACGTCGGTTCCGAGCGTGATTTCCACCCCACGGTTGGTCATGTCAGCGGCATTTACTACCGTTGAGCTCACCCCCGTAGTAGGTGCCGTTACCAATGGCTGAATCAGGTCAAATACTTTTTTATTATAAAGCGTAATTTCTCCCGTCACGCGGTTGTTGAATAAACCAAAGTCTACACCATATTCCAATTCGGTAGCTCGTTCAGGTTGAATATTCACATTTCCTAAGGTAGTAGAAGGAGTCAAGCCACCCAAACCACCGGTTCCGACCACGTTCAACTGAGAAAACGGAACCCCCCAGTTGGGCAATCCAGCCGTTTGTCCGTAAGCAATACGCGGTTTCAACTGTGAGACTGTATTGCCGCCCCACTCCCCGAATTTGGTCAAATTGATGGCCAAAGAAGCGCGCGGGAAAGCAAAAAATTTGTCAAACGAGTTTCCGTTAAGGTTTGATTTATCGAAACGTACACCCACTGATGCTATGATTTTGTCGTCATAATTGGCTTCCTGCTGGGCAAAAATACCCACGTCGGTGTTTGAACGATATTCAACATCAGAACCGATGACCTTGGCCCGACCTGGATTATAAACACCAGCTGGCAAACCGCGCCCGCGTGTGTAGCTTAGACGCGTACGGTTGTTGAGCCGTACCAAGCCCGCCGAAGACGTCAGGTTCAGTTTGCTGTCCATCACCGTTTTGGTAAATACTCCTGAAACCTGCCAGTTAGTATTGATTACCTCCCCGCGCGTATCCTGCGAAAAGCCCGGGTTGGCTTCTTTTAACTGAGACTGTAAATCGGAAGGCAGCCAAATCAATGAGAATTGGTTCTGATAATCAAGGCCCCCGTTCAGTTTCAGCGTCAAGGAGGTTTTTTCATTATTAATCAATCGAAAATTAGCATTAAACCCTTGGAATACGCGGCTTACCTTTTGATTGTTCACCGCACGGTCGCGAATGGCCAATAAGTTTTCACCTACGTTGGGGTCGTTGGGGTAATTGCCCAGTGCATCTGGCAATAAATTGATATAGGGTCTGGTGTAGGGCAACGCATAGCCATAATTGGTGTTTGAGTTGTCATTTCCTGTCCAACCACGGTCATTATCTGACTGAACAAAGTTTGAACTTACCCCAAAATCAATCCAATTATTGAGTTTGTGGTCAATGTTAGCCCGTATCGAATAGCGTTTAAAATCGGTGTTTTTAATAATTCCCGTTTCGTCAGCAATGCTTCCGTTGACATAAAACTTGGTTTTTTCAGTCCCGCCAGTTACGCTCAGTCGTGTATTTTTAATCACGCCCGTTTCTCCAAAAAGTACACGCTCCCAGTCATTATAAGTACCGTTTTGTTTGGCCGCCTTTAACAACGGAATATCATCTGCTGAGAAATAATCGGTCAGTTTCTGCTCAGTCCAATCGGCCCCGCCGTAGTACGCTACCGCCTTCGACATCCCCAAATCCTGCCCAAAAGACACTTTAGTTTGGCCGCCTTTTCCGCGCTTTGTGGTAATAATCACTACTCCTGCGTTGGCGCGTGTACCGTAAATAGCCGCGGCCGAAGACCCTTTCAAGACCTCCATGCTTTCAATGTCATCAGGATTTAAATCAGCTAAGCGGTTGGCGTTATTATCTTGGCTCGACGCGGCACTGCCTCCCGTTGCCTTGTTGGCTTGCGAGCGTCCGTTTGAGTATTGGCCGTTGTCAATGTACACGCCATCTACAATAAACAGCGGCTGTGAGGCTGAACTCCCCAAGGTAGAAACACCCCTAAACTGAACGTTAAAACCGCCCCCTGGCATTGAGCCATTGGCCTGAATATTGGCCCCAGCAAGTTTTCCTTGTAATGCCCCGTCGGCCGTTACGGGCGACGTAGTTCCCGTTAAATCTTTGGCCGAAAGTGTTGAAACTGCATTGGCCAAATTGGAGCGTTTTACGTTGGTAGCCAAACCAGATACCACCACTTCTTCCAATTGGCGTGAATCTTCCATTAAGACAACATCCAACGTCGAACGACTCCCTGGGGTTTCTTCTTTACTTGAAAAACCCACGTAACTAAAAATGACTTTGGCATTGGCCGGAACATCAATTTTGTAAGTCCCATCAGCGGCACTTGTGGCACCTCTATTGGTCCCCTTTACCAGTACCGACACCCCAGGCAATGGATTGCCCGCCCCGTCGGTTACTTTACCCGTCAGGGATTGTCCCTGCGCCCACACAGAAATGCACGACATCAGCATTGCCAACGCCAGTGCAAGCGTAAATTGTTTTCTCATACGATTTAGTTGAAATTAAGGTAAAATAGTTGTCTTTTATGAAGGCAATTGCAAATAATAATAATCTAAATATACTCTTTTTTATCCATACAAAATTTTGTTATTAGTTAAAAAATCAGAACAAAAATAAATGCCTTACATAAATACTACCACAACTATAAAACATTAATTTATGCTAAACAATACCTTGCAATATTTAAAAATCAAAATCTTATTTTTCTATTTGTCTTGTGTATTTGTTTTTTTATTTACTTTGCAAAACAAAGTTCTTTTTATGGTAAAAATCAAAATACTCCTCTTAGTACTTCTATCTGGTATCGGTATTGTGATGCTGGCGGGACGTATTGCCCTTACGGGCTCTCTTGAGCATTGGGGATTATTCTGGAATTTATTTTTGGCGTGGCTTCCGTTGGTTTGTGCCCATATTACTCGTCAATGTTGGCAACGCCGATTACTGAATCGCTATGGACTTTCGGCAGGGGTGATTTTATGGCTGTTGCTCTTTCCCAATGCGCCTTATTTAATTACAGACTTAATTCATTTGAAGGAGGTTCCCGATTATCTACTTTGGTACGACTCTCTCATGACCTTCTCTTTTGCACTGGCTGGCTTGCTTACTGGGCTGTATTCAGTTTTAATGATTCATCGGTTAATCGGACAAATTACCCATCGAATTACAGCTTGGGTAATTATGGCGGGATGTTTGGTTTTATCGAGTTATGGCGTTTATTTGGGTCGTTTTGGTCGCTGGAACAGCTGGGATGTACTTACCAATCCTTTTTCTCTTGTTAAATATAGCGTTTCTAATTTATATAATCCAATGGCCATGAAACTAACCATTACCTTTTCTCTGGCTATGCTCATTATGTATATTGCTTTTTGGATTTATACATTAAAGACCAAGGTGGAAGAAAATGTTTAATGAAAAGCAACTTTTCTATCCAAATACAGGATTTAACAAACGAAACCGAAGGCAATATAACCGATTGAATGAGAACATCTCTACTAGGTAGACAACTATGATCAACGTACGCAAAATGCTCCGTAGCTTTGGTTACGCCATTGAAGGAATAGTCGCTTTGTTTCGATATGAAAACAATGCTCGTTTTCATCTATTGGCAGCGTTGGTCGTTGTCATTGCGGGGATAATCATTGGTCTTACTTACTTAGATTGGGTGATAATCACTATCGTGGTTGGTGGCGTTTGGGCCGCCGAAGCCTTTAATACCGCCATTGAAAAACTATGTGATGTGGTATCTCCTAGTATTCACCCCCAAATCAAGGCGGTTAAAGATCTGGCCGCGGCTGGGGTGCTAATTATGGCCATTACAGCAGCCATCACAGGGGTTATTATTTTTGGTAAAGCTATTATAACGTCATTCTCTTTTACCTTTTAACTATCATGAATTCTCAACAAGATTCGATTCAGGCTCTTTCAGAAATCCGAGACTTAATGCATCGGTCGTCTAAATTCCTTTCACTCAGCGGCTTGTCAGGGGTTTTTGCGGGCATTACGGCACTTATCGGAGCTTCGGTTGCTTATTTAAGGCTAAAAACAGACGCTTTTAATTACGAGAGCAACGAGCAAATGACCGTGCTCACCCGGCGCGACATGATTGAATTTATCTTGATAGATGGCTCCATCGTGCTGGTTGTAGCCATTCTGTTGGGCTGTTTTTTTACAATTCGTAAAGCTAAAAAATCAGGTCAAAGCGTCTGGAATCCTGTTTCTAAACGGATGCTGGCCAGCTTACTGATTCCGTTGGTTACGGGTGGAATTTTCTGTTTGGCCATGTTTTACCGCAATATGCTGTGGGTAAGTTTTCCAGCTACGCTCATTTTTTATGGCTTGGCCCTACTCAACGCCAGCAAATACACCGTTCGTGACCTCGAATATTTAGGTATCTTGGAAGTAATCTTAGGCCTGATTTCTTTATTTTTGACCGGGTATAATCTTTTGGTCTGGGCTTTTGGGTTCGGGGTATTACACATTGTTTACGGCACATTGATGTATTTTAAGTATGAAAGAGGAACTTCTCATTCATAAGTCATTCTTTTACAAACAATTATTAATTAATAACGAATGCTCGAACATTTCAATAAAGCCTTTGAGAGTAAAGCGCGGCTGGGAATTATGTCGGTGTTGATGGTCAATGAATCTTTGAGTTTTAATGGACTCAAAGAATTGCTCAACCTCACCGACGGCAACCTTGCCACTCATCTGCGCGCGCTTGAAGAGCAGGGGTACTTGCTTGTTCGGAAACAATTTGTGGGCAGAAAACCCAATACTACTTACGGTGCCACTTCCGAAGGCCGTCTGGCGTTTACCAATCACCTCAATGCGCTGGAGGCTTTCATTCGAACGGGGCAATATTAGAAACAAAAAATGCCTGATACCAAAGCATCAGGCACTTAACCATCCTTTTAAGTAAGTTTTATTTCCCTCCAATCGGAATTAAAATCCCAATAGAGCCTTGAATGTTACGCACAAAGTTTTTTTCGTTGGCATCCAAATCGCCGTCGTCATTTCCCAAACCGTAGTAATAACGGCCTTCGATTAATAATTGGGCCTTTCCTAACCCAAGCGATATTCCTGCGCCTCCTACCGCTCCATATTCAATACGGGGGTCACCTTTCTCATATTTAATGTCTGTTGTGGTCGTTTGTTGGTTGAGCGTGATTTTGGTCTTTCCGTTTAGCGCGTAGCTTCCATAACCTCCTCCGTTAATAAAAAACTTAAACGACTCCCCTCCCAGCGCAAATTTGAGCAATACAGGCACGGTCACGGTATTGATTTTACTCTCGCCCGACAAAGTCACTCCTCCTTGTCTAGTGGTCGATTTTAACCCCACCTGCGAGTATAAAATTTCGGGCTGCACCGAAAACACTTTCCCGCCAAAGCTCAAAATAAGCCCTCCGTGGTAGCCGATGATAGGCTCAAGGGTTACACCAGAACTTGTTTGTGACGAAGGAACCGAGAAATTGCAGTAATTCGCTCCTCCCCTTAGACCCACTTTAAACTTAAATCCGCCTTCTTCGGCAGGAGCAGCGGCTTTGGGGGCAGGTGCAGGAGCTGATTTTTGGGCGGTCTGAGGTTTGGTCGTCGATTTAGGAGGGGTAGTTGTCTTTGACTTAGTAGGCTGAGTGGCAGGTTTTTTGTTTGTATTTCCGTGCAGTTTATCATACATTTCCTGCATACTCTGACTCGGCTGAGGCTCAGCGGGCTTGGTCGGAGTAGTCGTTTGCGCATACATGCTGCCCGAAGTAGTAGCTGCCGTCAGGGCCGCACCGAAAATCAACGTAAGGAGTCTGTTCATATAGAGTAGATAAAATAGATATGGGTTTGCGGTACTTTTTGTAAAGTAACGGTTTTTGAAACACAAAATTCGATACTTATTTCCTTTTTTTTTAGGGTGGTTGTACTATCTTTTAGTAGGTGTTTCTACGTGTTTTTACTCAAACCGAACCGATACCAATACTTTATCGGCCACCAATTGCCCGCTTCGCAAACCAGGCTCCCAAGAATCACCGCTTTTGACGATGCGTATTGCTTCTTCAAAAAGCTGCGAATCTGCTTTATTAATAGCCTTAAAATCAACCAACTCTCCCGAAGAAGTTACCACAAAAGAAAGCTTAACTTGCCCTCTTGGTGCCTGAGGATTTTGGGCAATATAGGCCTTGGCTGAATTCTCAAGGTAGTCTTTGTACTTTTTCCAACCGTTTTGAGGACCAACCTCTCGGTTCATTATTTTAGCATTTCTTGGCGGGGCGCTTACTACTACTTCACTCAAAGGCTGCTCATCTTCTTTCAATACAATGGGGGCAATAACGGAATCACTGACGGTAAGCTGCATTTTCTCAAACCCCACCGATAAGACCGTGATTTCGTCGCCTCGGCGTACATTTGGTAATACAAAATTGCCTCCCGCATCGGTACTCACGCCCCTCAACTGATTTTTAAGTTGTAGTGCCACTCCTGGCAGCGCCTGCAGATTGGCGGTTAGCACCTTACCACGAACCGTAAAAACAGCTTCGTTTTTGACCGCGCTAAACGCACTTCTTTTGGCTAATGCCGCCGTCGGAGCCATCTCAACTTTCTCGGGTATTTGGGCGCTTCCAGCCTCATTTTTCCCCGAATCTTGCACTTGTACGGTCGCAGGTGCGGCCTCCAGCGCGGGCACATCATTCGTTTTTTCTTCCAAAGTCAGCGTTGGTTTGAGTGCCGCCGCAATTTCTGTCGCAGCCTCTTTTTTGGACGTGGACGCAGGCTTAGGGGCAAAATGCTCAGTATTCGCCGATGACTCAATCGAGGACGGTTGATTTCCCACTACAGCAGGCACTGATTCAGGTTTTAGTATAGGTGACGGTTGTCGTTGCGCAATGGCGGATGAAGCCTTCCCGGGCATTTCCTTCTTCAAGGCCATCCACCAACCCAACCCCACAACCAACACCACCGCCGCTGCCGAGGCATAATAGTACGGCAGCCACGATTGTTGCTTTTTTTCTACGCGTTGATGAAGTCGCTCACGTAACTCCTTTAGGGCTTTTTTATCTTCAACATTAGCTTTTTTTATCGCCCGTAATCCTTCAATTGTATCATCCATCCGCTCGTTTTCCAACGCCGCTTTTTCAATTTGATATTGCTCAGCAGGCGTCAACTCCCCCGCCACATAACGGCGCAGTTGCTCAATTGATGGTTCGATGTATTTTTTAGGTTTAGCCATGTTGTTTGCCCTCCATGCACAGTTTCAAATTTCGCTTGCCATTTTGGAGATAACTTTTGACTTTGGTGATTGCAAAACCCGTTTGCTCGGCAATCTGTTGATAACATAACTGTTGGAAATAAAACAACTCTACGCTGCGGCGCTGCTCTTGCGCGAGGATTTGCAGGCAATCCCCCAAATCAGACAATTGAGTCTCTATTCGCCAATCCTCTTTTTCGGGCGGTTCGGCCACGAAATTTTCGTACGCTTCCTGCTCAAAAATGCCCTCATCTCCCACCGCTACCCGTTTTTGGCGGAGTTGCATCAGGCAATAATTTCGCGCTACGCTGTGCAACCAGCTTTTGAAGTTTTGAACTTCGTGAGTTTTTAAATCCGTAATCAATTGTTCAAACACTTGCATTACCGCGTCTTTGGCTTCGTCTTCTTGCCGCAAATACCGAAAGCACACCGCAAAAACCATGTCCATGTGCCGTTCATACAGCTCTCCCAGCCCCGTCAAATCGCCCGTGCGGCGGTAGTCCGACAGGTATTCGGCATCGGTAAGGGCAGTTTTACGACGAAATATTTTTAGAAACAAGGGATTAGAGGTGTTTGAACCGAAAAATGATAAACTGAAAATGTAAAAGTCTGAAACGGAAACCCAGACTCGCCCTCAATTAAGGGCGCTTTTGACAATAGATGCAGTGCTTCGATCTTTTCCACAAAAAAATTCCAAAAACTTTTATGGAATCTTTAACGTCCCTGCATCTAATGGTTGAAACTAAAAATTACAACCATGAAAACAAAATTCTTTTGCCTGATTTTTAGCGTATTGGCGCTTTACGCCTGCGCCCAGTCTGCGCCTGTTACGGTGACGGGAATCGTGTCGGAAGCAGGCACCAAAGTACCACTTGCGGGAGCGACTGTCTTTATCAAAAATACCAAAACGGGCACCATCACCGACGCACAAGGCAGGTATGCCATCCGTGCCAAAACGGGGGACAAACTCCTATTCTCATTCATTGGCTACCAAGCTACCGAACGAAAAATCGGGACCGATTTGGTGATAAATGTAGCGTTGAAAGCAGACAATCAACCACTTCAAGAAGTAGCAGTCGTGACTGGAAGAGCCGCACCTAATGCTAAAATGCAAACATTTGCGGTACAGCCCGCGGCAATGCCAAGCCTGATGCACGACGGCCAATTCAACACAGAAGAATACAAGGCATTGAACGAGAATATTTTTCACGATGCCAAGAAAAACCCCTTAACTACTTTTTCTATTGATGTAGACCGGGCGGCTTACAGCAACGTGCGCCGAATGCTTAATTTGGGGCAATTTCCCCAACGGGACGTCGTACGTATCGAAGAACTGGTTAACTATTTTGATTACGATTATCCTCAACCCAAAGGCGAACATCCCGTAGCTATCCACACCGAGATTTCGGATTCGCCCTGGAATAAAGGATTGAAATTGGCGCACATTGGATTACAAGCCAAAACCATTCCGACCGCTCATCTACCCGCCTCCAATCTGGTATTTTTAGTCGACGTGTCAGGTTCCATGAACTGGGTCAATAAATTGCCGTTGGTCAAAGAAGCCTTCAAACTCCTCGTTGACCAGCTTCGCCCCAACGACCGAGTGGCCATCGTGGTATACGCTGGCGCGGCTGGAACGGTCTTACCCTCCACACCAGGCAATCAAACGGCCACCATCAAAGATGCCCTCGACAAACTCAGCGCGGGCGGCTCCACGGCAGGCGGCGAAGGCATCAAACTGGCTTACAAAATTGCGCAAGAGAATTTTATCAAGGGCGGCAATAACCGCGTGATATTGGCGAGCGACGGTGATTTTAACGTGGGTGTTTCGAGCGAGGGAGAATTGCAGCAAATTGTGGAAGAAAAACGCAAAAGCGGCGTGTATTTGAGCGTTTTAGGCTTTGGAATGGGCAATTACAAAGACAATAAGATGGAAACGCTGGCCGACAAAGGCAACGGCAACTACGCTTACATCGACAACTTGCAGGAAGCCCAAAAAGTATTTGTACATGAATTTGGCGGAACGCTCTTTACCGTCGCTAAAGATGTAAAACTACAGTTGGAGTTTAATCCCAAATTTGTCAAAGGTTACCGTTTGATTGGTTACGAAAATCGAATGCTCAAAAATGAAGAATTTCACGATGACAAAAAAGATGCGGGCGAAATGGGCAGTGGCCATACCGTAACTGCCCTCTACGAAATCATCCCTGCGGGCGTAGAAAGCGCCTATTTGGCCAAAGTCGATGACTTAAAGTACCAAAAACCAACTGAGGCGACCTCTGCTTCGGATGAAGTTTTGACGATAAAACTGCGCTACAAACAACCCGACAGCGAAATCAGCCGTTTGTTTGAAGTTCCAGTACGCGATACACACACGCCTTTTATGCGTACTTCTGACAATTTCCGTTTTGCAGCGGCCGTGGCCGAATGGGGATTATTGCTGCGAAAATCTGAATTTAAGGGTAGCGCTACCTACGAGCAGGTGATTCAAATCGCACAAAATGCATTAGCTAAAGACCCAGAGGGGTATCGAGCAGAGTTTGTGCGCTTGGTTAAGTTGGCGCAATCACTGGATAAAAAGGACATTGTTGCCCAAAAAGAAGAATAAATCACAAAAAACCACAAATGGGTTAGTTATCAACAATTTATGTGGACAACTAACCCATTTGTGGATGAACAAATCTTTAGTACCTCTAGCGCAGGGTTCCTGTGCTTGGGCTATATTCTCCCAAAGGAAAACTTAGACCTACGTTGATACCCCACGACCGATTATGAACATCGCTGACGGTGTTCATCACTTGCGTCAGGCCGAGATTATATCTTACATCCGCATTCAGCCACACCATACGCCCAATGGCATAATTAAACCCTGCGCCCATGGCAGCGCCACCATCTACCCCTTTGAACGGGCGAGTTGAGCCTTCAGGGTTAATGGATACATCGCTTTCATTGACGGCTT
The DNA here is from genome assembly GCF_003325355.1 of Runella rosea. GTDB lineage: Bacteria > Bacteroidota > Bacteroidia > Cytophagales > Spirosomataceae > Runella > Runella rosea. The sequence goes on from NZ_CP030850.1 coordinate 3,515,050, forward strand.
TTAGCAGAAAGCCAATGTATGGTCCTAACATTACTTTAGGACGAAATTTATTTCCCCGGTCATTGAGATAATAGGTTCCCATGATGGGAATTTGGAGATAATCCAAATGGCCTTTAGAAGCGCCGTTGGGAGATTCGCCTCCCATTCTTGAATATAACACTTGACCATTGACCCCAAATCTACTTTCCCCGCTGTAGTTTATAAAAATACCAGCCGTAGAGCCTGTTTTCCAATCAGAATACAGTTGGTTGCCCGTTAACTTCGAAAAGTTAACGCCGACAATAGGGCCGAAAGAAACATTTTTTTGGGCAATAACTTCGCTGCCTGAAAACGCCGCGAACATGGATAAAACAAAAATTACTTTTTTCATAGTGGTAAAATAATGATGGTGATTGATGTTTCTATCACAAAAGTCGTACTTACCCCAACAAGCGTTAAAATGCCCGCATTTGGGGATTTTTTTCCTCAAATGCGGGCTTAATAAATAATCAAGAACCCAAAAACTACTTAGGCATCGTAGGACGAACCTCAATTTTACTCGGTAACGTACGCGGATTCATTTTGAGCAAATCAACCACCATCTGACCGATGTCTTCGGGCTGAATTTTCCAGGCATCCTTTTCGGAAGGCTCATGATTATTAAAATTTGTAGCCACCGAACCAGGCATTATGGTTGTCACTTTAATGCCGTCGTTTCTTACGTCAAGCATTACAGCCTGCGTAAAACCAACCAGCCCAAATTTGCTGGCATTGTAAGCCGCGCCGTTGGCAAAGAAGTTTGTACCCGCCAAACTTGCAATGGTAATCAGGTAACCTTTTGAGTTTTTTAGGGCGGGCAAAGCGGCTTTTACGCTGTAAAACACGCCCGTGAGATTGATGTCAATGGTTTCTTGCCACTGTTCTACCGTCAAGGATTCCATAGGCGCAAAATGCCCGACACCCGCATTAGCCACCAAAACATCCAACGCACCCCATTGTTCAACTACCTGCTGGACGGCATTTTGCTGTGATTCAAAATCACGTACATCGGCCACTATACCCAACACATAGCCTTCCTTGAGCTGATTTAATTGCTGAAGAGCTTCTTGCAATGTCTCTTCACTACGCCCAGTAATGGCCACACGCATACCGTCTTTGATGAGCATTTCGGCGATTCCGTAACCGATGCCTTTGGTCCCTCCTGTAATGAGGGCAATTTTAGTTTTATCAGACATATTCTTTCAAAAAAATAAATTTGGAATTAAAAATTTTTGAGGGTTACGCAATATCAATTGACATTTTTTTATTTACCTTACCGTCAGTATTAAGGCTATCATTAACCTAAACTTTTAAACCAAAAAACGAGTAACATGAAAAGAGTTTATTCAAACTTATCTCTCGCGGCCGCCTTTTCGATTGCTTTTGTGGCATGTCAACAAAACGACATTTTAACCGAAAGCAACACCTCTGGCAATCCGCACAGCTCAGCAAGGGAAGCCTCTGCCAATACAGTACCCAATGAACTGCTCATTAAGTTCAAAAATGGCGTAAGTTCTTCAAAAAAAGATGAAATTTTAGAAAAGCTGGGGGCAAAATTAAAAGAGAAAATCTTAACAAAGATGATGGAAAAAGCGGGCGACAACGAGGGCGTCACGCTGGTTGAGCTTCCCATGGCGGCATTTGAGGCACTTTCCAAAACCAAAGATTTTGACGAAATTGAATATGCCGAGCCCAACTACATTTACACCCACGAGGCCACCTCAAACGACCCCTATTTCACCAACGGCTCTCTTTGGGGAATGTCAAGTGCCAATCAATACGGAAGCCAAGCTGCCACCGCATGGGCCGCGAACAAGACGGGTTCATCTGCCGTTTACATCGGCATCATTGACGAAGGCTACATGTATACCCACGAGGATTTGACTGCCAATGCAGGCGTCAACCCTTTTGAAATTGCAGGAAATGGTATTGATGACGATGGCAACGGCCTAAGAGATGACGTATACGGATGGGATTTTGACGGCAACAACAGCTCCGTATTTGACGGCGTAGGCGATGACCACGGCACACACGTAGCTGGAACCATCGGCGGGGTAGGCGGCAACGGCAAAGGCGTAGCAGGGGTAGTATGGAATGTAAAGCTGCTCGGGGCCAAGTTTTTAGGTAGCCGTGGAGGCACAACCGCCAACGCCATCAAAGCCGTTGATTATTTTACAGGCCTTAAAATCAAAGGGCTCAACATCGTTGCTACCAACAACTCATGGGGCGGCGGAGGCTTTTCGCAGGCATTGCAGGATGCCATTGAACGCGCAAACGCCGCTGGAGTGCTCTTCATCTGCGCCGCAGGTAATAGCTCCAGTAACAATGACGCCGTTGCCAACTATCCGTCAAATTACCCCAACAGCAATATCATTGCGGTTGCCTCTATTACCTCTACGGGTGGGCTTTCAAGTTTCTCTAGCTATGGCGCCACTAAAGTAGACATCGGTGCACCCGGCTCTGCAATTACATCTACCGTTCCGACCGGTTCAAAAAGAAGTGTAACATCAGGCTATGCCAGCTACAGCGGAACCTCCATGGCTACCCCACACGTAGCGGGTGCGGCTGCTTTGTATGCTTCCTTGAACCCAGGGGCTACTGCGGCACAAATCAAAACTGCCATTTTGAACTCGGCAACACCTACTCCATCCCTTGCAGGAAAGTGTGTGACTGGCGGTCGTTTGAATGTCAGCACTTTCTGATTTTAGACCCACATTTCATAAAAAAGCGGCCCCGTGTCATTACGGGGCCGCTTTTTTATGAAAAATCTTTGGAAACAACATTGGTACTGTACGACGGTAAACCCGATACGCCTCTCCAAATTCGGCCACCAGTTTCTGCTCTTCAAAATAAATACCAATCAGTGTATAAACCGTTACGCAGGCCGCCATTAGCAGTGTTCGCACCAAAGAATCCGACAAAAACAGTCCCCAGATAAACAGAATCGTACCCGTATAAATAGGATGCCGCACGTAGTGCAGCATCCCATTGGTTTTAAGCGTCCCCGAACCTGGTTTTGAATCGTTTGGAGAAAATGTCAAGCCCGAAAACTCTTTGAAATTATACCCCGAAATGGCAATCATTACAATCAGCAAACCGCCGTATTTTAGAAAATTACCTAGTAAATCTATCCGCCAATCAAACACCCATAAAGACTGAGCTGGAAGCATAAATTGATAAACAAGAATTCCTGCCAATAGAAATATCGCCAACCCATTGTATATCAGTCGATAAAAACGATAGCCCGTCCCCATTTTTTGTTCAAAAAAATACTTGACACCGTTATTGGCCAAGACACTGTGGAGGATGCCGTAGGCAAGCCAAAAGGTAACTAAAAGTACATACGACCCCATTTTGTTTCTTCTATTTGATGTACATAAAGATACAGGTAAATCAGGCGATTTTCAGCGTGACTAAAAGAATCATTTTCGAAAAGGAAGCGGCATTTGCTTCCATTCTGGTACTTTTGTTTGTTCATCAAGCTTTAAAATAGGCTCATCACCAAACACTTCCTTCACCGACCATGAAACATTCCTTTCTACGACTTCTTACGCTGCTGTTTTTCAGTACCTCCCTCCTCTTCGCTCAATCTTACAAACCACCCGTTTTTACCGACCCAGAGCGGTTGAAAAAGATTGAGGCGGTGCTGCCTACCATCGACAAAATTTACAAAGAATACGCCGAAAAAAACCATTTTCCAGGATTTACGTACGGCGTGGTGGTGGATGGCAAACTCATCCATACGGGTAGCTTGGGTTATACCGACCTGAGCAAAAAAACGACGGCTAATGCGCAATCTCTCTTCAGGATTGCGTCAATGAGCAAGAGTTTTACTACGATGGCTATTTTGCAACTGCGCGACGCTGGCAAGCTCAACCTCGACGACCGTGCCGACAAATACATTCCTGAAATGAAGAATACCAAACTGCTCACCGCCGACGCGCCCGCCATCACCATTCGTCATTTGCTGACCCACGCGGCGGGTTTTCCCGAAGACAACCCTTGGGGCGACCGGCAGTTGGCGGATACAAATGAAGAGTTGCTGAAACTAATGCAAAATCAGGTGGCTTTTTCTAATGCGCCAGGTGTGGCGTATGAGTACAGCAATTTAGGGATTACGTTGTTGGGATACATCATTCAAAAAGTATCGGGCAAAACCTATCAGCAGTTCATCAACGAAAATATCCTACAACCCCTCGGCATGGCCCATACCAAATGGGAATACGCCGAAGTGCCGGCCGATAAACTGGCCCACGGCTACCGTTGGCGCAACGAACAATGGGTGGAAGAACCCCTGCTTCACGACGGAGCCTATGGGGCAATGGGCGGCCTCATCACTTCTATCGAAGATTTTAGCAAATATACGGCCTTCCACTTGGCAGCTTGGCCCCCAAAAGACGATGCTGACAATGGCCCACTCAAACGCAGTTCCATCCGCGAAATGCACCAACCTTGGAACATCAGCGGTTTTGCCCCAAATTACAAATACCCAAGCGGGCGCCCCTGCGCAACGGTATCGGCCTATTGCTACGGACTCAACTGGATGCGCGACTGCGACGGCCGCGAATACGTGGGCCACAGCGGCGGCCTGCCAGGTTTTGGCAGCAATTGGAGAATTTTGCCTCAGTACGGCATTGGGGTTGTTGCTTTTGCTAATCTTACGTATGCTTCAACCGTACCAATCAACCTACGGGTTTTGGACACACTCATCGTGAGTGCCAAGCTACAACCACGGCAATTGCCCGCTTCTGACATCCTCAAAAAACGTCAAAAAGAACTGACACAGCTCCTTCCCAACTGGAAGAACGCTGAAACAAGCGGGCTATTTGCCGAAAATTTCTTTGCCGATTATTCATTAGAAGCATTGAAGAACGAATCAACAACATTGTTTGAAAAAGCGGGTAAAATCATCAGCGTAAAGGAAATTGTACCCGAAAATCAACTGCGAGGACGATACATTCTGGAAGGAGAAAAATCCAATTTGTGGGTTTCATTCACCCTCACACCCGAAAATCCACCGCTAATTCAGGAATATCATATTGGTGAGGTGAAGAAATAGAATCATGCAGAGATATAAAGGAGCAAAGTCGCAGATAAATAGCACTTTGTTCCTTTGAGCCTCTGCGTGAATAGAACAACATTAGATAAACCCTCTCCCCTCCTTTTGCATAAAAAAACGCACTAAACCTATGCAAACCTCGCGCAGAGATTTCATCCGTTCGGCCTCCGCATTGGCGGGTACTGGCCTTTTTTCATTTGCACCTTTGGAGATTTTAGCCAGGCAACGCAAACGGGTCTCAGCCAATGAAAAAGTACAACTTGGAGTCATAGGCTGCAAAGGAATGGGCTGGTCAGATTTGCGCTCACACCTTCAACTCAGCGACGTGGAATGCGTAGCCCTCTGCGACGTAGACCAAAGTGTATTGGACCAACGCGCCGCTGATGTAGAAAAGGCACAGGGCAAACGCCCTCAATTGTACAAGGATTACCGTAAAATGCTTGAAAATAAAGACATTGACGCGGTCATTATCGGTACACCCGACCATTGGCATTGCCTAGCCATGACCGATTCATTGGCGGCGGGCAAGCACGTTTATTGCGAAAAACCATTGGCTAATTCCATCGAAGAATGTAACATTATGTTAGCGGCGGCCAAACGGGCCAACAAAATCGTCCAAATCGGGCAGTGGCAACGCAGTGGCTCCCACTACGAAAAAGCCATCGAATACGTACGCTCGGGCAAACTTGGCAACATCCGGTTGGTGAAAGTATGGGCGTATCAGGGTTGGATGGAGCCCGTTTCCGTCAAACCCGACGGCCCCGTTCCTGCGGGCGTAGACTACGATATGTGGCTCGGTCCTGCCAAAAAACGTCCCTTTAACCCCAACCGTTTTCACTTTAATTTCCGTTGGTTTTGGGACTATGCTGGCGGTTTAATGACTGACTGGGGCGTGCATGAAATCGACATTGCCCTCTACGCCATGAACGCCAAAGCCCCTAAATCAGTGATGGCTTCGGGCGGAAAACTAGCCTATCCAGACGACGCATCCGAAACCCCTGACACCCTGCAAACGGTGTATGAATACGAAGGTTTTAATATGTTATGGGAACACGCCACGGGTATCGACGGCGGCAATTATGGTCTTACCGAAGGGATTGCGTTTATCGGCAATAACGGTACGCTCGTACTTCATCGTGGTGGCTGGTCGTTGCATCCTGAAACCCAAACCAAAAACGGCATTAAAGTCTACAAAATTGAAGATATTCCTGATCAGGCCCGCAATGGTGAATACCTCAATGACCACACCAAAAATTTCGTACAGGCCATTAAAGACAACAATCCAAAAATCCTGAAATGTGGCATCGAAACGGGCAGTGTTGCGGCTATCAACGCCCACATGGGCAATATTGCCTACAAAACAGGCCGTAAAGTATACTGGGATGCGGCAGCGGGTTCTTTTAAAAACGACGCCGAAGCTAATGCCCTCATTAAAGCCCATTACAATAACGGCTGGCAACTCCCGAAAATAAGCTAATCAACGTCGGCGAGGGAACGTCGGCGACGCTTTGAACCTCGCCGACGTTAGAATATGAGGTGCAAATTTGATAACTTTGCGCCTCATATTGTGTTTAACTCCATGACTGAACGTTACCTCCAACGCGGCGTATCGGCTTCTAAAGAAGATGTACACCGCGCCATTGCCAACCTCGACAAAGGGCTTTTCCCGAAGGCATTCTGCAAAATTGTGCCTGACACCCTCGCCGGTGACCCTGATTATTGTACCATCATGCACGCCGACGGTGCCGGTACTAAAACCTCATTAGCGTATTTGTACTGGAAAGAAACGGGCGACTTGTCGGTGTGGCGCGGCATTGCACAAGATTCTATTGTGATGAATACCGACGACCTCATTTGCGTGGGAGCTACTGGCCCGATGCTGATTTCGTCGAGTATTGACCGCAACAAAAATAAAATCCCAGGCGACGTGATTGCCGAAATCATCAACGGTACCGAAGAAGTACTGGAGATGCTCCGCAGCCACGGCGTAGAGATTTACAGCACTGGTGGCGAAACCGCCGACGTAGGTGATTTGGTACGGACGATTACGGTCAACAGCACCGTGATTGCCCGCATGAAACGCGCAGATGTGATTTCCAATGACACCATACAGGCAGGAGATGTGATTGTAGGCTTGGCTTCTTTTGGGCAGGCTTCTTACGAAACTACCTACAACGGCGGCATGGGCAGCAACGGACTTACTTCCGCCCGCCACGATGTACTCGACAGTTATCTTGCCCCCAAATACCCCGAAACCTTCGATCCAGAAGTACACAGCTCGTTGGTTTACAGCGGCTCAAAACGCCTGACGGATGCCGTTTCTGGCACACCCGTCAACGTAGGGCAACTGATTCTTTCTCCGACCCGCACCTACGCTCCTTTTGCCAAAACGCTGCTAGACGAACTCCGCCCGCAGATTCACGGCATGGTGCATTGCAGCGGCGGCGCTCAAACCAAAGTCCTGCATTTTATTGATAATCTGCACGTTATCAAAGATAATCTATTCCCCATTCCCCCGCTCTTCAAACTGATTCAGGCCGAAAGCGGAACGAGTTGGCAGGAAATGTACAAAGTCTTCAACATGGGCCACCGCTTAGAAGTATATCTTTCGGAAGCACACGCGCAACGCGTGATTGAAATCGCTCAATCGTTCGGAATTGAAGCCCAAATCATTGGCCACGTAGAAGCCCATGAAGGCAAAAAAGTAACGATTAAGAGTGAATTTGGCGAGTTTGTGTATGAATAGTTTGTTTTCTTTAACTGAAGGCAATTTTCAATCCTGCTCCAATAAAAACCAGCCCAAATCCGCCTAAGATGACGGTCAAGCCCCATAGTTCCCAAAACCCCGCGATTTTAGCATTCGTGGGGTTTTGAGTTTCGTACCGAACCTTCACACGCTCCCCTTCTTGATAGCTGCCCTTGCGGCGGGTAGTGCCTACGCCGTTGCGAAATTCTATTTTTTGGCCTTCCGCTGTCTCAAAAGCAATAACGGGATAAAACGTAGTCTCGCCGCGCGTTGACCTCATATAATCCCACCGAACCACGGTCCCGATTGCCGAGATAGATTTGTTCATAAAAGCCTTATCACTTTTGTAGAAATTCCAGCTCACGGCTGCCATAATCAGCCCAATCAACGCAAATACTCCTCCCCCAATCAAAGAAGATGATTTTTTCATAATAAGTATGCCATGCTAAGGCTTTTTAGGAAACTTTCTATCTCCTCTACCTAAAGGATTAGGCATCCGATAAACACTTCCGCTGTCTTGTAGCATTTTGATATCGGCGTTCGGCATGTTTTCGGGAGATTGCGCCAATAGAATTGGCATGTTGTCGATGTTGGCATAAGCCATGCTCGAATCTTGCGAAAAACGATACGAGACGGGAGGATAAAGCGGCGGATAAATCTGTTTGATTTTCAACGGCTTTGAAGGTGAAGGAATTCTCAACTCCAGTTTTTGCGCCCACGCTGCCGAAAACCCCAACACTAAAATAAAAGTAAGAATTATTTTCATAGCATTTAGGATAAGTTTTAAGCAAATATATAACGATTTGTTTAATCGCAAAATCTTTAAGCAAAAGGCTTGAAAACAATCAACTTTCGACAAAATTCAGTGTACAAAGCCGTCTTAAAATGAGTATTTTTACGCTATGTTTCTTAACAAAAAATATGCTTCTTTGTGACTTTAAAACTTAACCTCTAACAGTCATGCCTCTCGCTACCGCCCTTTCAAAAATCGCCCCCCTCTCTCAAGGGTGCCAAGAAGCCCTACGCACTGTATCGAAATCTTTGGCTATGAAAGCTGGTAGAAATTTACTAACACTTGGCCAAATCAGTGATAAACTGTATTATATCGAAGCAGGGCTTGTCCGTGCATTTTACGATACAGATACAGGCCGTGAAGTTAGCAACTGGTTTGACCAGGAAGATGGATGGGTCTGTTCGGTGCAAAGTTTTCTCACACAAACCCTCGCCAACGAATACATCCAATTGTTGGAAGACAGTCAACTAATCGCCGTTAATTATCAAGATTTGCTGCGACTATTGAATCAATACCCTGAACTCAATTTTCATTTTCGATTGCTGTCAGAGTACCATCTTGTTGTTTATGATAAACGCCTTCAATTGTTACGGGAGCAAGATGCCCTAAAACGCTATCAAGGTTTTTTGGAGCTTTACCCCCGATTGGCTTGCCGTCTTCAGGTGAAGCACGTTGCCCAATTTCTCAATCTTGCCCCTGCTACCCTTAGCCGCATTCGGAAAAAATTTCAAGAGGGTACTTCTAAATAATTTATGTCAATTTATTTTTTGATTTAGGTCAATTCTGCAATCATTTTTCCTTCTGACATTTACACACGAAAAAGCCCCATGGAGTACTTCCGCGTACTCAGCAGTTATCGAAGTTGTCAAATCGATGGTATCTATTTTCCTAAAAAACCTCTAAGCAAACACTCTAATTTTCTTTTGGTCTATAGATTAAAAAATAAACCTAAAATTTAAAAATGATGAAAAAAAATCCACTTCGCTATCTTTCACACTTATTGTTGATTACCTTGCTTACAGGGATTTCGTGTAATCGAGAATCATTGATTAATCCTCCCGAGCCAGTTACTGAAAGCGTATCTTCCGATGAAATCTCCATCGATAGGGCAAAGGTTTTGTATGAAAACTCACGGCGGATTGACAAAACCTCCGTCAATGCCCGAAAGAAAAATCGGGAGGAAGCCCCAGATTGGGAGAGAGCAAAAAAACTTAAATTTAAGGGTGGCCGAAAAGCATTGGTCGTGCCTGTTTTTGAAATGTCCGAGTCAGCCACTTTGACTACAATGGACTCTATATCTGACAAAAGCAAGCTGACTCTTGCAGAATTAGTAACTCCTGTGCAGTTGGTTCTTTATAAAGACGACGATGGGAAAGAAGTAATTGAACGTATGTACAGCAAAGCTGATCCAGCCTATCAAAAACGAAAAAAGAATAAATCAGAAGACCGTGACTATACAGGTATGCACTGGTTTGAGGACAATGACGGAAACTTTAAGAGGGGATTTGTGTACGAAGACGGGAAGCTAATCAAAACGTTACTGCCAAAGGCAAACGGTGCTACATCCAACCTACGGACAACCTGCCAAACCACAACCTACAACGTTACCATTACGCATTATTCGGTGACTTGCATGACAGGCTATGGCTGCGGAGACCCTATTTATATGTATTCCGAATCTTATAGCTTTAGTGTAAGCTCCGGAGACTGCCAAAGCAAACACGACACTGATTACTCTCCCTATGACAATGGTGGAGGCACTTCGGACAATAGTACAACTACTAATGAAGAGCAGCCCACTGAAGGCTGGACGGTCCCGGAAGATAAGATAACCCAGTTTATACAGTGGCTTGGGCGCTTAAATGATAAAGAAACCGCTTGGGTAAAAGCAAATCCCACAAAAGCACCAGCCGCATGGTGGAACCAAACCTCAGCGGTGAATTTTTCCAAAGCCAAGTATATGTGTGAAAAAGACGGGCAAACGTATCTGGATATAGATGGAACTAACCAAAATGCGTTCAAACATGCCTACTGGAATGCATTAAATACCTTATCATTTGGGTCATCAGAGGCAAAAATTATAGGGGACAATCACGAAAGCCAAGATATGAACAGCTTAGATGCGAAAATGGACTTATGGAACAATGACCTTGGACGAAAAGTAGCCGAAACCTGCGGATGTAGTGGTTCAGCATTACGTCAGAAAGTTTTGGAGGCAATAGGCAATGGACAAGGGAGGCGTATTCTGAAAGCTGTCGGTACACCACCCTCTGACCACCTAATTGTAACAAGTTCAGCCCCTAATTTATGTTATGAAAACTAGAAAAACATTGATTGGCATTTTGTTAGTACTGATGGGATGCGAGCGGAAAGATATAATTGAGACGTATGTTTTCAGCGATATGACTAAAACCCAGTATTTCTTTTACAAAATTAAGCGGGAAGATAGTATTGTGGATATAAACGTAAAAGGATACATGGATGGGAGCTTGGGGTTTGGCAAAACTATTTGTGGTGATACGACAGAATTCAAAGCAAGTCAGCTCCCCATCAGCGTAGCTCCGCCATTCGATAGCCTTTATAAAAACACTCTTTCCATTTATTCTGATTCAATCAATATTAAAAGAGGGGAAGAAGGCACTCAGGCAGGTCTTTTTATTACTTTAGGATTCATCCCCGGCACAGCAAAGAAAGGCAAAATAGAGGTCGTTTTTCGGGAGCATGGTTATGGATTTTAATACTTTTCACAAATGCCCCACAGGTCAATTATTGAGTGATTTGTGGGGCATTAAGTACCTAACAGGCAATGATAATTAAAAGAATTTTTTTCGGCATTTTGTTAGTACTGATGGGATGCGAGCGAAAAGACATCATAGAGACATATGTTTTCAGCGATATGACTAAAACCCAGTATTTCTTTTACAAAATTAAGCGGGAAGATAGTATTGTGGATATAAACGTAAAAGGATACATGGATGGAAGCTTGGGTGTTAGTCAAGGTTATTGTTCTGATACTACTGAGTTTAAGATAAGTGAAAGAACCATAATGGTAAATCTTTCTGACAACCTTAATAAAGAATTTTTCTCAACTTACAATAAATCATTGAGAGCTAAAGAAAAAGTTCAATTGAACCTTAATAAAGAATTTGTTAGTGTATACAAGGATTCTCTGAGGATTAAGGATGGTAGCGAAGGTACTCAAGCAGGTCTTTTTCATTTTTTACATTTCATTCCCGGTACAGCAAAGAAAGGCAAAATAGAGGTCGTGTTTCGCGAGCATGGTTATGGGTTTTAAAACGTTTTATAAATGCCCCACAGGTTACTTATTGAGTAGCTTGTGGGGCATTAAGTACCTCACAGGCAATGACAATTAAAAGAATTTTTATCGGTATTTTGTTAGTGCTGATGGGATGCGAGCGGAAAGACATCATAGAGACATATGTTTTCAGCGATATGACTAAAACCCAGTATTTCTTTTACAAAATTAAGCGGGAAGATAGTATTGTGGATATAAACGTAAAAGGGTATATGGACGGAAGCTTAGGGGTTATGGGCAAGGGACTTTGTTCTGATACTACAGAATTTAAAGCACGCAAAAGACCTATTAATATATCTCAAATAGATAGTCTTACTAGTAGATTTTACACTGTTCATACAGACTCAATCAAAGTTAAAGAAGTAGAAGAGGGAACTCAAGCAGGTCTTATTCTTGCTTTAGAATTCATCCCCGGCACAGCAAAGAAAGGCAAAATAGAGGTCGTGTTTCGCGAGCATGGGTATGGGTTTTAATACTTTTCACAAATGCCCCACAGGCCAATATTTTAACCGTACCTTTTTACCCCTCCGCAAAAATTTCTTTCAAGTTGGTTTCAAACCCTGCTAAAACACTCGAACGAACAATGTTCTGTTCTTCAGCCGAAGAAAACAGCGGGTATTTTCCGTTTTCGAGTACATACACCAAAACCACTTCATTACGAGGGTCTACAATCCAGTATTCCTGCACACCAAAACGCTCATAATCTTCCTTTTTCTCAATATAATCGCGTGCTACGGAGCCTTTTGAAACCACTTCCACAATCAACGCGGGCGCACCTTCAATGGCGCTTTCACCTACTATCTGCGCCTGTTCTTTGGCAATAAATACTAAATCAGGCTGACATACATACTTCACCTTGAGCAAAGTGGACATCAATGGGCGCAAAAAGTACTTCTCCCAATCGATTGGAAATCACAAAATAATCTAAAAGTCTAAACAATCGTTTAGAAATCCGTTGGTGTTGAGTCTTAAGGGCAGGTGATATATCAATCAGATTAAAATGACGCAATTCGTACCGCGATTCGGGCGGTAGCTCTCTGCGCATTCGTTCATACGTCCAACGTTCGGTACTGACAATGGTAGCGATAGCTTCAGCGGGTCTTCTATGCAAGTCAATCAAATCATAATCAGAAAGCTACGGCATTTTCCGTAATTTTTCAGCCCAATTAGTAGCAGTCAGCCAATAGACTGTAAACTGTGAACCGAAGATGACCTCCCACGAAATCTGCCAAGAGTTTTCAGGGAGATCATGTTTTACTGCTGAATATAAGTAGACCCGCTGTTGTAAAACCGTAAATCAATCAAGTCTGGCGGGAGGGGTTGGGTGTTCCAATGACGGTGAATGCTCAGTGCCGCGCCCAATGACGTAGCCTGTGCCACCGAAGCCGCAAATATCTCCATTTCGGGAAATGCGGCCGCGAGCAAATTCATGTAAATGGGGTTTTTACCAAATCCTCCGTCTACAAAAATGCGCTTCACGCTTGAGCCCGTCAAGACCAATCCCGTTGAGATAATTTGTTGATTGACAATGTCCAGTATCAGTTGGTGATACGCCTTTTCGTAGGAGTCGTAGCCCGCTAAGTCGCGTTGCCCGAAAAGACCTTCGGTCATGGGTGGCTTCGAAAGGCGCTCAAAATCAATGCCATCAGTTTTTTTCTCGGCTTTCAATTCATTGATAATGCGCGCATCAAACGCAACAGTTTTGTAATAATTGGCTTCTTTTTGAAAATGTTCCGCCAACCGTTTTGTTTGTTGTTCATGTTCGTAGCCCGCAAACAAGCGCGATGCTTTGACGGGCTTGCCGTTGTATTGCATATAACAAAGACAATCGTACTGAAGCTCTTCGTCGGTCAGGGGCGTATGATTGAACGGATTAAGACTGATGCACCAAGTACCCGTAGAAATCAAGACAAAAGGCTCATGAAAACTAACCAGATACGGAATCAGCGCCGATGAGCTATCGTGCAGGCCAATGCCTACGAGCCGCGCTTGTCCGTTAATGGATTTAGTGACTACTTTATCGCCAGGCTCAATTGGGGCTAATTTTTCTAGGATACCTTCCTGCGCTACCCAAGCGTGGTAAGTATTTTGGTCAAAATCCCACAGATTGGTATGGCAACCAATGCTCGTGATATCAGAAACGAACAGGTTTGTTACCAATGAACTTACATACTGAGGCAAATGCAGCGAATACTTGATTTTGGCAAACAGTTCAGGCTTTTCGTATTTCAGTCGATAAATAATCATCGCCGAATTGAGGCTTCCTAAAACAGGCGAAGCCGTTTTGCGGGTGAACTCCTGTTCGCCGCCGTAGGCGCTGTAAAATTGCTTTTGAAGCGTTTCGGGGTAAGGTTTGAGGTAATTATACAACGGTGCCACTGGTGCACCCTTTTCGTCTACATGGACCAAACTGGCCCCGTAGGTCGAAAAATTGATGGCTTTGACGTCGTAATTTTCCAAAGCAAATACCTCTTGTAGCGAGTCACTAACCCAAGAGGTGAGGAGTGCTACGTTCTCGCACGGGTCGCCGTCTTCGTCGGTAGTTTCAGGAAATTGCCCCGATTTTTCGAGGACAATTTTATAGTTTTCGTCAAAAAGGAAAAGCTTTTTGTTGGTTTTGCCGATGTCTAATACGGCGCAAACGGGTATTTTCATATTACAAACCGGTCGCTACTGTTTTGAGTCCTCTTTCGGCGATGAGATTCTCGCGTACTTTTTGACTTCGGTACAATTCCAAAGGATTCAAGGCCCCACCCGCCCGCAAACGAGCTTCGGCGACCAAAGCGCGAACGTCGGTTCGGAACGCGTTTTGCAAAATCTCTTGTGCCCGCACCACGTCGTTATTATTTTGGGCTTCTTCGAGCGCTTTTCTATCTACCGATAGCGCTTGCGCGTACGACATCATGATGCCTTCGACCGATTGTAGCAAATCTTCGAGGGGATCTTTAACGTTGTGTGAAGCATCAATCATCCAACCCAAATCGGTGGCGTGATTCATGCCGCGTGCGTCCATTCCTTCTACTAACTCGTTAAAAATCAAAAATAACTGATACGGCTTTATTGAACCTGCAGTTAAGTCGTCGTCGCCGTATTTAGAATCGTTGAAGTGAAACCCACCTAGTTTTCCTTCCATTAGCAGCAACGCAACGATTTGTTCAATGTTGGCGTTGGGTAAATGGTGGCCCAAATCTACTAATGTGTAGGCTTTGTTGCCGAGCTTCTGAACGTACGAATACGATTGTCCCCAATCGGCGACGGTGGTTGAATAAAAATTGGGTTCGAAGGCTTTATATTCCAAAAACAGCTTCCAGTTTTCTGGCAAAGCCGCGTAGATTTCTTGCAAACTTTCGAGCGTATTTTGGTACGCTTTACGAAAATTTAATTGACCTGGGAAGCACGAGCCGTCTGAAAGCCACACCGTTAAAGATTCTGAACCCAGCTCAATACCTTGTTTGATTACCTCAATATTGTGCTCAATCGCCTGTTTGCGGATGGCTTTATTGACGTTTTGCAACGAGCCGAATTTGTAAGTAAGGGCTTGATCAGGCTGATCCTGAAAGGTGTTGGAATTGACGGCGTCAAACTTTAAACCGTGTTGCGCTGCCAAGGCTTTGATGGCTTTGGCATCTTGGGGAATATCCCACGGGATGTGCAGTGAAATAGCTCCGCTAGATTGATTTAAAGAATGCAACAGACCCACGTCTTCAATTTTTTCTTCCAATGTACGCGGTTCACCGCCGCCCGAAAAACGCCCGAAACGGGTGCCGCCCGTACCCAATGCCCAGGACGGAATGGCAATTTGAAAATCAACGACTTTTTGGATGATGGCTTCCGCGTTTTCGATTTCGGAAGTAATGTAGCTCAAACGGCGCTCGTGGGCTTTGAGCAGGTCGTCGTTGTGTTGTTGTATCTTGTATTTTTCGAGTTGCATGGTAATGACTGATTTGAAGTTAGGAAATAAACGATTTAAAAAATCTAACGCCTGAAGTCAGACGTTAGATTCGAGTATTAAACTAACCTATGATGAAAAAACAATCTTTAATTAACGAACAAAAGCCATTGCTACACCACCGTCTACGTTCAACACGTTACCAGTCGATTTGCTGAGCAACCCTCCCACGAAGGCGAAGCAGGCATTGGCAATGTCGTCGGGCAAAATAGCCTCGTTCAACAATGTTCGTTTGGCATAATATGCGGGTAATTCCTCTACCGTAATGCCGTAGGCTTTGGCGCGGCCTTCGGCCCAGCCACCAGCCCAAATATTTGAATCGGCAATAACCGCGTCTGGATTGACGGTATTGACGCGAATCTTATCACCGCCTAATTCGGCCGCATTAAGTCGGCTTAAATGCAATTGAGCAGCTTTGGCCGAACCATAACCTGCGTTGTTTGGTCCTGATACCAAGGCATTTTTACTCACAATATTGATAACATCACCGCCAAAGCCTTGCTTGCGCATTACCGCGATACCCGCTTGGGTAACGAGGAATTGACCTTTGACCAAAATGTCGTACAGTTTATCCCAATCTTCAATCGTGTGGGCTTCAATGGGTTTAGAGATGCTGATTCCTGCGTTGTTGACAATGATATCCACACCGCCAAAGGCCAAGGCGGCGGCGTCCATTGCCGATAAAATGCTCTGGGCATCGGTCACGTTCAGAAGCGTGGTCGACACGGCATCTTTACCGAATTTCTTCACAAATTCTTCTTTAGCTCCCGCCAGACGTTCTTCATTGATATCGTTCAAAACCACTACTGCTCCCTCTTCGGCAAAACGACGAGCGATGGCTTTTCCGATTCCGCCCGCACTTCCCGTAATCAACGCTACGCGTCCAGAAAGCGCTTTTGGCTTGGGCATACGTTGAAGTTTAGCTTCTTCCAACAGCCAATATTCAATGTTGAAAGCCTCCTGACGGGGCAATGAGGTGTATTCTGATACTGCCTCGGCGCCTTTCATTACGTTGACGGCGTTGATGTAGTATTCAGAGGCCAAACGGGCCGTTGTTTTATCTTTTGAGAACGTAAACATTCCTACGCCGGGGTACAGAATAACCACCGGGTTGGGGTCGCGCATGGCGGGCGAGTTGGGATGTTTACAGGTTTCGTAGTAATCGGTGTATAACTCGCGGTAGGCCACAAAGCCAGGCAGAAGTTTTTCTTTCAGGGCCGCTACATCCGACAAATCTTCATCAGGGGCCAGCGTCAACACCAACGGGCTGATTTTGGTACGGAGGAAGTGGTCAGGACAAGAAGTGCCCAAAGGCGCCAATTTTTCCAAATCGTTGGAGTTGATAAATTCCAAGACGCGTGCGTCGTCTGTAAAATGACCAACCATGGTGCGGTATGACGAACAAAAACCGCGCAATACAGGGGCTAATTTAGCCGCTTGTTTTTGACGGTCTTCTGCCGACAGGCTTTCAATTTTCTGACCACCAAATACTGGGCGGGTTTTGCCGTAATTTGCTTCCAAATACTCAGCACACTTTTCGATGACTTCGAGCGTGTTGATGTAACTTTCATAAGAAGTATCCCCCCATGTAAATAAACCATGCGAGCCGAGCATGATACCGCGCAATTTGATGCCTTTGGCGGCGGCTTCTTCCAAACAGGCACGAAGTTGAAGGCCTAATTCAAAGCCCGGGCGTTGCCATTCTACCCAGCCCACTTCGCCGTTGAAGAGTTCATTTGTAATCTTTTTGCCATCTTTGGCCGCCGCAATTGCAATCGCTGCATCGGGGTGAAGGTGGTCGATATGAGCAAACGGTAAAAAACCGTGTAAAGGAGTATCAATAGAAGGCGCTTTTGACGCTAAATCGAAGATACAATGGTTGAACAACTCTACCATTTCATCTTCAAACTCTAAGCCGCGATAAACATTCTCCAAACTACGCAAACGATCCAGATACAACGCTGCACAACCCGATTTTTTGAGGGTACCTATATCCCCTCCTGAACCTTTAATCCACATTACTTCCGTATCCTTTGCGGTAAGTGGGTCCTTATCCGTAATTTTGACGGACGTATTTCCTCCACCGTAATTTGTTAGGCGAAGGTCAGCACCAAGGATATTGGAGCGATAGATAAAGAGAGCTACTTCATCGCCCGCCAACTCGGCGGCTTTGGCGTCATCCCAAAGGTAGCTTACATGCTTAAATTGAATGGTTGTCGCTGACATATTTATGTATTAGTAGTTTGGATCGTTCTAAGGATTGTTATAGTAAATACTTCAAAAGTAATAATACAAAGTTAATGGATGTTTATTTTTGGAGTGTCATGTACCTTCATGGATTGTATTGACAATTGTTTATCTAATTATTCGAATATAATGAAAGCAGTTATTGTTTCCCAAACGGGCGGGCCCGAAGTCCTGAATTTGCAAGAACGTCCCTTGCCCGTACCTATACTGCAAGACGTACTGATTCGGGTTTATGCAGCAGGGGTCAACCGGGCCGACTTATTGATGCGTCAAGGGCGTTACGGGGTTTCGGGTCAGGCGCCTGTCGAGCCGTTGGGCTTAGAAATCGCGGGGGTAGTGGAGCAAATAGGCTCTTCGGTCAGCCGCTGGAAAGTAGGCGACCGGGTATGCGCGCTCATTCGTCACGGTGGCTACGCCGAATATGCCTTGGCCAATGCCCATCATTGTTTACCCATTCCAGAAGGCCTTTCGTTTGAAGAGGCCGCCTGTTTGCCCGAGACAAGCATGACCGTATGGGATAATGTATTTCGACGGATGCGCTTACAAAAGGGTGAAAATCTGCTTGTTCACGGCGGCACAAGCGGTATTGGGGTCACCGCCATTCAATTGGCAAAAGCACTTGGAGCACAGGTATTTGCTACCGCAGGAACGGATGAAAAATGTCGATTTTGTGAAGAATTGGGGGCGATAAAGTGCGTAAATTACAAAACCCAAAATTTTGAGGATGTCCTTAAACCTGTCGGGATGGACGCTATTTTGGATTACATTGGTGGAGAGTATACCTCCAAAAATATACGTCTGCTGCGTACCGATGGTCGTTTGTGTTTTATTGCCAGCTTGGGCGGCGCACAAACGCAGTTTAATATTTTGGAAGTGATGAGCAAACGCCTCACCATCACGGGAAGCATGCTTGCCCCCCGTGATGATGAATTTAAAGCGGCTTTGGCAGCCGAAGTAGAAAAACGCGTTTGGCCCCTCATTGCCACGGGTCAATACAAACCGATTATCTATAAAACATTCCCCCTCAGCGAGGCGGCCGAAGCCCACCGCTTGATGGAAAGCTCCGAGCACATCGGAAAAATCGTTCTTGTACCTTAATCGTCCAAAGATTGATAAATCATCATTTCAAACTTACGGTCAATTTCGCCACCATAGCTGGTAGGCCACATTTGTTTCATAATGACGGCGCAAATTTTTTCTTTGGGGTCGGCAAAATAGTTGGTACTGAATGCGCCGCCCCAACTGAATGTGCCCACGCTGCCCAAGCCTTTTGAGCGCCCAGCTTCGCCGATTACGCTGAAACCCAAACTGAAATAGCTGCGCGGATCTGGAAACAATGTTCCGCTTTGGTTGGTGTTGGTAAAAAGCTCCACGGCTTTGCGGCTCAGCAATCGTTTACCGTTGTATACCCCACCATTAAGGAGCATATGAAGGAAAATGGCATAGTCGTAGGCCGTGCTTGATAGGCCACCGCCGCCCGAATAAAAGGTTTTGGCTCCCTCAATCGGATAATTGGGGTTTGCCGATAATGAGTTGGTTGTGCCTTTAACCAACTTCTTGTCTTTATCTTCCGAATACAGCGGGACCAAACGGTCTTTTTTGGAATCTGGTAGGTAAAAGTAGGTGTCTTTCATGCCCAGCGGGGCAAAAATTCGTTGCTGAAAAAACTGGTCGAGGGTCATTCCAGACGCAATTTCCACCAAATACCCTAGTACATCAACGCTTAAGCCGTAGGTCCATTTTTCGCCGGGTTGATGATTGAGCGGAAGTTTGGCCAGTTTTTGGATGTTATCTCCGATTTTGAGATTTTCGGTGGTAAAGGCATCCACAATTCCTGCTTTGGTATAAATGGCCCTCAGACGTTCGTCGCTGGAGATGACATTATAATTGATGCCCGACATGTGTGTCAGCAAATGCCGCACCGAAATCTCCCGCTTAGCAGGCACGGTCGTAAAGCTGCTGTCTTTCGGGTTGAATTGGTCGAGTACAACGGGTTTAGCAAACGCTGGAATGTATTTGCTGATGGGGTCATCGAGCATGATTTTTCCTTCTTCGTGCAGCATCATCACGGCCAGTGAGGTAATGGCTTTGGTCATGGAAGCAATGCGGTAGATGGCGTCTTTGGCCAACGGTTTATTGCTTTCAAGATCCGCTTTTCCGAAGGCTTTGTAGTACACAATTTTACCATTACGAACCACAATGGCCGCCACGCCCGGAAAAGCGCCTTTGTCGATATACGACTGAATCATGCCGTCCAGTCGATTGAGTCGCTCTGAGTACATCCCCACCGACTCAGGCGTAGCCGCCGACAGCAAGGGCGGGGCTTGTCGAGTACCCGTTTGAGAAAAAAGTGGTATTGCTGACAACAGCACCAAGGTTATGGCACGGCAAAAATGATTCAATGGCATATCGTTAAGGGTTTGAAAATGACCAAAGTTAAGAGAAACTATGGTGCTAACAAATCCTCCGAAAATTGTTCAAATGATTTGATTTGATACTGTGCCTGTACCTGCTTATTGAGTAGACGATACGTGGGGTTGTCCAATTCTTTTAAAATTTCGGTCAAATGCCTTTCGGACCGAACGGCATTCTGAGGCGCAAGGTCAATCAAGTGGCGGTCGTTTTGGTATTGGTGGATAAAGCTGTATAAACTCAGGCCGTCTTTATTTTTGTAGCCATAATCTAAAATGAACGAAGGCGTATCGGTAAAACAGGCTTCTAAGCCCATGGTGGTGCCTAAATGAAAGAAGGCCTCAGCGTGGGCAATTTTCTCAAATTTTTCCAATATATGCCCATCTTTTACCGACAAATCAACCGTCCGAAAGCCATCGTCCATGATTACATTGGGTAGATTGCGGAGTGCTTGATACACGTCCCAATTGCCTTGTACTGGATAAGGGCGAACCACTAATATGAGCTCCGGGCGGTTCTTTGCTAATACCTGCGCCACTGAAATGGCCACATTGACTTCTTCTTTGACCAAATCATCAATGCCGATGGCGCAGCCGAAGTATACATACCGCAAGGGGTAAGTTCGGGCTAATTCTGTTTGCCGCAGTTGATACTCATGGATGTAAGCAAATTGGCTAGCGCCTACTACTTTTACGTGGGCCGCTGGAATATGCTGAAGATAAACAATATCCTCTTTGATGCGCTCATTCCAGCAGATATAATGTGCTCGTTCAGAAAAACAAATGTGCTTGCAGGCGTGGTCCCAACTGTAGACGTACACTTTTACGGGATACTTTTCGTGGAGAAGGCGGGCCAATAGGAAATCGTCGGCAATGGCCGTAAAGCACACAAATTGATCTATTTCACCCAAATCAGTCATTTTCTGATAGTCCAGACCTTTTAGGTAAGTATCGTAGGAAATGAACTTGGGCAGTCGCCGGACCCATTCGATGATTTCATAATTCTTTTTTCGAACTGCTGGATCGGTGGCATGAGAGGCTTTGAACAGCTCCATCAGGAAAAAATTATGACGACTTTTGGGAATACGTTTGAAGAGGACGAATAATTTCATCCAAAGGTTATTCCAAAAACTGCTTTTGCGCTCGTTGATGACTCGGAATTCTAGTCCCTCGGGCAGATGTCGCAAAATTTCGTCGCGATTTTCGGGGCGACCAAAAATGATTACTTCATGTTGTTTAGCAACTTCGGCCATTACACGCCGCACGTCGTTGCGGAAATCAAAGAAAGAAACGACAAACCCAATTTTCATATTTGTGGTACAGACGGCCCGTCTGTCATATAGTAAGCGGCGACAAAATTGCTAAAATCATCCAATCTACCCAAACATGGCATGTGGGGGATGACGTATCAGATAATTTGCCAAAAAACCTTGGACAATCCGTCACTTTTTGTTTAAATGCAACTCTTTTTTGCTTTTACCCAACCTCTATTATTTACAGCTCCATGAAATTCACTTTGATTCTATGGGTGTCTACCCTGCTCTCGCTTACTGCTTACGGTCAGACCGTTTATCCCGAACGTGAAGTAGACAAAGCGGCTCAACCCCAAGGCGGGTTTGCGTATTTGCAGCAATTCGTCAAGGATAATTTGCAGATGCCTTTTCAGGCACGGCTTCAATCGGTACAAGGGCGCGTGTTTATGAGTGGTATTGTAGAAACCGACGGCAGCGTGTCTGGCCTAAAAATCATCAAAGGCATTCATCCACTTTGTGATACCGAAGCGCTGAGGGTTGTGGGGCTTTATCGGGCGTGGGAACCTGCCCTTAAAGACACAAAGCCCGTTCGTCAGGATTTCAATTTTTTCGTTGTTTTCCCCGATATGCCCGTCACAAATTATGACAGCACCAGCCAACGACTGGTGGATTATTTTAACGAAAAATTCCAGTTTACGCAAGACCCCACCGAGTACCATTTTCGGAGATACATTCCCGTTGATAAAAACGGCCTTGTAAGGGATGATGTGGTTTTTGAAGAGTTGAAGAAAAAAGAATGGAAGCCTTTTTTGTCGGTGCCGTTTAAGAGAGATTCATTGATGTACAAGATTGTCAATGAAACAATGACCGATTCGATTCCAGCTTATCAGTTGACAGTCAGGGACAAAGATTGGAATTCGTACGTGCCCGAAACGATTGTTCAGAAAAATGGACAACTATTGTCCACCAAAGAAAAACAGGGCAATAAGGTTGTTTCCTCTGCTGAATATTACGCCAACGGTGCCTTGCAGGAACGGCAGATAGTAGACGGGAAAAACGAAAAGATACAGACGTGGTATGATAACGGCCAACTGAAAGAAGTTCGGTTACAGGAGTTGCCCGACCCGACAAAGCCGGCGGGAATCACTGTCATTGATTTGTGGTCTCGGGAAGGTAACGTCTGGGTTAAAGGTGGGAATGGTTGGGGTGTTTATAGAACTAAGGTTCAAAAAGACCAATGGATCATCGAACAGGGCGCTTTTGAAAATGGGAAGAAGGTAGGAAAATGGATTGCCAAACGTCCCGACAGCACGCTCTATTATGAAGAAACCTACGATAAAGGTAAATTGGTACAGGGACGTTTGATGTTGGACGGTACTGAACACACCTACACCGAAGTACAGGAACTTCCGCAGTTTTCGGGCGGGCTTTCGGCTTTGGCAATGTTTTTAGGGAGAAATATCAACTACCCTAAAGCGGCGGCCCGAAAAAATATTTCAGGAAAAGTCTTCATCTCTTTTGTGGTATGCGAAGACGGCTCTTTGTGTGATTATGAGTTGCTCAAAGGAATCGGCGGCGGTTGCGACGAAGAGGCCCTGCGGGTGGTCAAAGGAATGAGCGGTAAGTGGTTTCCTGGCACGGAGCGCGGTCAAAAAGTGAGAGTAAAGTATAATTTGCCCGTCAGTTTTGTTCTTGAATGATAGGAAAGAAACTCTTTACATTTTCACAAAACGGTTGCGACCGCTTCCCTCGCAGTAACTGACAATCAGCGTATCACCCTGTACATCCATATTCCACGTATCACAAGCTAAACAACTCACCAATGCACATTGGGGATTTTGCATAAGCGCTTCTTTCGGCTCGATCAGGAATACTTTTTTGCCCGATTTCAGGTATTTTGGAGCGCAACAGGCCGGCAGGCCATTAGCGTCAAGAATAACCCCGTCGTAGCGTATCTCAAACAAATAAGCATTTTTTGGAGGGACAATCTCCCATCTTTTTACATCCTTGGCAGGTTCTACGGCATCCAATCGCCATTTTCCTACGAAGGGTTGGAGCTCTTCCGGTGAAAGTTTTTTTTCTTTGCACCCAACGAGACTCATTAAAAATAATAACAGTAATAGCTTTTTCATCAGGAGTTTATAAAGTTTAAATTCGCTCATATCGACTGCGGCCCGAGCCGTTACAGGTATTGGTGGTCAATCCATCTCCCTGCAAATCCATCTCCAACGTTTCGCATCCGACACAATTGACCAATGCGCACAGAGGATTGTCGGGAAGACCCTCTTTAGGAACAATGGTAAATACTTTGCCGTTGACTTTGAGGTATTTTGGGCCGCAGCATATAGGCAGGCCATCCGGGCCGAGAATGACGCCGTCGTAACGTATTTCAAATTGATGCTGACCGCTTTGTGTAACAAACTCCCATTCCGTCTTTCCAGCCGGTTGAATGGAGGTTACTCGCCACTTTCCTACCAAAGGTTGTAATTCTTCGGGAGAAAGTTGTTTTTCTTTACACGAAAATAAACCCACCAAAAACAGTACCAACAGAGTGCTTCTCATTGATTGAATGATTTGTTACATAGACGAAAATGAGCATCAAATGGTTGGAAACAAAAAAGCGTCAGACGGTTTTGAACCGCCCGACGCTTACATCACACGTACTTATTGATAGGTTAAAAATGAACTAGCTCCAATCCCGGTCCCACGAATCTTTGGTGTTCCATTCGTCGGTCGGGGCAAACCATTTTTGGTCTTTCATCAAGAAGCGTTTTGCTCCTTCTTCGTTAAGCTCCACGCCCAAGCCCGGTTTGTTAGGTACGGGGGCAAATCCGTTGACCACGAGTGGTTTACTGCCCGTTACAATGTCTTCCCAGCCAGGTACATCCACACCGTGGTGCTCAAGTGCAACGAAGTTTTCGGTAGCAGCGGCGCAATGAACATTGGCCATGAACGAAATCGGGCTGCCTGCAAAGTGCATTGCCATCGGAATGCCGTGCTCTTCGGCGTAATCGCCAATTTTCTTGGTCTCCAAAATTCCGCCAGAAGAGGCCAAATCGGGGTGAATCATGTCAACGGCTTTGGCGTTGATGAGTTTGATAAATTCTTCTTTGAGGTAAATGTCCTCTCCCGTCAGCGTTGGCGTGTCGATGGCGTCCGAAATTTGCTTCCATTGGTCGGTATAAAACCAAGGCACAAGGTCTTCGAGCCACGCCAATTGGTATTTTTCAACGGCTTTGCCAAGACGAATGGCCGTGTTGACGTCAAAGTGCCCAAAGTGGTCGGCTGAAACAGGGATTTCGTACCCCACTCCTTCGCGAATCTTGCTTACGTATTCGGCAATATAATCCAATCCCTTATCGGTAATTTGAATACGGGTAAAAGGGTGTTTGGTAGCTCCATAGTTACCCACGGTTTTGGTTTTATTGTCGCGTTGGTTGAGTTTCCAAACGTTGGCGCCCGTCAGCATTCCGGGCTTATCAGCCAACAGGCCAATCCCAAAGTCCATTTTAAGGAAGGTATAGCCTTTATCCAAACGGGTTTCTTTTAGTTTTTTAGCAAAGTTGGTGGGGTCGGTAATCTCTGGCGTATCGGCATACATCCGAATTTCATCGCGGTATTTTCCACCCAACATTTGATAGACAGGTACGTTGTAAGCTTTACCGGCCAAATCCCACAGTGCCATTTCTACGCCGCACACTCCACCAGCCGCCCGTCCGTGTCCGCCAAATTGCTTGATTTCTTTAAAAATCTTTTCAACGTTGCAGGGGTTTTGGCCCAGCAAGCGGCTTTTGAGCATAAGTGCATAGTTGGGACTTGCTCCATCGCGTACTTCTCCCCAACCTACTAAGCCTTGGTTGGTATCAATCCGGATGATGGGGCTTTTGAACGGCACTCCCTGCAAATGCGCGATGCGTATATCTGTAATTTTAAGATCGGCAGGTTTAGAATCACGCTTTACTTTTTGCGTAATGTATTCCATTTCCTGCTCGTGTTTACCATCCAGCATTAACCCTAATGACAATCCACCTAACATGCCTTTTTTTAGAAAATCGCGGCGCTTGCTTTCGGATTGGGCGTGGGTATCAGGGAGCTTGAATCGGTCTAATAATTTTTTCATTGGGGTTTAGAATTAAAAATGTGAAAAGAGAAAATGAAACTGGGGATAACGAATTTGGACTCCGAATAACTGCTTCGTTGTCGGTCAACAGTACGGAGTTACAAGATTAGGTCAATTTTTTCTGAAAATATTTCAAAATTCACCGTTGGAAAAAGATAGAAGTGTAAATGAGGTAATTGTTGGATTTTTGTAAGCCCCCTATCCCCCAGAGGGGGAATAAACTAAACTTAACACCCTCCTCGGGGGAGGTGGACTATTTTGATTATGAAAAAGCTAATTATACTTTTCTCACTTCTTGCTACTCAGGTCACACTACTTGCTCAAATCCAAGCTCCCAAAGAGCTTATCCAATTTTATACCCAAGAATGGAAAGGCGAACGCTTCCCTGATGGTCGCCCCAAAGTGCCCGATGAGATTGTAAAACGCCTAGCCAATGTATCTATTGAAGAGGCTTGGGGGATTATGCGCGGCGATGGGTACAACAATCAGTTTGAAGGAAATTTTCAAATCATTCACCCCGAAAAGCCGCTTGTCGGGCGCGTGCTGACGGCTCAATACATGCCTGCTCGTCCCGACATGGAAAAGCCCATCAAAGAAAAAGGAAAAGCTGAAGGGCGAAAAGGAGCCTCTAATTCGTGGCCAATTGACGCCCTCCAAATCAATGACGTATACGTGGCCGACGGTTTCGGAAAAATTGTGGACGGAACCCTCATCGGCGATAACCTCGGCAACTCAATTTATGCCAAATCCAAAACGGGTGTGGTGTTTGACGGTAGTGTGCGCGACTTGGAAGGCTTAAGCGCCATTGATGGGTTTGTCGGCTTTACGCGCGGCTACGACCCATCGGCTATCAAAGACATGATAATGACTTGTATCAACTGCCCTATCCGTATTGGTCGAGCGTCGGTATTGCCGGGAGATTTAGTCTTGGGAAAACCCGAAGGCGTGATTTTTATTCCAGCGCATTTGGCCGAAAAAGTAGTAAACAGAGCAGAGTTTATTGCCCTTCAAGATGAATTTGGCCATAAAATGCTCCGTGAAAATAAATTTACGCCTGGTGAGATTGACATGAAATGGTCGGAACCAATCAAAACTGCTTTCCGCGAGCACCTCAAAACCCGTTCTGGTAAAGTGTACCTGACTGCAGAGCAGATTGAAGCGTTTTTGGCGAGGGAATAATCAGAGATGAAATAAGAGATGATTGCCTTGCGTCCTAATACTGCAAAGTTGCAGTATTAGGACGCAAGTTTTTAGCTGACAACTTCAGGTTGCATGGTTTTGTACTTCCGCTTAAAATACCCAAACGAAATCACCACCAATACCACATACACTACCGCCAAAACATAGGCGCCGTAGATAAAGAAGTCCAGAAAACTGATGTTGGGTTGGCCGAAGTTTTTGTAGAGCAATACGCCCACCGTCCCCAAATACCCCCACCAATCAGCCAGTGTTACCACAAAACTCACCGTACTAACGTACTTGAAAGAAGCCACAAAACGCTCAAAATAAAGGCCGTTGCAAGGTACATAGGCTAAATACAGTCCCACACCCGTCAGCGTAAACCACACGCCCGGCGATAGCATACCCTGCTGAAACATCCACGTACTGACGCCGACCGTAATTCCGCCCGCAATCAACAGTAGATTGATGAGATAAAACGCCTTCCAATTGTCTTTTACCCAACGCAGCGTAGCCATCAGTAGCAAAATAAAGACCGATACAAAAGTTTCGGTTTGGGTAAAAATCAACGGGTTATCCACACCAGCGAGTTTTAATATTTCGGGAGCAAAATTGTCACGGAAATCACGGAACGCGGTCAGAAAAACATAAGATACAATTAAGGTAATCAGCCCAACCGAAAAGGTTTTGATAAAGCGGCTGCGGTCGGCGGCATTCATGGGGGCGCGCTCGGTGCGCTCAGCGCGGTCCTCGGCCGTTGGGGCAGGTAATTTTGCCAATGCCCAAACCGCCAACACCAACGGAACCGCAAATAGCAAACCCGTCGTAAACGGCATCCAAAACTCTGATACGCCCGAATTTAACAACGTTTTACCAATGGTTTTGACAAATCCTGAAGCAAAAATAAACGAGGCAGTAAGCCCAGCCACCAACGCATCCGTTTGGCGACGCCCCTCCAAAAAGCCCAATACGGTGCCATAAACCATGCCCAACGGAAGCCCGTTCAAGAACAAAAAAGGGATATTGTAAGGGGCTGGAACGACGGCAAATCCTAATAAAGCTAACTCTGCAAATCCCACAAAAGCCAATAAATACATGGCACGTTGGGCGGGTTTCATTTCTGAAACTACCTTTATACCAATAAGTTTGGAAAAGGCATAGCCCAATACTTGCAGCGTAATCAACCAGATTTTATAATTGATACCCCAAAAAACCAACCCGTCAAACGTGGCGGCTGTGATCCCCCTTCGAAAAGCGTACATACAGGCATAGGCACAAAAAGCAGCAGTAGACCCCCATACCATGAGGCGAAATTCAGAAGGTTTTTTCATAAAAGGGTTTAGTAAAACTAAAAAAAGGGTGTTTGTTGATAAACACCCAAAAATATTAAATTCTACGTTTCGAGAATGTTATTTTTATTTCTTCACGTGATCTAGATTAAAGTGAAGTCCCACGTTCTCGCGGCGAGCCATGGCCATTTTCAATACCAGATAAGATACGTTAATCATGTTGCGGAGTTCCATAATCGGCACCGAAACCTTTGATTGCCAGTACAATTCTTCGTGCTCTTGAAAGATAAGTTCTACGCGGTCGTGTGCCCGTTTCAGACGACGATTGGTACGCACAATGCCGACATAATTTGACATGATTGCTTCCAGTTCCTTGGTCATTTCGGTAACCAAAATGGCTTCTTCAGGATGCGTAGTTCCTTCGTCGTTCCATTCTGGAATGTTGTCTGGTATGTAGGCATCGGCTAAGTTTTCGATTGTTTTCTCGAAAGCCCGATGCGCAAAAACCACGGCTTCGAGGAGGGAGTTAGAAGCCAAACGATTGGCACCATGCAGGCCTGTGCAGGCGCACTCTCCAGTTGCGTACAAGTAAAAAATATTCGTCTGCCCAAATTCATTCACCTTGATACCACCGCACATGTAATGCTGCGCGGGCACTACCGGAATGTAATCTTTGCGTATATCAATGCCCAGATTGTCTTTGCAGTAGGCGGTAATATTGGGAAAATGCTCGATGAACTTTTCATAATCGCAGTGCGTAACGTCGATGTAAACGTGCTCATCGCCGTATTTTTTCATTTCGGAGTCAATGGACCGTGCTACAATATCTCGCGGAGCAAGCGAAAGACGTGGGTCATAATGCTCCATGAATGTTTCGCCTTTTTTGTTGCGTAAAATCCCCCCAAAACCCCGCACGGCTTCGGAAATCAGGAAGTTGGGTTTTTTGCCAGGTTGATAAAGCGCCGTGGGGTGAAATTGAATAAATTCCATGTTATCGCAGACGCCTTTGGCGCGGTAAGCCATGGCAATGCCATCGCCAGTAGCGATGCGCGGGTTGGTCGTGTTTTGATAAATATTGCCGATACCGCCCGTTGCCAACATAGTGGTTTTGGCTAAAAATTTCTCTACTTCCCCCGTTTTTGTGTTCAAAACATAAGCCCCAAAACATTTAATGTCGTCGCGGTGGCGGTAGACGGTTTCTCCTAGATGGTGTTGGGTTATTAAATCTACGGCAAAATAATGCGTAAAAATCTGAATCGAAGAATGGCTCTTAACTTCACTCAAAAGCGCCCGTTCTATTTCAGCACCTGTGGCATCTTTGAAGTGCAATATACGGTGGTCGGAGTGGCCACCTTCTTTGGCCAAATCATACTCGCCGTCGGCTTCTTTGTCAAAGCGTGTACCGTAAGAAATCAGCTCCATAATGCGCTCTGGAGCTTCTTTTACCACAATCTCTACAATATTTCTTTTGCTGATTCCGCCACCCGCCACCATCGTATCTTCGATGTGTTTTTCGAACGAATCTTCCTCGGCCCACACGGCGGCAATTCCCCCCTGAGCGTATTTGGTATTGGTTTCGTCGGCTTGTACTTTGGTGATAACCGCAATGGAGACCTTCTCTTTTTGCGCATCAAAATGCCGCGCCAGTTTGGCGGCGTAGCTCAAGCCCGCGATGCCAGAGCCAATCACTAAAAAATCAAATTGAGGCATATACAACAATAATTTTCAATGTACGAATTGCGATTTGTAATTTTTAGGCTGGAATATCCCCTTAAAAAGGGAGAGCCTCTGCCACTGCAAGAATAAAGAATAAATCACTAATAATTTAATTTTCAGAATCATTTTGTGATTCAAAAATCAAACCGCTATATTTGCAGTCCGATTTTCGCCTCAAAATGCCCGTTTATATAGTTAATTAATTGATTTTCAACGAAAAAAGTAATAACTAAAGTGGATACACTCAGTTACAAAACCGTATCGGCTAACTCCGCAACCGTCCAAAAGGACTGGATCGTGGTAGATGCTAACGGCGAAATCTTGGGACGTTTGGCCAGCCAAATTGCCAAAATTTTGCGTGGAAAGCACAAGCCTTATTTTACCCCGCACGTAGATTGCGGAGACAACGTGATTGTTATCAACGCCGACAAAATTCGTTTGACAGGCAAGAAGATGACCGACAAAGAATACGTTCGTCACACAGGACATCCAGGTGGACAGCGTTTCGCTACTCCTCGTGAGATTATGGAAAAACACCCACACCGCGTCGTTGAGATGGCCGTGAAAGGGATGCTTCCAAAAAACCGTCTGGGACGTCGTATATTTACGAATTTGTACGTATACGCAGGTGGAGAACACCCACATTCGGCTCAGCAACCTAAAGAGATCACCTTTTAAAAAACGAGTTCATTAAAAGTTAAATCATTAACTTTTAAGTACTAAAAATAAAAAAATGGAAGTTACTAACACAGTAGGTAGAAGAAAAACTTCAGTGGCTCGTGTCTATGTATCAGCCGGGCAAGGCAACATCAAGGTCAATGGCCGTGAGTTTGCTGAGTATTTCCCTGTTGAGACGCTTCAAATCATTTTGAAGCAACCGTTGACCACCGTTAACGTAGCAACCAACTACGACATTAAAGTAAATGTTCGTGGAGGTGGTATCAGAGGACAAGCAGAAGCCACTCGTATGGCCATTGCTCGTGCTTTGTGCGAAATCAACGGCGAGTTCCGTCCAGCATTGAAAAAAGAAGGATTCCTGACTCGTGATGCACGTATGGTTGAACGTAAGAAATACGGTCGCGCCAAAGCCCGTCGTCGGTTCCAGTTCTCTAAACGTTAATATCATTGTCGGTCATTATCGGCTGATGGCAGATTGGGTTTTACTCCGGATTACTTTTGCCTGATAATGATTGACTGACATATACGTCCAGGCCGCGCTTATCGTGTCCGATGTGTGGTGCTGCACACTTTTAAAATCCTTCGTTGGTAAGGATTAATTCTAACATTTATCAAATCAAAAAAATGGCACAATTAGAGTACAAAGACCTGTTGGATGCAGGCGTACATTTTGGTCACTTGACCCGTAAGTGGGATCCTCGTATGTCTCCGTATATTTTCATGGAGAAAAACGGGATTCACATCATCGACCTTAACAAAACGATTGCTTCATTGGATGAAGCTTGTCACTATGTCAAAAGCGTAGTACGTTCAGGTCGTAAAGTGATGTTTGTTGCTACCAAAAAGCAAGCCCAAGAAATCGTATCGGAAGAAGCGCGTCGTTTGAAGATGCCGTTTGTGACTGAGCGTTGGTTGGGTGGTATGTTGACCAACTTCGCCACTATTCGTAAGTCATTGAAAAAAATGCAGACGTTGGACAAAATGCTTAGCGACGAGTCCACTGCCAGCAACATCGCAAAACGTGAGCGCCTTATCAAAGGTCGTGAGAAAGATAAATTGGAGCGTTTGTTGGGTGGTGTAGCTGATTTGACTCGTTTGCCTGCTGCTTTGTTTGTTGTGGATGTAAAGCGCGAACACATCGCTGTTGCAGAAGCAAAACGTTTGAACATTCCTGTCATTGCCATGTGTGATACTAACTCTAACCCTAACGAGGTAGACTTCGTAATCCCCGCCAATGATGATGCATACAAATCAATTTCGTTGATTACACTAGCAATCGGAAAAGCAATTGAGGAAGGCTTACTTGAGCGCAAGCAAGAGCGTGATGATGCTCGTTTGGCAGAGGAAGAGGATGCAAAACGTGCAGTAGATGAAACTGTAGCGGATGTTGTAGAAGCGCCAAAAGCCGCTATTGAGGCAGACACCGAAGAGTAAACAACTTCGATATAATATAGACCCGCTTCGGCGGCGGTCCCGCAACGGCGGCCCGTGCCCCAGCCGTCTGATCGGATAGCCCGTAGCCTTCTATAAGCTATGGGCTATTCCGTTTAACGATTTCATAAAGTAGAACTTAATTGATTTTAACGATTTTTGTCTTCAGAATTCGTCTACTTAGAAAAATTCCTTTTCAAAATCGTAGAAACAATTAAAATTCGGAAACTAAAACTAATTAAATCTCAAAACTTAATTCATAAAATGGCTATCACAGCAGCAGATGTTAATAAGCTTCGCCAAATGACTGGTGCAGGTATGATGGATTGTAAAAAAGCCCTTACCGAAGCAGACGGTGATTTTGAACAAGCAGTTGATATTCTTCGTAAACAAGGTCAGAAAGTCGCCGCTAAGCGTGCCGATAATGTAGTTTCAGAAGGTCTTGTTCTTGTACACGTTAGTCCAGATGGCACTAATGGTAAAATCGTAGGTTTGGCATGTGAAACTGAGCCAGTTTCGAAAGTGGAAAGTTTCCAAAATCTGGCTACCAATATTATGAGCCAGGCAGTAGCTGGCAACGCTCCCGATAAAGAAGCATTACTTGCCACTCCTCAGGCTGACGGCCGTACGCTCGCTGAGCACATTACGGAACTTATCGGTAAAATCGGTGAGAAATTAGAGCTTATCGCTTACGAAAACGTAACGGCAGATGTTGTTAGCTCTTACGTACACTCAAACAATAAGCGTGGTGTACTTGTTGCTTTCACCGGCGTAAACGGTGCTGATTTGTCAGAAGTAGGTCGTGACATTGCAATGCAAGTAGCGGCCATGAAGCCAATTGCAGTGGATAAAGGTGACGTAGATGCTGCAACGATTGAGCGTGAAATTGAGGTTGGTAAAGAACTTGCCCGTAATGAAGGAAAAGCAGAAGCAATGCTTGAAAAAATTGCTTTGGGGCGCCTAAATAAATTTTACAAAGAGAGTACTTTGTTGAATCAGGAATTTATCAAAGATGGTTCTTTAACCATTTCTCAATTACTTGACAAAACACAAAAAGGATTAACTGTTAAGACCTTTAAGCACGTGGCAATCGGCGCTTAATCAAAAAGGCATGTTTAGTAAAAAACCCGAAAATTGTTTTCGGGTTTTTTTTTGCTTTTTGCCTGAATATTATTCACAAATAGTCATTTTATGAATAAATCAGTGTAAAAGTTTTATTTTTAACCGATAAATAGGGTAGACTTTTTTAGGATTTGATAAATTGTAAAAATTTTACCCTTATTATTTCATTTTTTTTTGTTACTAAACCCTATTTTTTTCGTCATAATGAACGTACACTCGATTGGAATGAAGAACTATACTGACGAGCAGTTAGTGCGTTTATACGTTGATACCCAGCGTAACCCTTTTTTCGAAGAAATATATGATCGTTATGCCGATAAGGTGTACCGAAAATGCCTTTCATTTGTAAAAGACCAAGCTAAAGCAGAAGACTTTACGCATGATATTTTCTTGAAGCTTATTGTTCGAGTAGGTTCATTTAAAGAAAACTCGAAATTTTCAACGTGGTTATTCTCAATTACTTACAATTATTGTATGGACCAATTGAGAACGGCTAAAAAAATGGCTGAAGATGAGTTGACAGAAAGTATTGACGTAATCGATGATTCGGATGATATCCAGGAAATGGAAATGGATGCTAAACGTCTTCGCGAAGTACTTGATGGAATCTCGCCTGAAGAACGCACGATTCTGCTCATGAAATACCAAGATGACTTCAGTATTAAAGATATAGCAGATACTTTTGGCCTCACCGAAAGCGCAGTTAAAATGAGGCTTAAGCGAACACGTGAGAAATTACGTAAGAAATATGCAGAAAGTTTGCTCTTCACTATACTGTTGATAAGTAAGATGCTTATTTTACTTAAATGGTGGGCAAAACAATAAACCTTTGAGGTTTGCATAAAAATATGAATAATCCTTTTTTTGATATTGATCCAGATGATAAAGTACCTGAATCACTGAAAAAAGCGTTGGTTTCCGAAATTGATACCGTTCGGAATACCTTTGAGATTGTTACGTTGTTTGTTAGCTATTTCTTCAGTGCAGCTGAGGTAATGATTAACCCTGGGAAGCCAGATGAAGACTCAAAATAAAACCATTGCCGATGAAAGAGTTGCCTAATTTAAAAGAAGTATTAATCAGTACTTTAACGAAGTTGATTAATCAATTTGTTGAATTTGTACCGCGATTTATTTTTGCCTTTTTTATTCTATTTATTGGATATGTGGTAGCCAAAATATTGGCGATTGTTACCAAAAAAGTATTAGAAAAGGTGGGGTTCGATAAGATTGGAGACCGACTCAATGAAATCAGTATTGTAAAACAGTTACAGACAGAAATCAGACTTAGCCAAATCGTTGCTAAAGTACTTTATTACTTTATCATGTTAGGCTTTGTGACCGATGCTACCAAAACGTTGGGCATCGGAGCTATCACAAGTTTAGTGGAGAAATTAGTCAATTTTGTCCCCCAACTTATTGTAGCGGCCATCATGCTCCAAATAGGAGTACTTGTAGCAGAGGCGATTAAAAATGCCGTAGTCTCTATCTGTAAATCCTTTAATGTGCCTTCGGCTAAATTAATTGGAAATGTAATTTTCGCCTTTTTTTTAGTGATTACCCTTATTAGTGCTTTGGGGCAGGCTGGTATAAATACGGAATTGCTCGAATCCAGTTTTAATTTACTCATTGGCGGAATTATTTTAGCTTTTGCCGTAGGTTATGGGTTTGCTTCCCGCGATGTCTTGGCAAATATTCTATCTTCATTCTATACCAAAAATCGTTATAAAGAAGGGCTAGTTATCAAGGTAGATGAAACAAAAGGAATTATTACGAGCCTTGATAATACAACCTTAACGCTTCAAACGGGCGAAACAAAAACAGTATTTCCCCTCCAGACTTTACAATCTAAAAAAGTTGAAATATTTGAAAACGAATAATTATTTTATTTACCCTAATTATTCTGATGATGAATATGAATAAATATTACTATTGCATTCTTACATCTTGGGTTCTGTGCTCTTTTTCATTAGTCTCATTGGCTCAAGAAGCGCCCAAAGATACTAGCTATTGGAAAAAAGCGTCAAAGTTTGGCCTCAACCTCAGCCAAGGGACATTTAATGAAGGTTGGCAGGGAGGAGGGCTTAATAATATCGCGCTTGGTGTATACCTTAACTCAAAAGGTGAATACACCCGCGACCGTAATAATTGGGTCAATGACTTTCAATTTCAGCTTGGAGCACTTAAAAATAAAGGCGATGCCTTTCGCAAAAGCGTAGACCGGCTGTTTTTTGATTCTAAATACGGACGAAAATTAAGCGAAGTGTCGCAGTGGTATTTCTTTGCAAATCTTAACTTCCTTACCCAGATTGCCAACGGACGTGACTTTGGGAATGAGCGAATGCCGTTTATTTCTGCTTTTTTTACCCCCGCTTATTTAACGGAAGCTATTGGTATTGAATGGAAACCCACTAAGTTTTTCAGTATGCAATTTTCTCCCGGAGCGGTACGGCAGACTATCTTGGGAAATAAAAATTTGTATAAAGCTATTGACCTTTTGGCCCCTGAATACAAGTTTTCTAATTACGGCGTTGAGCGAGGAAAATCAGTTCGTAATGAATTGGCAATCATGCAGTTGGTCATGAATTTTGATAAGGATATTGCCAAAGATGTCAATTTTAAATGGAGGTATCAAGCGTTTGCGGGAGCAAAAGATCTAAAAGCAATTGATAACCGTTTGGATGCACAGTTGACCGCAAAATTTGCCAAGTATTTCAATGTAAACTTGGGCTTAATCGCAATTTATGACCAGGACCAAGTAGCAAAAATGCAATTGGCACAATCAATCAATTTTGGGTTTTTATACAGTTGGTAGTTATATTTAGTTGTATTATGCCTATTTTAGGTCTTTCTTAAACCTCAAAAACTGTATTGTTATGCTTAAAGAATTTAAAACATTTATTGCGCAGGGCAATGTTCTTGACCTAGCCGTTGGAGTACTTGTGGGTGCTGCTTTTGGAAAAGTAGTTACAGCCTTTATGGATGATATTATTAATCCAGTGTTGGGTATTGCGATTGGTGGGGTTGACTTTTCAGCACTCAAAATAGTTCTGAAAGCGGCTGATCCTGCCACAGAAGCCGCCGAAGTAGCGATTCGCTACGGAGGTTTCTTAAACGTAGTCATTCAGTTTCTAATAACAATGTGGGTGATTTTTCTGATTGTCAAAGCGGCTAACAAAGTTAAATTGTCGAGTTCGCAAGCACCCAAAGAATAGTATTTTAATTATTTATATTCACAAAAAGCCCCTTACATACCATTGTGTAAGGGGCTTTTTGCTATACGTATTTCTACGTGTTTTATCAAGTGGTAGTACTGATTTAGCTCATTAGCTTCGCCTATAAGTCATTGTTTATTAGTGCATTATGTCTTTGCGCGTATTTCTACGTGTTTTTGTGACGTTTTTTTTTGTAGTAAGTTTGTTTTGTCAATTCGACGTCCCTACAACTCCTTAATCATAAAATCAACACGATCATGAATACTCAACCTTTATTCAATAGTTATCTTTCTACTAAGACGGTTAGCTCTTCGGCGATACATAGTATTATCATTCCAAACGGGAACCACCAGGTAGTGATTCAAACAGATCAATTGATGTGCATGGAAGGATGCGGTAACTATACTTTTTTATACACCAATGATGGTAAAAGATACTTAGTTTCGAAAACATTAAAAAGTTACGCGGCGATTTTGGATGATCAGGTATTTTTGCGGGTACACAAATCGTGGATAATCAATCTGAAGTACTTGCAGGAATTTTGTGAGTATGAGCGTTCGCTAAAATTACGCGGAGGAAGAGAAATAGCCATCTCACGTCGTCGTATCCGTGAAGTATGTGAAGTGCTTACGCCAATTGTCAAGTGCGCTTAGTCAAAAATATTATATTTTAGTGGGTTAATTGGTCATACAGCCGCTCCGATATCGGAGCGGCTTGTTTATTTTTGGCGTTAAAACAACACAAAACCAGCCGTTAATTGCCAGAGAGAGACTTTACTATTAAACTGCGCATTGTTTTGCAGATTCAGTTGTGAAATATTAGATAAACCGCTTTCGTAGCGAAGGTCAATATTGAAAGAGCGAATGTCCAATCCCACACCTGCCTGAAAACCGAAGGTAGCCTGCTCAATGGTCTTGTTGACATTTTGACTCGTATACACTTTGAGAGCATCGCCAAGCTGACTTCCCTGTGCGATGTTAAGTGATGCCATCGGGCCCGCATTAAACCGCAAAGGACCGAGTTTAAGCCCGATTAAAACGGGAATATCAATCTGACTGAACTTAACATCTACATTGACAGGCGTAGTACTGCCGTCCTTGAATATTTCAAATGTTCCCCCTTTAGAGGACAAAAGAACCTCTGGCTGAATAAATAATTTCCGCCCGATGCGTGCATAGGCACCCACCACATAGCCTGTTTTGTTGGTAGAATTGGTTTTGAAAAAATCAAGGGTTGATGCGCCTGGACGCTTTATACTAAGGTCTTGGGTCTCTAGTCGGGAAAAATTTGCACCACCTCTGACCCCAATAAAAATCAATTTGCGATTAAACTGAGCCGTTGCCTGAAATGCCACCAAAAAAGCCAACGCAAAAAATATTTTTTTCATGGTTGTAAAAGAGAGTTAATTATGAAATAAAAACATGGTAATGACGGATTAACGCCTGTGGCGGGCAGGAGATTGTTTGAGTTTTTTTTTAATTTAGGAAACCCCGCCAATCTTAATTAAAATTTACGCTTCTTAAGGCTACGCAACCATTCATACCAATACCCTAAAACGATTTCAGAGAACGCTATACATTTGGTGTATTAAATCTCCGAAAGCAATCCTACCCATGTAGAAACTTGATTTTCAACCTACTGTCGCATTAAAGGCCGTTAACTAACTGCTTCGCTTTTGACTGAAAGGATTTCTTTAACTTGCACCTAAGTTACTGTTTTCATCTTTGTAATCAATAAATCATTGTTAACAATCATTAACCATACATCACTTTCTCAATTTGAGTAAGTTTAGGATACCGACGACGGAGATTTCAAACTTAAATAACTATTTTTGAACACATCAAAACCATTTTTTCGCTCATGGAAAATAACCAAGCTCTAACCAAACTCTCTGATTTGCCGATTCTGAAACATTTGGAAGGCGGCGAAAATAAATTGAAAGTCCTTCCCGAAAATATGGCCAATTGGAAAAAAGGCGAAAAATCCATTGCTTGGTTGGTAGGACTGGTCCTGGTACTTGCCGTAGGCTACGGCTTTATCACCGTTTTATTGCCGCTAATTACTTCTTTGTTGGTGGGGGTAATTACGCTGGGTTTCAAAATGATTGAAGCGATGGTCGTTGTGGGCGCAGTCCTTTTAGGTTTTATGCTCTCACCGCTCATTTTCAAAGTCTTCCGTCGTATTGTTCGTAGTTTACACAAGCTTCTGATTAGAATTGATCCATTTGCCGAATTGGATGACCAGCTCGGCAAAATGAAAGACTCTCGTCGAGAATTTGAAACTGTCAAAGCAGAAATAAATGCTTGTAAAATTCAAATGAAGCAAGAAGCAGTAAAGGCAGAAAAATTGGCCAAAGATGCCAGTCAGAAGGTTGTTTACTGCCAAGAAGAAGCTAAAGCGTTGAAAGCAAAATTAGATAAAATGCTCGAAAAAGGCGGCGACGCTGCGCGTGAAACCGACGATTTTGTGGAATTGGAGGGTAAGTTAAATGCTGCAATCGGCGATGGCAACCGGTCCGTTTCTGAAGCTGAAACTTATCGGAGATTGGTCGATACCTTTGGCTCACGGGCCAACGTGTTTGCAAAACTTGACCGTAAATTGGTGGGGTATGGTCATGCGTTTGACGAGAAACTCAAAGATTTTGCCACAAGTATTAACTTATTGAAAACAGAATCGCGGGCGATGGCCGCCGCCAACAACGCCACTACTCGTGCTCGCAAGGTGCTCGGACAAAATCAGGATTGGCAGTTGGATTATGCGCTGGAAGTGATTTCGGGACAAATTGCCAGCGATATTGCCAATACCCAAGCTAATATCCGCGATTTGGACAGCATCGTTAAAGATTTCAATCCGAACGACGAGCGCGCTTATGCTCGCCTTGAAACTTTTGCCAATCAAATCAAAGGAGGAGAATTTGAAGTGAGCGACCCCAATCGTGTCTCTAACCCCAATTATAAACTTACCCCAGACCAAAAAAATGCGGGCGGTGGAATTACGGATATTTTTTAATTAGAAGTGAGCATTGAGGGGCGAATTCTGAGAATGAAATTCGCCCCTCAATCCTATCTCATGACTCCTAAACCATGACATTACAACAATTCTTTGATCGTGTAGGTGAACGGCCCGACTGGGTGCTTATTTACTTCACCTTACTGCCTTTGATGGCCCTTTTGGCAAATCTGCTGGGCAAAAACGAAGGACATCTGTCGCCTTGGAATTACTTCTACGCTTTCTTGATTTATTTGGCTTGTATACCGGGCATTTTTGCCGTGGCGCTCAATGTTTACCTTTTTTTGTTTGAACGTCGGAGCATCTTTGATTTTAACATTTATACGCAGATTCTGCCCTTTTTTGCCATGTTGTTGACGCTTTGGCTGATTCGTCGGAATGTCATTTCGTTTGATTACATTCCTGGATTTCAGAAATTAAGCGGGTTGGTATTGATGATTTTTGCCGTCATCTCCCTGATGTGGATTGTAGACCGTACGCGCATTGTGGTCTTTTCTTACCTCAAATTTGAATACGTACTGGTGATTTTTGCCGTGTTACTCGTCCTCCTTTTGTGGGGATGGCGAAAATTATTTAACTGAAGTTACAATTCATCCACCGTACCAGCGCCTAGCTCCTGCAATAAAGTACTCCAATAATGGGTTACGGTAGGGTTATTTTCTTTTGTGCTGCTTGTAGGCTCAAAAGGTAATGCAATCTTGATTTCGGCCGCGTTTAGTGCATATTGCTGCATGGCTTTAGCATCGGTTTTAGCCCAACTTTCAGCTTGACTATTGTCTTGGGGGGGAGTTGAATGAAAATCGCGACGATTGGCGCCTTTCATGCTCTCAATCATATCGCTGAGATAGTACACTTTTACTTCGGCACCCGTTTCGGTAGCTTTGTTGATGACGGGCAGGCTCGCCCAAATATCGGTTTGGCGCTGAGAATTTCCCACGTTTTGGATACCTAATTTGGCCATTAACTGCCGCAGAAATATCATACGTTCGCGTTGGAGGGTCAGGTCGGCGGTGGTTTGAGCCGCTTCGCGGTCGGTGGCGTTCATGTGACTAATATCTTCTACTTCGGTACGGCAGGTAAGTGATAAAGCACGCGCTTTTTGGGTATTTTCATGAATAAAATACACTTCCAGTTTATCGCCTTTTTGGCGAATGTTCTGCTCAATCAAATCACTCAATATTTGTTGATATTTCTGGGCGACAAAAATTTTGTTGACATTGACACTCTGGGTTTTGTCCATAAAAACCAAGGTGTAAACGGGCCCAGTAGTAACGGTGGCTTTTTTCTCTTCAGAGAAACAGGAAACGAAGAGGCAACAAACGGTGATAAGTATACTATAATTGAGAATGCGAATCATGGAATTGATGAGATTTGACGCGAAGATGGCATTTGATAAATAAATACGCAATCCAAAACGGATAAAAGGTTTGTCTATTGTGACGAAAAGCAATTAAATGGGTTGAATCTATAGAAATCAACTCTTTAGCTTTGATAAAAATTGTATGCCGGTTCTGAAAACAGTATAGCGAGCGATGTTTTTGGGGAAAACTGGGAATTTTCAGGGGGGCTAAAAAAAAGGCCCGTATCAGTGATTGACGGATACGGGCCTACAACTATTTTACTGAAAATTCTATAGGTGAATCACCTCACCGTAAGCAGCAGCGGCCGCTTCCATAATCGCTTCCGACATGGTAGGGTGTGGATGAACCGACTTCACGATTTCGTGACCAGTGGTTTCCAAATTACGGGCAACAACTACTTCGGCAATCATTTCGGTTACGTTGGTGCCAATCATGTGCGCACCGAGCCATTCGCCGTATTTGGCGTCAAAAATCACTTTGACAAAACCTTCAGGCGTACCAGCGGCTTTGGCTTTTCCTGATGCGGAGAACGGAAATTTACCCACTTTAATCTCATATCCGGCTTCTTTGGCGGCTTTTTCGGTATAGCCTACCGAAGCAATTTCGGGCGTACA
The DNA here is from genome assembly GCF_003325355.1 of Runella rosea. Taxonomy (GTDB): domain Bacteria; phylum Bacteroidota; class Bacteroidia; order Cytophagales; family Spirosomataceae; genus Runella; species Runella rosea. Next base: position 3,556,575 of record NZ_CP030850.1, read on the forward strand.
ATACGTACAACCAGGGATGTTGTTGTAATTGAGCGGATGTACGTGCGGCTGACCAGCGATTTTTTCAACGCAGATAATTCCTTCGGCCGAGGCTACGTGTGCCAAGGCTTGTCCTTTGGTCACATCACCGATGGCGTAATATCCTGGAACATTGGTTTGGTAAAAATCATCGGTAGTAATTTTCCCTTTTTCAACTTTGATACCCGTTTCTTCCAAACCGATGTTTTCGATGTTGGCTACCACACCAGCGGCGGAAAGTACAATATCGGTTTCGATTTTGATTTCACCAGAAGGAGTTTTTACGGTCGACACACAACCTGCACCACTTGTATCTACTTTTTCCACGCTTGAATTAAGATGGATTTCGATACCCATTTTCTTGTATTGTTTTGCCAGTTCTTTCGAGATGTCTTCGTCTTCTACGGGGACCACGTTTGGCATAAACTCCACAATCGTTACTTTGGTACCCATGCTAGCGTACACGTATGCAAACTCAACGCCAATGGCTCCAGAGCCAATGACCAGCAATGACTTAGGTTGTTTTTCCAACGACATGGCTTTGCGGTACTCGATTACTTTCTGACCGTCGATCGGAACGTTGGGAAGCTGACGGGCGCGGCCTCCCGTGGCAATGATGATGCTCGTAGCCGTGTATTCAGTTTTCTTGCCGTCCTTTTCAACTTCTACTTTTTTGCCAGGTTTTACACGACCTGCGCCTTCGATGATGTCGATTTTGTTTTTCTTCATCAGGAAGTTTACGCCTTTGCTCATGCCGTTGGCTACGTCGCGGCTACGCTTAATAACCGCACCGAAATCGGCTTCAGCATTGCCAACCGTGATACCGTAATCTTTGGCGTGGTTGATGTACTGAAATACTTGAGCGCTTTTCAATAACGCTTTAGTAGGGATACAGCCCCAATTAAGACAGATACCTCCGAGGCTTTCTTTTTCTACAATAGCGGTTTTTAATCCCAATTGGGAAGCGCGGATAGCGGCTACGTAGCCACCGGGCCCGCTGCCAATAATTATCAAATCGTACTGTGAAGCCATGTATTTATGTGTATTGAGTAGTGAATTTCAAAACGTCGGCAAGGTTTTGAACCCCTTGCCGACGTTACCGTATTGGCGTCACAAAAATAGACGGAAAAGTTGGTTTGACAATAGTCTTCCTTTGCGACCTATTAACCCAAGGTAGCTCCTTGTTCAGCAAAAGGCTGATTGTAGAGTCTCTTGCCTGTTGTTTTGAAAATAGCGTTGGCAATGGCTCCGCCCGTTGGAGGCAATGCAGGTTCTCCAAGGCCTGTAGGGTCGATGCCATTTTTGACAAAATGTACCTCAATATCAGGAACTTCGTTGTAACGAATCAGGCGGTATTTGTTGAAATTATCCTGCTGAGGTGCGCCGTCTTTGAAAGTAAGATTTCCGTACATGGCATGACCGAGCCCATCCACGATAGCTCCGTAGACTTGGTTTTGGGCGCTGCTTTCGTTGATGACGATGCCGCAATCAACGGATGCGTATACCTTTTTCAAAACGGGTTTTCCTTTAACATTGGCCATTTCGGCAATTTGGGCCACGTATGAGTTGTGTGAGAAGTACACGCTGAAGCCTTGGTAAACTCCTTTTTTCTTCTTGCCCCACCCTGCTTTATCAGCCACCAACTTAATTGCCTCGCGGAAACGTTCTGGCTCGTAGGTGATTTTTCCGACTGGGCTTTTGATGGATTTTTCCAACAGCTCCATCCGTAACTGAATGGGATCTTTGCCGCCCGCCATGGCTACTTCATCCAAAAAAGCCTGCTCGGCATAGGCCAAAAAGTTGGTAATTGGTGCCCGCCAAGGGCCGGTAGTAATGGGTGATTTGTGATCGTTGGATTGAATAAGGGTATTTTCAATGGCACCTACTGGGAAGTTGTCAGGGCGAGTGGCGTTTCCAGCGTTCATTCCTGCACCGTGGAGCATATAGCCAGTGATATTGCCAGCTTTGTCGATAGACGCTTTGAAGCGATAGCGCACGGCGGGGCGGTAAATTCCCCCAGCGGTGTCATCCTCGCGTGACCAAGTTACTTTTACGGGTGCTTTGATAATGCTCGACAACTCGGCGGCTTCCACGGCGTAGTCGGTGTTGAGGCGACGACCAAATCCTCCTCCCATGCGGGTTAGTTCTATGGTGACTTTTTCGGGAGCCATGTTGAACATTTTCGCAATTTGGTTTTGCGCATTTTGGGGCGTCTGGCTGGGGCCAGCCATCTCGATACTATCTCCTTTGAAATGGGCAAAAAAGTTCATCGGCTCCATCGGGCTATGCGGCAAAAACGGGCATTGGTATTCGGCTTCAATGACCTTGTAGGCATTTTTGAAAGCTGCTTCTATGTCGCCGTCTTTGCGGTGAACGGTCGCGGTGGTGCTGTTGAGCATTTCTTTGAAAATGCGGTCGTGGTCGGCAGAACTTTCGAGGTCTTTTTCTTTTTCCCACTCAATTTTCACGGCTTTGCGGGCTTGCATCACTTCCCAAGTGGTTTTTCCGACGATGGCTACTTTATTGCCAAAAGAAACAACATCTGTGATACCCGGCATTTTCTTGGCCTCGGTCGCGTCAAAAGACTTCAGTTTGAGGCCGAAAGCAGGCGGGCGTTGAATCATAGCGTTAAGCATACCATCGCGCTTGTAATCAATACCAAACAGGTTTTTTCCCGTCAGAATGGCTTTACTATCAACACCTCTTACGGAGGTTCCAATCAAGGTGAAGTTGCTTTTATCTTTGAGCTTGACCGTTGTTGGAGGCGTAATTTGGGCGGCATCCGTTGCCAACTCGCCGTAGCTTAGTTTTTTGCCAGAGCTGTGCATTACGAAGCCTTTGCTGGTGCTACATTCGCTGACGGGTACGCTCCATTTTTTGGCGGCTGCTTCCATCAACATGGCGCGGGCAGTGGCTCCTGCTTTGCGTAGGCGTTCCCATGAGTGGCGGATAGCGCCACTTCCTCCAGTGAGTTGACGTTCAAACTTTTTGGTATCCAACGGCGACTGCTCTACCTTTACTTTGCTCCAATCGGCGTCCAATTCTTCGGCTACAACGATTGGGAAAGCCGTTTTGATGCCTTGCCCGATTTCTGGATTGGGTGAATATATGGTAATGATACCCGAAGGCGCGATGGCCAGATAAGCGTTAAAGTCGATGGTATCGGCGGCAGTTTTGGTCAATACGCCAGGCTCAAAAGCCTCCGACGAAAACCAGCCAAATCCGAGTACTAAGCCACCAGCCGCGGTGGCAGATGTTTTGAAGAAATCTCTTCTGGATTGATTAGTGCTCATGCTATGTGGTACGGACGGACCCGCCCGTGGTTAGAATGGTTCAGGATAGGGATTATTTTTTCATTTTGGCTGCGGCCAATTTCACCGCATCGTGAATCCGGTGGTAGGTGCCACAACGGCAGATATTCCCCACCATTGCTTCCTCAATTTCTTTGTCGGAAGGATTGGCATTTTTGGCGAGCAATGCCGATGCCGTCATCATTTGACCTGCCTGACAGTAGCCGCACTGCGGTACATCCACTTCATCCCAGGCTTCCTGTACTGGGTGAGTTCCAGTTTCAGATAGCCCCTCTACCGTCGTAATAGTTGCATTGGATACGTTGGATACAGGCACCACGCATGAGCGCGTAGCCTCGCCGTTTACGTGTACGGTACAGGCACCGCACATTGCCATTCCGCAGCCGTATTTGGTACCTACTAAATCGAGGTGGTCGCGCAATACCCAGAGCAGAGGCGTATTGGCATCAACGTCGGCTTTGTACGTTTTTCCGTTGATTTTCAGGTTAAATAATGCCATGTTTGAAAAGGTTAAATTTTGGTATATAACATAAAATTGAATATAAAAGTTAGGTTTTGCAAACATCTCACCGCCACCTTATCGACGAACGGCCTTTCGGTGACGACGAAACTGTAATGGAATCGCCTCTTGAGTAAATATAGGCATGTTTGGAGGATTGTTACTTACTAAGAATTTTAAAAGTGAATGTATTACAGGGTTTATCTGCATAATTCTAAATTTGTTTTAAAAACACCTTAGAGTAAAATTAAAAAATGAATAAAATAGTCTTTTTTACCCCTTCCCAATTTCAGACAAAGTGTTCGATACCGAACACTTTTTATTTTTTACAAACAGTATAAATATTTGATAATCAATTGATTGCTTGGTGGCACACATTTGGAAGTCTTTTCATATATACAGCCAATTTATTTTCAAAAATGGACAGAGATATACCCGAAGAAAACCAAAAAGAACAATCCCGCCGCCGTTGGCTTTGGATTGGTGGATTTGCCCTTGTTGTCGCGGGGGCTGTGTGGGGCTTACGCACCTCCTTGAGCAATTCCGTAAACAAAATTGACCTTCGACTCGCAACCGCCGAAATCGGAAATGTTGAGAATACACTTACTTCCTCAGGAGAGATTCAACCTGATTTTGAAGCCGTGATTACCAGTCCAATTACGGCGGTTATCCAACAAATCTACCTTGATGCGGGGGCTTCAGTCAAAAATGGCGATAAGATTCTGGAGTTGGATAAGGAGTTTACGCAGTTGAATTTTGAAAAAATGAAAGATGAGCTTGAACTCAAACGCAATGGCATCGTCAAACTACGTTGGGAGCTGGAGAAGAGTTTTTATGATTTAAAAATAAACGATTCTATTAAGGTTCTAAAAATCAGTAGCCTACGTGCAGATATTGAAAATGCTAGGCGATTGTTTAAAGCAGGTGGCGGCACGCGCGAAAGTATCGACCAAGCCGAGCAGAATCTTCGTATTGCACAACTTGAAAAGCGACAACTTGAAAACGATATTCGCATCAAACAACAAACGATGCGGGCCGACATTCGCGAGTCTGAAATTGGCGCGCAAATCAAAGAAAAAGACCTTCAAGAACTCCAACGCAAACTCCAGCAAGCCAATATTATTGCGAATCGCGCTGGGGTGCTTACCTACGTCAATAAAAACATCGGCTCAAAGGTCGCAGAAGGTGAAGTACTGGCTCGGTTGGCGGACTTGGGAGGATTTAAGGTAATTGGCTCTATATCTGATAATTATGCAGAGCTTATCCGAGTTGGAATGCCTGTGGTGGTTCGCATCAACGATACGCAATTGCGCGGTACGCTGACAAATATCCTGCCTTCGGTTCAAAACAATATCGTCAATTTTGACGTGCAACTTGATGATAAAGCTAACAAACTGCTTCGTCCGAAGATGAAAGTGGAAGTGTATCCCGTGACAGATGCTCATAACCAAGTGGTAAGAGTGGCCAACGGCGCAGGGTTTACGGGTACACCTGTTCAAGATGTTTTTGTCCTTCGTCCCGACGGAAAAGCTGAGCGAAGAACCGTAAAAATCGGGTTGGCTAATTTTGACTTTGTTGAAGTTAAAGAGGGCATTCGTGCTGGAGAACGTGTAATCGTTTCGGACATGAGCAAGTATAAGAATGTTAAGGAGTTGGAGATAAAATAAAGTAGGGGCAGGGCTTGCCTCTGCCCGAATTGCCTTTGTCCCGAATTGCCTTTGTCCCGAATGGTCTCTGTACTGCCGAGGGAATCCGAAAATTTACAGTGAAATGATTTAGAATATTTACAGCCATGAATAAAATCAATTTATACAAATTCAGCCTTAAAAATTGCCCAAGACCCATGAGAAATTTAGTTTTTCAGTTCGGTCAGCGGCAAACAGGGCAGAGGCAAACAGGGCAGAGGCAAGCCCTGCCCCTACGATTTTGTGCTTTTTGCCTGTTTTTGTCAATATCGCTACATGGCCAAACGACCCAACTAACGCTTTCAGAAGTGGTAGAAATGGCCAAAAATCAATCTATTTCGGCCCGACAAGCGTCTACTACCAAAGAAACAAAGTATTGGGAATATCGCACTTTCTTGTCAAACTACAAACCGCAATTAACGTTAAGCGGCAATTTACCTGCGTTTAGTCGTTCATTTATTGAAGTACGTCAGCCCGACGGCACGATTCAGTTTCAGCCTATCCGTAATAACAATTCGTCGCTAAATCTTTCGCTGAGCCAAAGCATTGCGGCAACGGGCGGAAGCATTTATGCCACCTCGCAATTGCAGCGATTTGATGATTTTGACCGAAAAAATACCCTTTACAACGGCACTCCCTTCGCCGTTGGGTATTTGCAGCCGTTGTTGCGTTTCAATTCATTCAAATGGGATAAGAAAATCGAACCACTTAAATTCAACGAAAGTCAACAAACTTACATCGAATCGCTGGAGCAGATTGCGTTGCGGGCCAGTGGGTTATTCTTTGATTTGCTGTTGGCGCAGGTCAATTTGCAGATTGCCGAAACCAATTTGACTAATACCCAAAACATTCTCAAAGTAGCCAATGAAAAGTATGAATTGGGCAAGAACACGCGCAACGAAATATTGCAATTACAACTCGAATTGCTCAAAGCGCGAAAGGCGGTGGGGGTCTCAAAACGTGATTTAGAAGTGGCTTCGTTGAACTTGAAAGCGTACATAGGACTACAAGCAGAAGGGAAAATAGAGCTACAAACGCCTGTCCAACCCGCCGCACTGACGCTTTCATCCGAAAGGGCCATTGAGCAAGCGTTTGCTAACCGTTCCGATGCGATTGCGTTTGGCCGAAGAACACTGGAAGCTGAACGGGCGGTGGCAAAAGCCAAAGGCGATAATGGCCTCAACGCCACCCTCACCGCTACCTTGGGTTTTTCAAATCGGGGCATTACGGTGCCCGAATTGTATCGTAAACCCCAAGACCAACAAACGGTAGAATTACAATTGGACATTCCGATTTTGGACTGGGGGCGTTCTAAATCTCGGACCAAAACCGCTGAAGCCCAACGCCAACTGACTCAATACACCGTAGAGCAAGATAAACAGAATTTTCAACAGGAAATTTATACGCAAGTCACGCTGTTTGAAATGCTCCGTGACCAACTTTCACTCACCGTTCAGGCCGATAGCATTGCGTCTGAAAAGTACCGAATTGCGCAAGATCGGTACGTATTGGGCAATCTGAGCATCACCGATTTAAGTATTTCGTTTACCGAAAAAGACCAAGCCAAACGTGATTATATCTATGCTCTACGCGACTATTGGGGGGCTTACTACAAGCTGCGGCAATTGACATTGTATGATTTTGAAACAGAAAGCAAATTGAAATAAACCATGATACATTTAAAGAACATCGAAAAAGTCTATCGGACAGCCACGGTAGAAACAGTTGCGCTCAATAACATCAATTTGAGCGTTGAAAAAGGAGAATTTGTTTCCATTATGGGCCCTTCGGGTTGCGGCAAAAGTACGTTGCTCAACATCATCGGGCTATTGGATGAACCGTCGAAGGGTAAAGTAGAAATTGGTGGAAAACACACCAATGGCTTGCCCGACAGTCAGTTGGCGCATTTTCGTAATCAAACATTGGGCTTTATTTTTCAGAGTTTTCACCTGATTAATGATTTACCCGTATTAGATAACGTAGAGTTGCCACTTTTGTACCGCAAGGTTTCGAGCAGCGAGCGCCGCCGCTTGGCGAGCGAAGCGCTGGAAAAAGTGGGACTCAGCAACCGAATGAAGCATTATCCCAATCAACTTTCGGGCGGGCAAAAACAGCGGGTGGCCATTGCACGCGCCATTGTGGGGCAGCCGCAGATTATTTTGGCCGATGAGCCTACTGGAAATTTGGATAGCAACATGGGCAACGAAATCATGGACATCTTGACTACGCTCAATCAACGTGACAAAGCCACCATCATCATGGTGACCCACGATGAAAACATGGCTAAACGTACGCATCGCTTAATCAGATTGTTTGACGGTTCACAAGTTTCCTAATTATGCTACTCAACTACCTCAAAATCACCCTTGCCGTGCTGCAACGTCGAAAGTTTTTCACGTTTATCAGCCTATTCGGCATCAGTCTGACGCTCACTATTTTGGTGGTGGCTACGGCCTTTATTGACCACTTGATTGCAGCCGGCTACCCCGAAATCAATCGCGACCGCTCTTTGTATATCTGGAATATAAAGCAGAAAGATACCAAAAACCAAGGCCAAAGCTCAGGGCCTATCAGCTTTTCGTTCATCAATACCTATGTCAGGTCGCTCAAAACACCAGCTAAGATTGCCGCGGTGTCGATGCCAAGTACCATCAATATTTATCTCAATAATCACAAGCTGAATGTCCGCTATCGGCATACCGACAGTAATTTTTGGGATGTTACTTCCTTTGACTTTTTGGAAGGGAAAAATTACACCGAACAAAACATCGCCAACAACGATTACGTGGTGGTCATCAACGATTACGTCCGCGACGAATACGTGGGCAAAGGCCAGCCAGCGGTGGGCAAAATGATTGAAATCGACAACGTCAACTACCGCATCATTGGTGTAGTGCGCGGTTGTCCCATTACCCGGATTCACGTTTCATCAGATTTGTATTTTCCGTACAATACCTCCAAAGCTGATTTAAAAAAGGTGGAATTGCGGGGCAACTTTGCTGCAATAATCCTGCCCGATGCTCCTTCGGATATTCCTAAAATACAGACCGAATTCAACGTTGTAGCTTCAAAAATAAAAGTGACGGAAACGGGCGATAAGTGGTTTAGGCCCGATAAACTGTATGTTTCTGCCGATTCTTACATCACCAGTTTTACCCGTCAGTTTAAGGGCGATGGCGAAAGTGATGGCCTAGGGTATTTTTTTACCATTGTGCTCGGAATCGCCTTGTTATTCATGTCTTTGCCCGCCATCAACTTGGTCAACATCAATATGAGTCGTATCATGGAGCGGGCTTCAGAGATTGGCATTCGGAAGGCTTTCGGGGCCTCGTCCAAAACCTTGGTGATGCAGTTTGTGATTGAGAATATTATTCTGACGCTCATTGGTGGAGTGATTGCGGTTTTTCTGTCGCTTGGAGTTATTTACTATCTAAACAACAGCAACTTAATCGCCTATATTGATTTGAGTTTCAACTGGAAAGTTTTCTCCATTGCGATTTTTGTCAGCTTGCTGTTCGGGCTTTTATCGGGGGTTTACCCTGCCTGGCGGATGTCAAAATTACAAGTTGTGGAAGCCCTTAAAAATTAAAAAGCCATGTTAAAACACTTATTTAAACTCATCTGGAAACGGAAAAAGATGAACTCTTTGATGATGTTCGAGATATTTTTTTCCTTTCTTATTTTGTTCGCCGTCTGGACGCTCGGTATCTATAACTACCGAAACTACGCCCAGCCTTCGGGCCTCGAAACCGACAATGTTTGGGTCGCTTTTTTCAACTTTAATGCCCCCAACGACACAATCAAAGCTGAATATAAAGAGTTGGTTCGGCAGCAATTGACGCGCTATCGGGCGGTGCATAGCTTTGCTTTCACAAGTTCTAACGCCCCGTTTACCTTCAGTTCTATGAACAATAATGTAGAGTACAACAAAAAGACCACGATGAGCGAAATCATGAGAGTTGAGCCTGATTTTCCGAAGGTGATGAATATGAAGATTTCTGAAGGGCGTTGGTTTAATGAGACAGATAAGGCGGGCAATTATCGTCCTATCGTCATTACGCGTCGCTTGAAGGAAGAACTGTTTGGCAATGAAAGCGCGATAGGGAAAACGTTGGGCAACGGTGACGGGGCCAGTTCAAACGACCCCAAAATGAAAGTAGTCGGTGTGGTGGATTATTTTAAACACAAAGATGATTTTCAGAAGCTTTCCAGCTGCATATTTCAGCCCTCTGATCGATGGGATGATACAATGGTAATGAAGGTACAAGAAGGTAGCGGGGCAGAATTGGAAGCCCAAATCTCGAAGGAAGTGGCGCGCTTGGGCAAAGATTGGTCAATCGAAATTCAGCAGATGAACAACATGAAATCCAACCGCAATAACCTCGTACTCGTGCCCGTCCTGATTTTATTGATTGTGTGCAGTTTCTTGGTGTTCAACGTCGCCTTGGGGCTGTTTGGGGTGTTATTTCAAACCATCAGCCGGCGCAAGCAAGAAATCGGCGTACGCCGCGCCATGGGAGCTACGCAGGGCGCTATTTTGTGGCATTTTATTGGCGAAACTGCCGTTATTGCTACTTTTGGGCTTATTTTAGGGGTCTTTTTTGCGGTTCAATTTCCCTTGCTGAATGTGTTTGATGTAGAGGCTGGAGTATATTTGTTGGGAATTTTAATGGCCGTCATTTCGGTCTATGTGTTAGTCAGCATTTGCGCTTTTTATCCTAGTCGTCAGGCTTCTGTGATGCAGCCAGCAACCGTTTTGCACGAAGAATAAGTATGATTTTAATCGTTGATGATGATATTGCCGTTCGAACTTCTCTTTCGCTCTTGATGCGAAAAGAGAAGTTCGATGTTGCAACAGCCGAAACGCCCGAAGAAGCCCTCACCCATTTGACTGAGAATGTGATTGAGTTGGTGTTGCTCGACATGAATTTTTCTAATGACACCTCTGGAGATGATGGATTGAATCTGCTCGCTCAAATCAGGCAACAGGATGCGCACGTACCCGTGATTCTCATTACGGGTTGGGCCACGATTGATTTGGCCGTCAAAGGAATGAAAATCGGGGCGGCTGATTTTATCAGTAAGCCTTGGCAAAATACGCATCTGATGCAGTCGGTCCGGACTGCGTTGGCGTTGCGTGAGGCAAATGACCCAGCACCTAAAGAGAAAAATTCAGGAGTAAAGGCGGCCAATCAGTCGATAAGTCGTCGTCAATTGGACCGACAGTATGATTTTGGGCAAATCATAGGGCAGTCAGAATCTATGTTACAAATATTGGGCACCATAGGTCGGATAGCCGCGACCGATGCTTCTGTATTGATTATGGGCGAGAGCGGCACGGGAAAGGAGCTTATTGCCGAAGCCGTTCACCAAAACAGCCAACGCGCCAAGCGCCCGTTTGTCAAAGTGAATTTGGGCGGGATTTCAACCAGTTTGTTTGAGTCTGAAATGTTTGGGCACATTCGCGGGGCGTTTACCGACGCGCGCTACGACCGCACGGGCCGCTTTGAATTGGCCAATCGCGGCACCATTTTTTTGGATGAAATCGGCGAACTGGATTTGAGCAGTCAGGTGAAATTGCTGCGTGTATTGCAGGACCGAACCTTCGAAATATTGGGCAGTAGTAAGACCAAAACGCTGGACGTGCGCGTAGTGTGCGCTACCAATCGGAATCTGGAAGAAATGGTGGCTAAAGGCACGTTTCGAGAGGACTTGCTGTACCGTATCAACCTCATTACAATCCAGTTGCCTTCTTTGCGCCAGCGTCCAGATGACATTCCGCTGTTGGTTGATTTTTTTGTCAATAACCTACGTAGTATCTACAGCCGCCCGCACTTAGAAGTAAGCCGCGACGCGCTGAAATGGCTCAAACAACTCAACTTGCCAGGCAATATTCGCCAACTCAAAAACCTAGTCGAACGGACGATTTTGGTCAGCAACAATGACATACTAGAAGTGGCCGATTTTGAGCAAAATTATCAGCCCCCATCTCGACCTTCCGACCTCATATCTCCAAAATCCCACCTTCCTGACGTAGGCAGCATGACGCTCGAAGAAATGGAAATCCAGATGATTCGACGCGCGATGGAATTTCACCGGGGCAAAGTGGCCCGCGTAGCCAAAGCCTTGGGCCTGACGCGCTCAGCGTTGTATCGGCGGTTGGAAAAGTACAGCATTCCGTTTGATGAAGAATGAGGGTAGTTTCGATTGTCGAGTATTGATTTATTCTCCTAAACGAAATCGTTCCAGCACTGTCGTAGTCCCCGTTTTTTGATACCAATCATTAAACACAAGCTCTAATTCGTTTACGTCAAACATCCCGAAATTTACCTCTCTGTAGGTTTTTGCTTTTTGAAGGAAATCATCCGGATGAATAAAGGGTTTTCTGAAACGAACCACCGTCGAATGGGCCGTTTGAATGGCGTAGCGTTTATCGATGGAATGTTGCAACCCAGAGTTCTGAAAGCGTTGACGCAGTCCATTGCGTATTTTTTTCAATGCATTGTCTAACGGAAAACCTTGGATAAGTAAACAACTCGGCGAAGCCGTAATGCCCCTAAACTGTATTTTAAACGATTTTTGGCCATTTATCACTTCCTGAACCAATGCCGCGTACTGGGTCGTATCAATAAGGGAAAGGCTAAAATTTTCGTAACAAGAAATAATTGACAAAATGGTCAGATGAATATCCGTGATTGGATAGTAATATTGCTCAGGTTCTGATGCTTTGAGGTTGCTGAGCATGGCTTCAATGGCTGTTCTGACCGTTAGTGGCGGTCGCGCCAGTAGCGTAATGCCCCGGCGGGAATCCACGGGCGCGTCAATCATGGTGTCATATTCAAAATGCCCTGACTCAAACTGCTGAACCGAACGCGTCCATAACTGATGATAATGTTGTTCTAAATCCATTCATTGGGTTTTGTGTTGTAACGCATGGCTAAATATATGAAACTAAGCACCAAATTCATTTCTTTCATCATCATTATTCACTTGGTGGCGGTGGGATTATCGTTGTATATTTTCAAAAAAGAGCCACTTTTTTTCATTGCTTCTGAGGTGTTTATTCTGCTTTCGTTGTTCATTGCGTGGCAATTGTACAACGAAATGATTCAGCCGCTCAATTTACTCATGACGGGCGTAGAAGCCATCAAAGACCGTGATTTTAACGTTAAATTTCTGAAAACGGGTAAGTACGAAATGGACCGACTCATTGAAATTTACAATCAGATGATTGACCAGTTGCGTACCGAGCGCACACGGCAAGAAGAACAGCATTTTTTTCTTGAAAAACTGATTCACACCTCACCCACAGGAATCTTAATGATGGATTTTGACGAAAATATCACCGCCATCAATCCTAAAGCGCAAGCCATGCTGAGCATTCAGGCCGACGCCGTGCTACACCGTGCGCTGTCGTCGATTCAGCATCCTGTTTTGCAGGCCTTGAGTCACTTAAAAACGGGGGAGTCACGGACGATAAATTTCAACGGGTTAGAGACTTATAAATGCCAAAAGGCGCATTTTATGGATCGGGGTTTTCCACGTTATTTTATCATGCTCGAAGAACTGACGACCGAAATTCTGGCTGCCGAAAAGAACGCGTACGGCAAAGTGATTCGGATGATGGCGCACGAAGTTAATAACTCGGTCGGAGCCGTAAATTCGATTTTGGATACGACCCTTTCGTTGGAACAAAACCAACCCGACGTAACCCAAGCCCTGCAAGTAGCCCGCGACCGCAACGAAAACCTCAACCAATTTATGCGGCGTTTTGCCGACGTGGTGCGCTTGCCCATTCCGCACAAAGAGCCACTGAACATCAGCGCTTTAGTAATGAAAACGGCGAGCCTGATGTCGTCGGTGGCCAAACGCCAACAGATTCGTTTTGAATTTAATTTCAGTGACAATGATGTGATGATTGCAGCCGACGTATCACAGATGGAACAAGTACTCATCAATGTCATCAAAAATGCCATTGAGTCCATTGAAAATGACGGGACCATTGCATTTGAAACAACTCATCAGCCGCCTCAACTGCTGGTCATAGATACTGGAAAAGGTATCCCGAAAGGTATTGAAGAGCAGTTATTCAGCCCTTTTTTCTCCACCAAACGCAACGGGCAGGGCGTCGGTCTTACGCTCATTCGGGAGATTCTGGTCAACCACGGGTTCGGGCTTTCACTCCACACCGAGCAAGAAGGAAAGACGGTGTTTCGGGTGCGGTTTTGAGGCGTGAAGAGATTGCTTTTTGCTACAATTTTAAGTTTTTAGGGTCGCGTCGCGTGTCAAATACAGCGCATATCTGAACCACATTATGCTCGAAACTGTAGATTATCTTGTAATTTCCTTCGACCACAAATCGGTAGCTGCGTCGATGTGAGGGCATTTCCTGAATAGAGCTGGAATCGGGAAATTGTGCCAATTGACGCGCTCTTTCCATGATATTTTCAATGACCCTATCGGCTTTGGGCTGGCCAATAAACTCTTCAATTTCAAGCAGATCGTCAAAAAGCGGCATTCGTCCAAATGACTTGAGGATTCATTGAACGGCGCGTTTTTTCTTAAAAAACTCCTCCACTTCCTGTTGGCTCATTACTCGGCCTTCTTTACTGTCCGTTTCCGCTTTGTCAAGTTTATCGGATAGCTGTTTGGGAGTCATGAGTTGTAAATAGTTTTTGGCGCGTTTTTGGCGTTCACGTCGTAAAAGAGACGTAAGCTTGAGCAGAACCTCTTCGTCGTTGACACGAAGATATTCCGACAAAAAGGCCAATTTATGTGCTTGAATGTCCATAATGACCAAACGTTTTTCCTGCATAACAAAGATAAGGCATTTTTGTGCTTTCCTCAACTTCTCGAAACAGGCACTTGGCATAGATTCCGTATTTCTTCCTAACTTTGAACAAACGCAAACCCTATTGAAGGCATGGATAAGCAAAAATTGCCATTGCAGCTTTTACGATATTTAAAAGAGATAGAAGAAAGAATAAAGTCTTCACAAATTGAATTGGAAGTTATTTCTAACGAAACCTATTTTCTTTTAATAAGGTCCAGAAAATATTCTGATTTCTTTTTTAATCTAAGCTGGAAGAATCAAAATAATAGCATTACGTTATCAGCAGAAGTTTATCCAGCGTCACCAACAGGAGACGTTAGTAGATTTAATTTTGAAGGTAGTGCGATACCACATATAGACAATTGGCTTTCTTATGTTAAAGAGTATGATGATATTGATATAGGTTCACTCTTCCCGATTGAAAACTCTCTCCAACCCGAAGAAGATATTTTTGAAGAAAAAGATAAGATCCTTCCTTATTGCCTTCAAAGACTCTCAGTAGAAAATTTTCAAGGAATTAAACATGCTACCATTGAGAACTTGCCTGTAGATACGCAGTGGGTATTTTTGGTGGGAGAAAATGGGTTTGGAAAATCCACTGTTTTACAGTCAATTCTGTTGGGACTTCATGGTAGCAAAGATGGGAGTTACGAAGTTGTTCAGAATCAGTATATTAGAATACGGGTGCAGTATAAGAGCGACAAAGAAAACTTTTTCAATGATTGTTGGAGGAATCCACACCCACTTACACATTTGGCCGCTTATGGGCCATCGCGCCTCAATCTTCAAGCTGATGCTACTTTGAGTGATGAGGCTCGTAAAAGTTCAGTGACCTACAGTCTTTTCAATTCTGACGGAGCATTGCTCAACATTGAAGCAAAATTGAAGGATTGGCTTCTGCAAAAAGACAAAAAGCGCTTTGAATTGGTAAAAAAAGCCTTTTTGAAACTGATTCCTTACCTGTCGGATATGCGGTTGAACGAATCAACCAGCCAAATCGAATACCTTGAAAAAGACATTATTGACGGTACGGAAACCTACGAACCTTTGCCTTATCAAAAATTAGCGTCGGGATTTCGGGCTATCATTGGGTTGGCCGGTGATATGATTGTGCGGCTTTCAAATGCTCAGCCTACCATCAAAGACCCTGCTCAATTGAAAGGAATTGTCCTCATTGATGAGTTGGATTTGCATTGGCACCCTAAACTCCAAAAACAGATTCCGCAGTTGTTTTCGGGTGTTTTTCCCAAAGTACAGTTTATTGTTTCCACCCACAGTCCTATTCCGCTGCTGGGTGCGCCACACAATTCGGTCGTGCTGAAAGTAACGCGCACCAAAGAGGAAGGCGTGAAGATAGAGCGCGTGGACATTGACCTTAAATACCTCACCCCCAATCTGATATTGACGTCGGGGATTTTTGACATGGACGATGTGCTTTCGGTTGAAAACGACGACCTCACCAAAACCCGAACTGAGGATACATTTGAAGAAATGAAACATAACGACGAAGTGGAAGATTATTTGGCTGAATTTGAAAAAAGTAATCGTCAGTTTCCCGATGAATTGTTTGAACCCAAAGCCAATTAGTCGTTGTGTATGATTAGCGTCAAAAAAGATTTTACCGTTGTTCCTGCCACCTTGGATACTGCCGAGCGTACCGCGTTGATTACGTTATCTTTGACCGAGAAAAACAAGCATGATTTTAAATCGAAAGTCTATCGTGACGGTACATTAAAGGCACTTGAGGAACTCTATCATCACAAGTGCGGCTACTGTGAAACCGATACAACGGCAGGCGCTCCGATGCAGGTAGAGCATTATCGGCCCAAAGCTAAAATCACGAAAGAAGCCACCCACGAAGGTTACTATTGGGTGGCCTATGAATGGAGCAATCTCCTGTTGAGCTGCGCCAAATGCAACAATAAAAAACGCAATCATTTTCCAATAACGGGAACGAGAGTGGTTACTCCTTCACTTAATGCGGCAGGCTTGCCCGATGATGACCACCGATTGGCGAACTCTACGGTTTTTCAGCAGGAACAAGCCTTACTGCTTCATCCTGAAATAGACGCTGTTGAAGAGTTTTTCATTTTCAAACCCGATGGAAGAATCGAAGCGTTGAATGATAACCCAAGGGCGTTGGAAACCATAAAAATATGCGGGCTGAATCGAAATGAATTGGTTGTCAAACGATTAAAAGTATTAAATGAACTGTTGGATGCAATCCAGTTAGAACTTAAAGACCTTGCAACCGGAACGATTAAGGCTGATGAGGCACGTCATGGGATAAAACGAATCTTCGAAAAACTCTTTTCCCTTCAAAAGGCTGATAACCAATACTCTCGCTTTGGGTATTTTATGTATGCCAAGTTTGATAAATTTTTTACAGAACGTATTCCCTCCGATCTGCAAAGAGATGCTGTAAAGAAGTTGTTTCAGTTGTTCCTGAAAAATCAATTATAAATTAGTGGGTAAGTTTCCCAAAATTACAACCAACTCACTTCAACGACCTGATCCACTCCCTCACCAGCGCTACGCCTTCGGTGTGGGTAGTTTTTCGGCCCAGTTCGGGCATCATTTCGCCAGGGTCAGTGGATTCCATTCGGTACAGTAAAATGGATTTTTCGGGTTGGCCGGGTACGATGCTGTATTGTCGTCCGCCAGAGCCTCTGCCTGCGGCTACAGGCGCTTTCATTATGCCCAATTTTGTTAGATCGGTTTCGTCGTAATTTAACATCAGGCCCGAGGTTTTGGCGGGGCCTTCGTTTCGGTGGCAGTGCGCACAGTTAATGTCCAGCCACGCTCGGGCGCGCGCCTCTAAGGAGCCGCTGGCGGGGTCGTTCCAGACGGGCGCTTTGGGCACTTGGGCCAGGGCAGGAAGTCCCGTCAAAAGCCCTGTTTTTTGCCAATGAACCAATTGGTTTTCTTTTTCGCCGTATTCAAAATCACCATTCAATTGCCTTGCCGACGGCCCGATGGGCTGCATTTTTTCATTTTGATTATGGCAGCCTTTGCACTGATTGAGGTTGGGCATGGCGTACTGAATCGTGCGTTTTTTGCCATCAGAATGAATCCAGCTCACTTCTTTGGTTTCTCCAGCTACTTCGAGGTAAGCGTCGGTTTGGTCATCATTCCAAACGTATTCCAGTGCTTTCCAACCCGATTCTTCGTGAATTAACAACCGGGTTTCCATGATGCGCCGCCCTGCGGCGGGGTTGCGAAAGTCGTTGGGATAATAAAAGGTCTTAATGATGGTGGTTCCGACGGGAAAGTCGAGTACACCGTCAGCATTATAGGCTACGGTTGTGCCCGCAGGAAGTTTTACGAATCGCAATTTTTCGGCATAGTCAGAAAACAGCGGCGTATTAAGTTGGTAAGGCACAACCCCTTCGGCGGGAAGTTGGTCGGCGATTTTGCCTTGAAAAAATCCGTATTCCGAAAGATTCTCTTTAGGGGCAAAAGTGGTGCTATCCTTCAAAGGGGGTGTTTTTCGAAATGAAAAAGTAATGGCAATTGACAAGACAAAAAAGGCAAACGAAAACAGTTTCATTGTTGAATAACGAATTTTGAATGATGGCGAATGACGACTTCTTACATCCTACCTCTGACTCCTTACCACTTATTCCTCGAGCATTGAAGGCGGAATCGGGAGTTTGACGGGCTTACCGTCTTCAGCTTCTCCGAGCAAATACCCGAAAGGTTTGAGGGCATCGACCGAATCAAATATTACTTTCAAAATGGCAGTCATCGGCAGGGCCAATATCAAGCCAGAGACTCCCCACAATTGCCCGCCTAAAATCAATACAATCATGGCCGCTAAGGGGTTGACGCTGACCTTAGAACCCACGATGTAAGGCGTTATAAAATTGCCTTCTAAAATCTGGATTACCCCAAAAACACCTAAAACGCCCAACGCATACATCGGGGAATCGAGCGCTACCAACGCCATCAGCGCTGGTAGCAGCGAGCCAATCATTAGCCCAATGTAAGGAATGAGTAATAAGCAAGAGGCAAAAAAACCGAAGAAGATTGCGTGTGGTACGCCTAAAAGCAACAACCCAGCCGAGTTCATGACGCCCACAATCAAAATCACTGAAACTAAGCCAACCAAGTAGCCCTGTACGACCTCATAAATTCGCCGAATGGCCTGATCGACGCGGCGTTTGTGGCGGCTGTTGAATGCCTTGTAGAAAAATCGTCGAAAAAAATCACGGTACAACAGGAAAAAGAAGACAAACAAGGGCACCAACGCCGCCGATGCAAGCGTGCCAGTAGTGGTAGCCACGGCGCCTGTTAACGTGGACGCACTGTTTTTGAGGGCTTCGGTCAGATACTTGCGGCCTTCGGTGAGTTGCTTGCGGCGGCTCATGCCAAAGTTGTCCGACAAGAAGTCTTGCCCTTGGTCAATCCAGAAATTGGCTTTTTTCTCCAAACGCGGTAATTCCTCTCCAAAACTGATGATTTGAACAGACGCGACGTATATTAAGCCGACCAAAACTGCAAAGAACAAGATTAAACTAAAGGAAATCGCCGCAATACGCGGAATACGCCAGCGTTCCAGTAAGGCGCAAATAGGGTACAACAACACCGCAAAAAGGACCGAGAATGTAAGGGGAACCAAAGTCTCTCGGAGTACGTAAAGAATGTAAACGATGATAACGCCCGAGAGCAACCACCCAGCGAGGCGAACGGAAAATGGAAACGACTTTTGCATGTTTTAAGAAGGTGTAAAAGCCAAATGGCACGAAAATTTAGGAATAAACCAGACGAAACAACCAAAAAATCGAAATTTTATTATGCATAAACTGATTTGGTGGGCTTTTACGCTGCGAGTGGCTTTGTGTGACTGTCATAATGAGAAAAAAAATGTTGGATTTGTCAATGGGAAAAGCGTCTATGAAATGGTCAAAATCGGCCAGCTTCCTCCCGACCTTCGGGAAACCTCGGGCTTAGCATTGGGCCGAGAAGCTCGGACTTTTTGGACCCACAATGACGGGGATAATCCCGCTGAGCTCTACGAAGTAAACGACGAAGGGAAGGTGAAAACGGTGCTAAAATTGCCCCAGTTTAAGAATATCGACTGGGAAGATTTGGCACAGGATACCAAAGGGAATCTCTATATCGCTGATTTGGGCAATAATGCCAACCAACGTAGAGACCTTGTAATCCACAAAATTAACCCCAATGAGTTGAATAAATATGAGGCCATCCGCGTGGCTTATGCCGACCAAAAAGCATTTCCACCGCCTTCGGCTGAGCAAAATTTTGATTGCGAGGCTACCGTTTGGCACCAAAATAAATTGTATTTGTTCTCTAAAAACCGCAGTACGACTAACCGCAACGTAAGGATGTACGCTGTACCCGATAGCGCAGGCACTTACAAAGTTGCGCCCATCGACAGCGTGTACAGCAAAGCCATGGTGACAGCGGCTGATGTAAGTCCCGACGGAAAAACACTGGTGCTACTAACCTACGGAAAACTCTTATTTTTTGACGTGAGCCAAGGCATGAATTTCCGGAAGCCATTGTACTGCTTAAAGTTTGCCCAAGGACAAACCGAGGCCATTGTCTTTATTAACAACGAAGATTTTATCCTGACCAATGAGCAGAAAGGCGAGATGTTTTTGGGGAGTAAAAAAAGACTTTGAAACGCATCCCGCATCCTTAAGGGGAGGTTGGACAAGTACTGATTTTTGCGTTAAAAATACTGCCCTGCGCGGTCGTAAATCCAGGTTTCAATTCAATCGAATTACCAGCTGTGTACGTGACATTTACGGCATTTGCAATTGAATTGGTTGCATTGATTGAATTGCCAGCGTTGAATGTATTGTTGCTCGTTATTGGGTCAAAAGAGGTCAAAGTAAGAGAAGAAGGGCAGGATTGGGCTTTTATTTTATAGATGTTTCCGTTTGAGAACGAAGCCGTATATAACTCCCCCTGCCAATCTTCCCCAAAAGTAACGGGGCTAGAAAGTGTGGTGGATTGCGCCACATTTTGGTAGCTGCCGTTGGGATTGCGGCGTAAAGCCCAAAAATTTCCTGAGATATAATCGGCGTAGATGTAGTGACCGTACATGGCGGGAAACTGTTGACCGCGATATACAAAACCGCCAATCACTGACCGCCCAGCGCCGTTATTATTGGTGAAACCCGCGTATTCGTGGATGGGAAAAGTCATCGTGATAGAATCTTCGCATACGGTTTGAACATACCGATGGTTGCCTTCATAACACCGCCATCCGAAGTTAGCCCCACTGGGGGCGTTCTTGGCTAAAAAATCAATTTCCTCCCAGCCATCTTGTCCATTGTCGCCAATCCATAAATCTCCCGTTGAGCGGTCGAAGCTCATGCGCCAAGGGTTTCGAAGGCCACGCGCCCAGATTTCGTCCCGAATGCCGTCGTTGGGCATTTGGTAGGGGTTAGAAGGTGGAATGGCGTAGGTGTTATTGTTAGCGTTGACGTCAATACGCAGAACCTTCCCGAAAAGTTTGGCTAGGTTTTGAGCATTGTTGAGCGGGTCGCCCACGATGTTTCTGCCGCCATCGGCATCATCACCCGTAGCAATGTATAAATAGCCATCGGCTCCAAAACTGATTGCTCCGCCACGGTGGCCTATGTTCAGTACGTGTGGGATGGTAAGTAAACGCGTTTCAGTGGTATCGGCTAGATTAGCGTTACCGGCACTTTTTCGGAATTGTGAGAGTTGAACAACGTTATCGGGTTTTCGAATGTAGAGTACATAAAAACGGCCGTTTTGTGCATAATTAGGATGAAAAGCAAAACTGTTGATGCCCGCCCATTGGGGGTCCTCGACCTTGGAACTAATGTCTAAAAAAGGCGTCGGCAGAATACTGTTGTTTTGAATGATTTTTATTTTCCCGCCGATTTCAGAAACAAAAAGCCTGCTATCACCCGCCGATTGAATATTGGTCGGGCGGACCAAGCCTGTTTGGTATATTTCAAGCGAAAGAACAGGAGACTGTGCGTATATTTTCACCGCGGTTAATATAATAGCTAGACAGACAATATGTCGATTGATAGCGCGCATATTTATTACTCTTTGTTTAAATGTAATGCTGGTAAGATTCTGTCTTTAAGTGTATTTATATGTAAAATGCTTCAAGTAAGGTTGAAAAATAATTCTAAACAATAAAGTCTTTGGATAATATAAAATATACCTCTAAAGTAATTTGTCAGGTCGCATGAAATATACCTTTATCCGACTGGCCATTAGTAGTTTGATTATGCTTTAAAACAAAAAATCCCCGACTTTTTAGTCAGGGATTTCAGGATCTTCAAACAGACCTATATAAATAATATGTTCAGGCTATAGAATCGTCTTTGCCTTTGCTAATGCCGCATCAAGTCCGCTTACATCCGAGCCGCCAGCAGTGGCAAAGAAAGGCTGTCCGCCGCCGCCGCCTTTGACTTCTTTGGCGAGGTCTTTGACGATGTTGCCGGCATGTTTGCCCTGCGCTACCAAATCTTCCGAAAGCATCACGGCCAATTGTGGCTTGCCGTTCAGTACGGTTCCCAATACAATGAAACAGGTACTTAACGACTCCTTCAGTTGGTACGCCAACGATTTGAGTGCATCCGCGTTGGCAACGTCTACCCGCGCAATGATGACCGAAATTTCACCTTTAGTTTCTGCCTGAGCCAATAAACCTTGTTTGGTTTGTTGCAACTTTTCGTTTTCAAGGGCTTCAATGCGTTTGAGCAACGTGGCCTTCTCCGAAAGCAAGTTTTCTACGGCTTTCACCACGTCTTTTTGGCCTTTGAACAGTTCTTCCAATTGGCTGATAACATCTGCCTGACGGCTGATGATTTCCATTGCTTTTTCACCCGTTACGGCCTCCACGCGGCGTACACCTGCCGATACAGAGCCTTCGGAGGTGAACTTAAAAAGTGCAATCTCGCCCGTAGAAGGCACGTGAGTACCTCCGCAAAGCTCGACCGAAAACTGCGGGTCAAACTCTACGACGCGGACAAAATCGCCGTATTTTTCGCCAAATGTAGCCGTTGCGCCTTTTTTGATGGCTTCATCAATGGGTACGTTGACGTAGGTTTTTTGGACAATGTTGGCGCGAATCTTAGCGTTTACAATGTCTTCTACTTGCTTTAATTCCTCGTCGGTTACTTTGGCGAAGTGCGAGAAGTCAAAACGCGTTACTTCGTCGTTTTGATACGAACCTTTTTGCACGATGTGCGTACCCAACACTTTCCGCAAACCTGCTAGCATCAAGTGCGTAGCGGTGTGGTTACGCATGATGTTCTGACGGCGGTGAGCGTCTACAGAAGCGAGGAGCGAGTAGTCGGGCGTAAGGAGGATTTCATCCAGATTTTTATCCCTAGAAACATGGATAAATAAATCGTTTTCTTTCTTGGTGTCTACGATCTTTATTTTTATTTCTTGCCCTTTGCTGCTCATTACTAATTCACCACTATCGCCCACTTGTCCTCCCATTTCGGCATAAAATGGCGTGCGGTCCAGCACGATGTGATATTCTTCGCCCGCTTTGGTTTTCACTTTGCGGTATTTCACGATTTGAGCGTTGGCTTCAAGGGTATCGTAGCCCAGAAACTCGAAATCGCCGCCCTCACTCACTTCTACCCAGTCGGTGGCCTCCTTAGCTGCGTCCTGACGGCTGCGATTTTTTTGTTCGGCCAACGCTTTTTCGTAGCCAGCTTCGTCGATTTTATAACCTTTTTCTTTGGCCAACAGAGCCGTTAAATCCACTGGAAAACCAAAGGTGTCGGATAATTCAAAAACAGTTTCCCCGTTGATGATTCCTCCCGCTGGCGTTTGTGCGCTGATGATTTCAAAACGTTTGATACCCGCTTCCAACGTACGCAAAAAGCTTTTTTCTTCTTCATTTACCACGCGGGTTACGAAGTCTTCCTGTGCTTTGAGTTCGGGAAAAACATCCTTGAACTGCTCGGCTAGTACTGGTACCAACTGACTCATAAACGGCTCAGTGAAGCCCAAATACGAATAACCATAGCGAATAGCCCGACGCAGAATACGACGAATGACGTAGCCCGCTTTGGCGTTGGAAGGCAACTGCCCATCGGCAATGGCAAAGCTCACGGCGCGCAGGTGGTCGGCAATGACACGCATAGCGATGTCGGTATAATCGGTCGTGTTGAGCGTGCCGTTTACGCCGTATTTTTTACCGCACATTTTCTCAATGACCTGAATGGTATTTTGGAAAATATCGGTGTCGTAGTTTGATTTTTTGCCCTGAATAGCCATGCAAAGGCGTTCAAAGCCCATGCCAGTATCAACGTGTTTGGAAGGTAACGAAATCAATGAACCGTCGGCTTTGCGCTCAAACTGCATAAACACGTTGTTCCAAATTTCCACTACTTGCGGGTGGTCGGCGTTGACGAGTTCTTTGCCCGACTTGGCATCTACTTCGGCTTGGTCGCGGAGGTCAATGTGGATTTCTGAGCAGGGGCCGCAGGGGCCTGTATCGCCCATTTCCCAGAAATTGTCTTTTTTATTACCTAAAATGATGCGGTCTTCGCCCACCATTTCTTTCCAAATATCCCAGGCTTCTTGGTCAAAAGGAACGCCGTCTTTTTCGTCGCCTTTAAAAACCGATACGTAAATGCGCTCTTTGGGGAGTTTATAAACTTCGGTGAGCAATTCCCACGACCACGCAAGGGCTTCTTTTTTGAAATAATCGCCAAACGACCAGTTGCCTAGCATCTCAAACATCGTATGGTGATAGGTATCAAAACCCACATCTTCGAGGTCGTTGTGTTTGCCACTCACGCGCAGACATTTCTGGGTGTCGGCGATACGCTTACTTGGTGGCGTGCCGTTGCCCAAAAAGAAATCTTTAAACTGCGCCATGCCCGAGTTATTGAACATGAGTGTGGGGTCATTTTTTGCCACAAGCGGTGCCGAGGGCACAATGAGGTGGCCTTTACTTTTAAAAAAGTCTAAAAACGCTTGACGGATTTCGTGGGAAGTCATTCTTACTGACATTTGAAATTTAATGTTTGACATTTGACCAAAAACACTGAAATAGCCTAAAATCCAGTGTTGAACGTTTAGTGTCTTTTTTGGAGGGGCAAAATTACGGAAAAATGCCGTAGCTTTCTGATTATGATTTGATTTTGATGAACTTGTGGAGAATACACACAACCACTATGACAGAAGACTATGAGCTTTTTGGCGTGCAGGAATACGGGATTGAGCTGTTTGTTGAAACCCTCTACTTTTCGTTCAAACCATTTTTTGAAAGTGAAGCGGCGGCGAAACGCCGAAGGTAGACTTCTTTGAAAGGCAGTGCCATTTTTATTGGGTGAATGTTGTTGGTTTGGGCGAAGTCCTGCCACATTTTTGCCACACTGCTATTTTTCCCATAAAAAACGCCCGTAAATCACTGACTTACAGGCGTTTACAAAAGTGACGAAGGCGAGACTCGAACTCGCATACCCGAAGGCACACGCACCTGAAACGTGCGTGTCTACCAATTCCACCACTTCGCCGGTTGTTTTGATGCTGCAAAGTAAACGCTACTTCCCCATTTTCGCAACATTCAGGGAGTGTTTTTTATTAAAACCTACAATCGTAGGGGCAGGCCTCGCGCCTACCAAAGCCGTATCGAGGCCTGCCCCTATGGTTATTTACAGAAAGAAGCCTTCTCCCTGCGCGGGAATTTCAACATTTCGGAATCCTTCGGCTTCAAGTCGCGCCTTAAATTCTACTTGATTTTCGTATTCGCCATGAACCAAAAATAGCGCTTTTACCTGTGTAGGGTCTTGGCATTTCAAAAACTGAATGAGTTCGGTATAGTCAGCATGGGCTGAGAATGAATCCATTACCTCCACCCGTGCTCGTACTTGGTAGGTTTCTCCAAATATTTTCACCTCTGGTTGGCCACGTTTAAGCGCAGCACCGAGGCTATCGGGCGAGCAATACCCTACCAGCAAAATAGTGCTGTCGGGGTCAAGAATATTATTTTTAATGTGGTGTTTGATACGCCCCGCTTCGGCCATGCCCGAGGCTGAAATAATCACACAAGGCTCTTTAAGGTTGTTAATGGCCTTGGATTGTTCCACATCCGATATGTAGTGTAAATTAGGAAAATTGAACGCATCGCCGTCTTTTTCGATGTATTCCACAATATCGGGGTTAAAATATTCGTCGTGCTTTCGCATGATAGAGGTCGCTTTTATGGCCAACGGACTATCAATAAACACTTTGAGCCGCGGCAGCAATCCTTCATTTTCAAGTTGGTCAAGCGCATAAATTAGCTCCTGCGTACGGTCGACGGCAAAAGCGGGAATGATAAGTTTACCCCCACGCGTTACACAGGTATCGCGCACAATACGCAGCAAATGCGCCTTCATGTCGGGCTCGGGCTCGTGGACCCGGTTCCCGTAGGTGGATTCACAAATAATCACCTGTGCCTGCGGAAAGGGTTCGGGGCTTCGCAAAATTTTATCATTCGGACGACCCACATCTCCCGAAAAAGTTACTTGTTTTTCAACACCTTGCTCCTTAATCGTCAAATGTACCGCCGCACTGCCTAAGATGTGGCCCGTATCGGTAAATCGGACTTTTACTTCATCACGATTGAGCCAAAAATCTTCGTGGTATCCCACGGTAACAAATAATTCAAGCGTTTGGCGCACATCGTTTTCGTCGTAAAGTAACTCCAGTACAGCATCCCCTTTACGGCGACGACGCTCGTTGATGCGTTCGAGGTCTTTTTGTTGAATAAACGCACTGTCGAGCAGCATAATATTGCACAAGTCGGCGGTAGGCGGAGTGCAGTAAATAGGCCCACGGTATCCCTGACGGACCAAACGAGGCAGCAACCCAGCGTGGTCAATGTGAGCATGAGAAAGAATGACAACATCAATATCTTTGGCACTAAAACCAAGGTTTTGATTGAGGTCTTGGGTGTTTATGCCCTGAAAAAGCCCACAATCAAGCAAAATTTTCGTTCCCTGTTCGGTCGTAATCAGGTGCTTAGTACCCGTTACACGGCGTGCTGCACCATAGAAGTTTATTTTCATCTGTTTCGGAATCGTTTATCCTTCAAGTATACTAAAATTTTACAAAGAATACTTTGAGGACTGAAATAAGAAGTAGGAAACATGACGTAAGAAGGCAAATCGTCTATTCTTTCGTTACGACCTCATCCAAATTAAGCATGGCGTTGGTGGTTACGGCTAGGGCGGCGAGTTCTGGTCTCGCATTGGGTTCGTTGGCCAGGAGTTTCTTTGCCCCTTCGGGGTTCTTGCGGTATTCGGCCAGTGATTTTTGATACAACTTCGTCAACACCTGTAAGCGTTTGGGCGAAATGGTACGGTACGTCAGGCGGCGATAAGCCTCCCGAATCTGCTGCTGAGGCTGGGAATATTGCGCCGCAATCGTCTCAGAAAAGCAATGCGCCACTTCCAGATACACGGGGTCATTGAGCGTCACCAAGGCTTGCAAAGGCGTATTGGTCCGTAAACGTCGTACTTGACAAAACTCTCGGCTCGGCGCATCGAAGGTCACCATAGAGGGATACGGTGCGGTGCGTTTCCAATAAATATACAAGGCGCGTCGGTAGCGATCTTCGCCCGCGCTGAGTTGCCACTTGGCTCCGTCATAGGGCGACAGCCAGATATTATCAGGCTGCAAAGGCATTACGCTTTTTCCGTACATTTTTCGGGACAATAATCCACTGACAGCCAGCATTTGATCGCGTACCTGCTCGGCCGTCAGGCGGACCCGTGCCCCGCGCGACAGCCATTTGTTGTAGGGGTCTTTTTCTAATTTTTCGGGTGTCACCGCCGAGCTTTGACGATAGGTGGCCGACAGCACGATTTTTTTCAACATCTTCTTAATACTCCACTGCTGCGTTTCCATAAGTTCTACCGAAAGCCAATCAAGCAACGATTGATGCGTAGGGGCAATACCCTGAGAGCCAAAATCTTCTACCGTTTCTACGATACCCGTTCCAAACAACTGTTCCCACAAACGATTTACGGCTACGCGGGCCGTCAGCGGGTGGTTGCGTGAGGTCATCCACTGGGCCAAACCCAAACGGTTGGTTGATTTTGGTTGCCGCGTATCGTTTTCTGCGCCCGTTGCTTTAAAAATACCTGGTACATCAGGCTGAACTTTGTCTCCTTTTACGGTCCAATTTCCGCGAACAAACACGTGGGTTTGACGGGCCAAGTCCCCGTGACCATCGTACATAATAGGTGTGTTTTCGACATTACCCGTCAAGATTTGGGCGTATTCTTTTTCAATTTCGGCAAATGCGGGTTGGTCACTTCCTGGTAGCGCTTGCTGAAACGTCGCCCATTTAATCTGCACCCATTCTTTGGGTGTTTTGGTGCTTTTGAGCGTCCAGTAAAGCGTCCTTTTTCCAGCATCGGGCAATACTGGCAAAATTATGACGGTATCTCGACCTGCGCCTCCCGTCTTGGGAACCGCCAACGATGCTACTATTTTGCCCCGCAAACTATCCTGATGCAGTTCTAACAACGCATTTTCGGCGTTGGTCCCAATGGCTATCAAAAGGCGACGTTTGCCCGTCAGCGTCACATTCTGCCAGCGCGCTGAACCATTGTCCTGAATACCAAAATATTTGGCATCCAGCAACGACGCATTGACATGTTGGTCAAAATCGTGGGAATTAACCTTAGGCTCCATGATGCGTACAAACTGCCGAAACTCAGCAAGGTTCATCGCATTTGTCCCATTTTTGGAGGTATTTTGTTGAATCCAACTTTCTACTTTCGCAATTTTCAGTGAATCTTCGTTCTTATAAAAACGCAACGTAGGTGTTTCGCTGGTGACGTCTTCATCACGAGAATTATTAAAAAACGCCATGTATTTGTAATATTCTTCGTGCCTAAACGGGTCGTAAGGATGGCTATGGCATTGCACACAACTAAAAGTAGTTCCCTGAAAAACATCCCAAGTGGTATTTACCCGGTCGATGACCGCCGCAACGCGAAACTCTTCGTCCTGCGTACCGCCCTCATCATTGGTCATGGTATTGCGGTGAAATCCAGTGGCAATGAGGTTATCGTCCGTCGCGTTGGGCAACAAATCTCCCGCCAACTGTTCAGTGACAAATCGGTCGTAGGGTTTATCTTCGTTATAGGCTTTGATAAGCCAATCGCGATAGCGCCAGATGCTGCGTCCAGGGTCGCGTTCGTAGCCTTTGGTATCTGCATAGCGCGCCAAATCCAACCATGTACCCGCCCAACGTTCTCCGTAAGCCGACGAAGCCAACAGCGAATCGACGAGCGTTTCGTAAGCTTTGGGCGATGTATCACGAAGAAATTGTTGCACCTGTGCATCTGTAGGTGGGAGGCCTGTCAGGTCGAGGCTTACCCGCCGAATGAGCGTGGCGCGGTCGGCTTCGGGGGCAGGTTTAAGGCCTTGCTCTCGTAGTTTTTCAAGAACAAAATGGTCAATTTCATTTTTGGCCCAACGGGTTTCTTCGTCGTTAGTTAAGCCGATTCGCGCCCAAAAACTGCCAATCTTGGGCACCTCTGGACGCTCGATGCGGTTGTAAGCCCAGTGATTCCCCCATTGAGCACCTTGATCAATCCATTTCGTGAGTACCTCAATTTCTTCTTCCGTCAACGACGGACCGTCTTTAGGCATTTTATCTTCGTGCCCTTCGGGCAATAAAATACGCCGCATCATTTCACTATCATCGGCATCGCCCGCCACCACAGGTGGCTTGCCCGACTTAGCAGGTTGGTACATATCCTGTTCGAACAAAAAACTTACCCCGCCCGCCTTCTTCACACCTCCATGACATGCCATGCAATGTTTATTCAAAATGGGTTTCACCTCGTCGTTGAAATCCACCCGATGTTCAAACATTCCTAAAAACGAAAATGAGCTCAGCAATATCACTGCCACCCCTCCCGTAAATATCCATTTTGGTTTCATTCCCATTTTAAGCTGCATATTAAACTACCTTTTATAAAGACAAGAAATGGGTTTTTCTTACCCGTTTGGAGCGGCGGTTTTGGGTTTTTCTTTATCTTTCATCCAAAAACCTAAACCATGACCGAAATTACCCAAAACCTTATTGCAAAAGACGGGCTTGCACTGTTTGCCCGGGCATGGCCCATCGAAACCCCTAAGGGCGTCATTGCCCTCATCCACGGTTTTGGAGAACACAGCGGCAGGTATGCGCATCTAGCCGAATTTTTCAACAAAAATGGGTATTCTGTTTACGCCCTTGACAACCGAGGACACGGAAAATCGGAAGGTAAACGCGGACATGCCCCCAAATACGACGCGTATTTAGATGATATTGAGACTTTTTTGGAATTTGTCACCTCTAAAACCTCTCCCGCACCTTTGTTTCTTTACGGGCATTCGATGGGCGGAAATTTGGCATTGAACTATGTATTACGCCGTAAGCCCGTCCTGAAAGGGCTGATTGTCAGTGGTCCGTGGATACAATTAGCGTTTGAGCCTAAACCCATTTTGATTACGTTGGGCAAACTGATGCGCACGGTTTTTCCTGGATTCAGTCAAGATAGTGGCTTGGCTCAAGAGCATATCTCAAAAGACCCAACGGTGGTAGAAGCGTATAAAAATGACCCGTTGGTGCATGGTTTGATAACGGCATCGGCTAGTATCGGCATTTTGGAAGCGGCCGCTTTTCTCAACAGTTTTTCGGGGGCAATGCCCGTTCCAACCTTATTGATGCACGCCGCAGAGGACAAATTAACCTCTCAACCCGCAAGTGAGGCATTTGCGCATCGAGTAAGCGGTCCTATCACCTACAAAAAATGGGATGGAATGTACCACGAAATTCATAATGAACCAGGAAAGTTGGAGGTGTTTAACTATATGCTCGGTTGGATGGAAAGAAATGTTTGACAATCATCAAACCAATAAAAAAGCCCTGCCAAAAACAATCAGCAGGGCTTTTTTAGGTAAAAACCGTCTATGCCAGCGCTCGGCGGCAGTAGTAACCTGCCATACCCGCAAAACCTGATACAATTCCGCCAATCAGCGTTGTAATCACTACCAGAACCAGCACATTGGGAATTTTAAAAATGTCGGCTACTTTTTGGCCAATGAGTCCTTCATTGGCAAAATGCTGATAAGAAGCGTAACCTAACCATAACGTTGCCGCTGCAAAAAAAGCAACTCCAAAAGCTTTTAAGGCAGCATCTGCTTTCCACAAGCATAACACAAAACACACAATAGGCATCAACCACCAAGGGCCAAAATATTGTGCAATGGCACTGAATAGAATGATAAGAACGTAAAGCATAACTTTGAGTTTAGGAGAATAAAACGTACTGTAATCTACGAAGTACTAAGGAATTACGCAAAAATAGTTAGTTTACACTTATTTTAATAGCATAATCCCCTAGTTTTCAGTTGATTTTAACAAAATTACTACCAACTACCTAGTTTAATCACAATTTCGGTAGCATTAAACCGTTCATTTACCCAATTTAAGTGTCGAAATAATCTTAGGATGATTCTCTTCTTTTGATTTCAAAAACACCAGTTCGTTCAATTCTCCCTTGGCCCAGCGGTCAATCATGTTATCATACAAACGACTCCCCGGATTTCCAGACTGACCTCCTGGATACAGTCCAAAGGCTTTGGGCCACGTTTTGTCCAATTGCACCACCATCCGCCACGAGGGGCCGTGACCGCCCTCAGTCGTAGCATTGACGATGTTTGCACCGCCACCGTTGATGACATCCATTCGTGAAAATGACTTAAAAAGTGGCACAAGGTGTTTAATATCAGTGCTTTTTGCTTTTCCCCACGCCCAGGATTCGTCATTGATACGTCCGTGTTTGTCAATGAGTGAATCTATCGCAGCGGCAAAGGTAGAGCGAACAATATCGGCGGCCGTTTCCGTCTTTTTAGGGGTTCTTTTATCATCAAACCATTTCGAATCTGGTTGCTTTTGAAGCAACGCCCACGTGCGGTCACGGGTGGGAAGCATCATGGGAGCTTTTTTATCAGTTGATGGAAAATCATCATCCCATATTGCCAACCGCAATTCTTTTACCCAACGCTCAAAAATCGTCGGCCCTAGCTCTTCGGGGTCATTTCTAAGGTTCCAGTTCGCCAAAATCTGATAAGCCGGATTGACTTTTGAACTGGAATCCTTTTCCAATATTTTGAGTAAATCGGGCAAAACTCGGCGGGCTTCCACGTTAAAATTATCGTTTTGGAGTAGGCGCAGACTGTCGATGGTGGCTTGGGTCATTTTTTCCAAACGCTCATTTATCCGAATTCCTCGCTCGCCGGGTGCAAATTTCCACCCCAAATAATAGGGATAAGAAGGGTCAGCAGGGAATTGGTTGGCCGAACTTACGTACCCACGCGCTGGATTTTTGACGTACGGATTTTGCTCAACGGGAATCCAATCACGCCAGTCGTGCGCGGGATTAGCCCCATCCAACACAAACTTGCCCTGCTCTTTCCACTTAAGCGGCAACTGCCCCGCCGATGTGATGGCCACGTCATTTTGATTGCTTGCAAACACCACGTTGAACGCTGGTGAAGCCAAATAAGGCATGATAGCGCGGTAGTCATCGTAGTTTTTGGCACGATTAATCATGTACAAGGCTTTCAACGAATTGCCCACCGCCACAGGCCCAATCCACGTGAGCGCATGACCCACGGGTAAATCTCCCATAAACGGCGTTTGGCCGTCACTGTAAAGAACAGGCCCGTGATGGGTATATCGAACCGTATCCAGCACGGTTTTTGCTTCCCCTTTCACCCTGAATTCATTGATTTTCATTGTCACTGGACGCCATTGTCCGTCATGTTGGTATTCTTTCTGCGTTTTATCTTTGAACTTAATTTGGTAAAAATCAAATACATCGGAGCCTACGTTGGTCATTCCCCAGGCAATGTCTTTATTAAAACCAATCCCTATACCCGGCCAGCCAGGCACACACACACCATAGACATTGACGGTGGGCGACACGAGCTGCATTTGGTACCAAATGGAAGGAAGGGATAAACCCAAATGTGGATCATTGGAAAGCAGTGGCAATCCCGTTGACGTACGCGAACCATGCACAGCCCAGTTATTGGAGCCAATGCCTGGGTTCTCTGATTCAATATCTAACCGTGCGGCCACGCTTGCTTTCAGCATCTCGGGCACTTTTGGCACGGCCACCGGCGTAAAAGTCCACTTGGTCCCTTTGGGAATGATGGGAGATTCTTCAATAGGATAATCGGGGAATAAATCTTTGACGACCTCTTCTCCGTGCACCGCCAATGTATTTGACATGCGATAATCATCGGAGCGGGCGTTCATGTCTTTGCGCATGAGCATCTCCACCAAAGCCGTTTTTAACGGTGACCATGCTTCGGGGCGATAGCCCAAAATCTTGAATTCGATCGCTAAATCTTTGTATTCAACTTGCTCAATGTACGCATTTATACCAGCAGAGTACGACTCCGCAACCAGTTTTGAATCAGGGTCTTTCATGAATGCTTCGGCGAGCTTTGCGGCACCTTCTGGCAATTGGAGACGGCGATTATAACGGTCAAAGTCAAGCGCTAACGGCCCCATCACTTCACTCAAACGACCAGAAGTAACGCGGGTATAAAAATCCATTTGCCACAGGCGATCACGCGCGATGATGTACCCTTGCGCAAAAAATAAATCCGCGTCGTTTTCGGCAAAAATATGAGGTACGCCGTTGTCGTCGTATTTTACAATCACCTCGCCCTTTAGGCCTTGTAGTTTTAATTCAGAAGAAGATGCTTTTTGGGGAGCTTCGTCATTTTGCCAAAACCCAGTAAAAGGACTAAAAAAAGGCCCTAAAGCGGGAGCAGGACCTAATGGTTGATTGAGCAGGTACGTCAGTCCACCAGCTACCAGCAGACTCAACAACGCACGGATGTACTTCATTGATGAATAGAGAAAATAATTAATATGGATTTTTTAATAAAAAATTGACTTTTGCGGTTGCAATTTAGAAGAAAACTCAACGAAGAACCCATACAGAATAAAAAAAATCTAAACTAATTTCCTAAAACGCGATAAAAAACGAAAAGCCTCAGAGAATGTCAAAACAATTCCCTCTGAGGCCCTTAATTCTATACTTATTAAAAAAAAGTCTTTGCGTAGCTTCTATTTCTTTTTGCGTTTTTTCTTTTTTCGCCCTTCTTCCAACTCCTCTATCTCGCGCAAAAGTACCTGCAAATTTCCTGAATTATCATTCGTAAAATCAATCATGCTGTCGTATTCAGCTTTGCTAATTTGGAGCACGTCGATGGGCTTATCGAGATAAGTCTCGATTTCATCCAAAATGGGTTTTTCTTCTGGGCTACAAAATGAAACGGCATTGCCCTTGAGTGTACCACGCCCTGTACGTCCAACCCGGTGGACGTAGTTTTCGGCCTGTTCGGGCAAGTCATAGTTAATGACATAATCCACTCCTGTAATATCAATGCCACGGGCGCTGATGTCGGTTGCTATCAGCACTTTGGTTTTTCCGCTTTTAAAATCATTCAGGGCCGTCAAGCGGTCTTTTTGGTCTTTATCTCCGTGCAGCGTTAGGCTCCTGATTTCCATGCGTTCCAACGCCTTAAATACCCGCTCGGCTCGCACTTTGGTCCGGACAAAAACCATGATTTTACTTTCGGGATGCTCATTGATGATGCGCTCAAGAAAGAAACGTTTATCGTCCATTTCCACATAAGCCACAAAATGTTCAATATTTTTGGCCACGGGGTCTTTGGGCGAAATCTGAATGCGAATGGCCCCGCTGTTGATGAGCGAATAGGCTAATTTCTTGATTTTATCGTCAATGGTAGCAGAAAAAAACAATGTTTGCCGCCGACGCGGTAGGTGACGAAGCAAATCACGAATGTCTTTGATAAAACCCAAATCCAGCATGTGGTCGGCTTCGTCGAGAATCAGCACCTCAACCCGGTCGAGCTTGAGGTGGCCCTGACTGACCAAGTCAAACAAGCGCCCAGGGGTTGCCACCACCACATCTACCCCCTTGTTCAATTTGGCTATCTGTGGATCCTGCGCCACGCCTCCAAATAAACCCAAGGTTTCTACTAACGTAAAATGGCCAAGGCGATTAAACACTTCGGTGATTTGCAAAGCCAACTCATGCGTAGGCACCATCACGACGCATTTAACGCCATCAGGGCGGCGGTTGTTGCGTTTGCGCTCGTTGAGCAAATGGATAATGGGTATGGCAAACGCGGCCGTTTTTCCCGTACCCGTTTGGGCAATGGCCAACACATCTTCCCCTTTCAGAATGGAAGGAATCGCTTTAAACTGAATATCGGTGGGGCGTTTGAACCCCAGATTCACTAAACTTTTCTTGATTTCGGGGGCAATGTGATACTCTTCAAACTTCATGCGCTTTGCTATTTATAAAACACAAAGGTACGAAGGAGATTGGTCTTTTTCTGCCCAGGGAGTTTTTGGTACGTTTTGTTTATTTCTGTGCCTGTTTGTTACCGCTCATGGTTCGCATGTATTTTACCAAATCCAGTACTTCCTGTTCGGCCAATGCATCAAACAATCCCACGGGCATCAGCGACGTGGGCATCACTTCGCGCGACTGAATCGACGATTTGTTGACTACCACCGCATCTTGGCCTACCACACGCATCGTCAACTGTCGTTCATTTTCTGAGATAACATTGCCAGAGTACGTGCGCCCATCGCGGGTGGTGACCACCACCAACTTATAATCTTCTTGAATTTCGCCACTGGGATTCAGAACGTTGAACAACAGATAATCTAGATTGGCGCGGTTGGAACCCGTCAAATCGGGGCCAATGTTGCCACCTTTGCCGTACATCTTATGACAACTTCCGCAGGTGCGTTGAAAAACTACCTCGCCCTTAACCGCGTTGGCCGTGGCAACGGCTTTATCAGTAATCATCCGCTGGTATTTTGAATACGATTTTTCTAACGACGGCTCCTGTTCAATGGGGCCCCACACTTCAATGAATCCGCTTCCCACTACCCGCAGCAATTGTCGAGCGGCATAAGGCGGCACATCACGTTTAGGAATCGTCTGACTTTTTAGGGCCTGCGTTAATTGCCAACCGTATTTGGGGCGCGAAGAAAGTGTCTGAATAGCCTGTTGTTTTTCGGCAGCACTAAGGTCTTTATATTTAGAAATCAACAATTTAGCCAACGGCTCCTTGTCATAATCGGCAATAGCCCTAATCACATCCATCCGCAATTTAGGCTCGTTCAACAGGTTGGGAATTTCATTAACCAACTCCTCCCGTTTACGAGCCGCAATAGCTTGCAGTGCCTGTTGGCGTTGGAGTAAAGGCGCATTTTTGTTTTTCAGCGTAATCATAGATTTTTGAGTGGCCTCGGTATCCCCAAAACGTTGCGCTATCTGGGTGGCAAGATTCGCCACTTCGCCTTTTTCTAGGCGCAGCTTAGCGTATACGGCGGCCCAATTAGCAGGTGCTTTTAAGTCAAATCGCCCTTCCAATCCATCACGCATACCTTCCAGAATACTTACCTGATTTTTAGACGATTTGCCCACCATCGCAATGACCGCTTCAGGAGCATTGGCATCTATCAACCGACGCGCCACGTACTTGGCAATCAATGGAATCTGCGTTTGTGACGCCAATTCAAGGGCGCGATTGGGATTGGCTTTGACCAATGGCTCCAAGCCAAACCATATCATCTTGGGCAGGTTATGGTCTTCGTTGTCTTCGCCGTGTTTGGCCAGCTGTTCCACAATTTTCCACCCAGATTCATTGTCAATCCGCTGCATGGCCGACGTCAAATAAAGCCGCACCACGGGCGACGCGTCTTCTTTAGCCATTTTCACAAACGCTGCCAACGCATCGGTCGATGGCGTTTTGTCTTCGCATAACAGTTGAATTGCCCAAGCGCGAATGTACTCATCTCTGTCAGTCAATGATTTCTGCAATTCTGCCGCCGTAATACTTGCCGTAGTATGCAACGCCCACAGCGCCCGAAGTCGGTAATCTGGATTTGCATTTGTCTGAAAAATGGTTTGTAAATCAGCCAAGGCACTTTTGTCTAAATTTCCTTTGGTGGCCCGAGATTGCAGAATCACTCTTGCTCTTCTTGAATGCCAGTCGCTGGGGCTTGTTTGCAACTCAACCAATTGTTTATCTGACAGTTTAGTCAAATCATCAAAGCGCCCATCCCAGTTTTTGGCCAAGGATTCTTTGGGCATAATTCTAAAAATACGGCCCGTTTCACCGTTTATAACTTCTTTGCCGCAAATGTCGGCATCGTGCCAATCGAGTACGTACAGCCCTCCGTCTGGGCCTACTTCCATGCTGAATCCTACCCATTGGGCGTTGTTGGCCATGAGCAATTCATCGCCGTGTTTGGCCACAAAACCCGAGCCTTTTTTCTCCAAAACATCCGACAACACAGCGTGCTCGTGGATGTTGGCCATGAAAATTCGGCCTTTATGTTCCTCAGGAAACGCATCCGATTGATACACTCGCGCCCCGCCATGCGCCGAGCGGTGGCTGTGGTCGGCAATGGTGCGTATATCGCTGTAGATATAGGGATTAAAATGTTGTCCACCCTGCCGGTGATAAATTCCCCCCAAAATGACGTGCCACATGTGCGGAATCACGCAAGCGCTGATAAACAGTTGTCCCTTAGCATCATAATCAATCCCCCAAGGATTACTGAAACCGTGCGCCACCACTTCAAATTTGTCTTTTGTAGGGTGATAACGCCACACGCCACCGTTAATATCTACACCTTCTCCTTGCAAAATATCTTCTGGAAATGGGTCTTTATGCCTGTAAATACGGCCTTTCCCTTCGGGTTTGCGCACTTTTGAAGGAGTCGCAAATCCTTGGCAACCGTACAGCCAACCGTCGGGGCCCCAATGTAAACTGTTGAGCGTTTCGTGGCGGTCGCGGATACCCCATCCCGTAAGCCGCACTTCGATATTATCCATATCAGCCACGTCGTCGTGGTTGCGGTCGGGCACAAAAAGGAGGTTCGGCGGAGCACCTAGATACAGCCCATCAAAGCCAACCGCCATAGCGGCGGGAAAAGCAATTCCTTCCAAAAACACCTTTTTGGTATCGGCCACTCCATCATGATTGGTATCTTCCAAAATGAGAATTCGGCTGTTGCCCGCGTTGGAAAATCCATGCCCGCGCGATTCATAGTCACGGTTTTCGGCCACCCACAGGCGACCTCGGTCATCCCAGCAAAAAGCCATCGGTTGGGTCATCATCGGTTCAGAGGCCCAAGTATTTACTTTAAAGCCCTCTTTAAGAGTCATGTTGGCAATGGCTTCTTCGGGCGACAGGAACTTGGCATCACGGCCTTCCTGCTGCGCCACTCCCCAGAGGGCGTAGGCCATATCTTGCCCGCTAAATTCACTCCACGTACCCGACAATTTTACATCGTTGAACTCGCCCGTATAAATCACCAATTGGTGCTTTATCACCTCCACTTTCCCTTTTTTAATTTGCCAGTCTCCCGTACGAGCCCGGGCTGGCCCAGCCCCCAATTGGCCGTCTACCCGCCAATATTGCGGAAAACCTTTATTTTCGGGATGGTCAAAAATGGCAATATGCGCCAAGTCACTGCGACCTTCTACCTGCATTCCAATATCAACCCACGTGGCGCGTTGCCCTTCGGCTTTCTCATTTTTTTGACGGGCCGCGTTTATCACTTCACCTTTGATTCCCTGTTTCCACGGCATTCTCACAAACAACCCGCCGTAGTCGTATTTTCCAATCGTTACATCGGTTTGGGCTTCACCCGCCCATTCAAGATTAAGAATATATTTTCCATCTTTTTCCGCCATGGTCCAAGTTTGGGTTTCGGTCAATACCGCGTTGCCTTTTTCGTCGAGCAAATCGTACACCGTTTCCCACTTTACTTCTGGGCCTTTGCTTCTGATTACTTTGGCCGAAACCCGCCGCCAATAATCGCCCTCAGGATGGTGAAAATAATCACGCCCATTCACGCGCGTGTAGCCCCAATAAATACCCGTTTGGTGTTTGTGATGTCCAGGACTGTACTCGGTCAGAACGCCCTTACCGTCGGGGGCCATGATGGGGTGCAGATAAGGCCGAAAATCCGCCTTAGCATTTTGGGTCAAAATGGGCTCTTTTCCGTTGAGTCGAAAAACTGAAATCGTCCCTGCTTTTTCATCCTGCACCACTCGCAGCTCCGTTTTTTTGGGCGGAGCTTTCACTACGTTGGGGACTTGGGGCTTAAAAGCAACCCATCCAATACTGCACAGGACTACCGAGAGAAGAAAATGCAAAGGTTTCATTCTGAAAATAAAGTTAGGAACAATGAATGTCATGGCGATTGCCAGAACCAAATCTTCTTGGCAATCAAGTGTAAAAGGCAAAAACGCCTTTTTATTCCTGCTTTTATTTAAATATTCCTAAAAAAATTTGAAGAAAACCGAGGGAACGTCTCAGCAAATTTGCCGCAAAGCCAAGTATTCAGCCACCAGTGTCCAGCAGTGGGCTTCACATTCCCAGCGCATCTGAAACAACGGAGAAATGGCCATACGATACAACAACGGGTTTTCGTAGGCCGTCAACAAACCCGCAATGAAAAAATAAAAACCCTCAAAATCAGCGTTCGAAACGGGAAGTCGGGCTTCTGGCACACCTTTTACGCCCAACCTCATCAATGACGTTTTTAAGCAAATTTCGTCTAGTATCGGCAGTGGTTTTTGCAGAAGAGACTCAGTATCGGCAATTAGTTTTTCACGAATAGGCTCTAACTCGGAAATCACAAATGCCCCCATCAGGCGCGCAACGTGGTAAATAATCGGCACCGTACGCGGATACTGGTGCGCACATCTGAAGGGCTGAGTCAGATAACGATCGGTTTCAATCACCGACCTGATATACCTCAAACTATCCGTATCATGCTGATTTATAGGCATATTATACTCATAAATACAATACAACACATTGGCCAAAACACAGGCATCAAACTCAATGTACATGTTTTTACCAAACCATGTTGAATATCCTTTTAGTTGCCGGTATTCGGGATAAGTATTTTGAATGAATTGCTTCGTTCCGTTGGCGTGCAAACT
Source organism: Runella rosea (assembly GCF_003325355.1). Lineage (GTDB taxonomy): Bacteria > Bacteroidota > Bacteroidia > Cytophagales > Spirosomataceae > Runella > Runella rosea. The sequence continues at coordinate 3,595,988 of NZ_CP030850.1, forward strand.
CAATTTTTCTTTCAGCCAAAATACCTCCTCCCGCGTGGGCGCGGAAGTGAGATAAATCATGGCCGTGTCGTCGGTATCGTCAGGAATTCGAAAATGCTCAAAATGCCGAAACAAGTGGCCGTTTGGAAAATGTTTGGAAGGCGTTGTTTTCCAGAAATTATAGGTTTTCAAGCCGTCTTTATTCCGAAATTTTGGGTAATTCTGAACGCCCTTTTGCGCAATTTCATCCACCAATCGTTGACTCTCAACCGAAAGAAACGGTTTTAGTTTTTGCAGCGTAAACACAATCACCGCCGTAAAAAACACCGTCGTATCGGGGCGCTGGTATCCAATCAGGCGATTGGTACGCTGCGCTAGAAATAATCCTTCGTCAAAATACCTCTCCCCTTTCGACTGCAATGCCGCAATCTGCGCAATGGTTTCATCCAATACATTCATGCTGAAAATTTCAAGCTGCGAATATCGTAAAACATTTTCTGTTCAAAGAAATCTGCCGACAGTTATCCTGTAAATCAAGCCATTAAAAGTTTGGCACGAATGTTGTAATTAGCCTTTTATATCAACCTTAATCCCATAAGTTGTTATGAAGAAAATATACACTCTTGTCATCGGGTTACTTGTAACGGGCATGAGTTTTGCCCAGCAAAGTTTTATTTTATCACACATTGACCACCGAGGTTTTGTGAATTTTTCGGGCGGCACTAGCATTCCCGTCAAATCTTTGATGAAAGCAGACCCCAGCGCATCTTCTGAAATCAGTGCTTTGCGCGGCTCTTCCATGCAGGTATCGGCGGGGTACCGTCTTACGCGGCGTATAGGAATTATGGGATCTTTTACCAACTGCCTTAACCAAACAAGCACACTCAAGCTTGTTGAAAGTATACAAAAAAGCCATCCAGGCGGCACATGGGCGTCTTCGGGCGGCACGTGGAACTGTTCGCATTTTTTGGCAGGGCCTTACATGACCTTCAAAGCAGGAATTTGGATGTTTGACGCCCGCGTTACGGGAGGTTATTCATGGATTCAGCGTCCTTACACCGAGCTGAAAGGAACCTTTTTTGACGTTCCGCTGACCATCAAAACCGCCCAAAGCCGCAACGGCTCGTTTTCGGTGGGAAGTGGCGCAAGCGTTCGTTGCAAAATCACGCGTAATTTTGCCCTTGCGGTTCATGCCGATTACGTGAGCACCAAAGCGTCTTTCAACGACATTACCAGTACTTTAACCATTGGAAAAGACAAAGGCGACGAAAAAATCAGCGAAGTGCACCCTATCGGCTTACTGAGTATTGGCGGTGGACTGAGCTTATTATTCTAAGTGAAGAATTCTTAAAAATGTAACGATACATACCCAAACTGGGGCGGCTGAAGCAAAATCTTCAGCCGCCCGTTTTTTTGTAAAATCTTCTCAACGCTGGACGGTACATTTAACAAACGAGCTCGGTTGCCAGCCTTTTTTCCAACCCGTTTTGGGGAGTGACTTACGCGCAGTTTTCAATAAACCATCCGCGCTAGACTGCATTGGCACATAACGTTGGGTCAAGTCACTAGCCGACGAATCCTTCAATCTCATTTCAACATTGGTCCAGTTAAATTCCACAAAATTCAGAAATTGTTGAACCGAAGCCCTGAGCTTGGAATCTTCGTCGTACCGAAAGGCCGTCACATAGACGGAGCGGCCGTCGGGCAAAGCAACGGAGGTATGTGTTTGTAAGAAATTATTTCCCGAAAAATTCTTGAACTCGTAGCGCTCCCCCGTCAACACTTTATTGACATCCGCAAAATTCTCCTGCGAAATATACCAGTTAAATTTCCAAAGAATATTGGTCGCTTTGCAGGACTCTACAATGAAGCCGTTATAGAGCGGAACTTCGTTTTTAAACTTATTTTCACGACTTTCAAACGTCGCCTGCGTGCCCGCTTCCTGCGTGATGGCTCCAATTTTACAGTTTCCCATCGCAAACGTCACCCCCGTTCCTTTGGCTAAATGTAGCCTGTCGATGGTTAAATCCGACCCCAAAGGTTGCACATAATTCTTCTTGGCGGGTATTCGACACACAAATGTACCAATACGGTGCCGCCCATCGGGCACATCGGGATAGTTAAAATAATACCCGTCGCCGTAGAGCTTCAGCCGAACGTCGGTTTCTACCTCGTCAAACACCGCTCCCGTTATGGCTTTATTGAGCCACAAAACCGTCATTTCGTTCATTACCGACTCACTCATAAACGCCGAATTGGTATTATTAACCAACATTTTTTTGATGCGAAAACTGCTTTTCGGGCTTCGATACGAGGTCCAAGTATGCTTGGAGCCGACCCAAGAAAGATTTTTTTTCAGCATATTCGGGTACGCTGCCGCATCGGCCACACCTGGTTTTCGCAATACGTCTTCCATCACATAATTGTCGATGCGTACGTGATTAATGGCCTGTGTATACAGCACAATAGCGCAGGCATACCTAGCATACAGGTGTTTAACGTACAAACTATCTTTGCGTTTATGAACAGTAGGGTCTACCTGATTTTCGAAGGTGAACGTATAAAAAGGCTTCTCGATGGGCGCATCTCCCCACACTTCTTTGTCCTGCTGCGCATACAAAGAATCAATGATAACGGCTCGGTGAGCGCCCCGCACGTTGACACCCCACACCGCAAAATCATCTTTTTGCAGATTCAGGCAATTAAACCCGTTGATTTCGCGAAACGCTTTGACCCGTATTCGGTCATAGCCGCTGTCACGTTCTTGATCACGGGTAAAAATATTGATGGCGCACATTGGGATATTCCTGAACGCAATCGACCCTATTGTCAATCGTGATTTGGGGTTATTGGCAGGGGCTGTGATTTGCAGAAACGCCTCCCCGCCTTCGTTCATCGGATTAGCAATTTTGAGATTAGACGTATTTCCATCAAGAGTTAGCGAACCTCCTAACGTCAATTCCTGAATATCTTCCAATTGAAGTACTTTGATTCTGGTAAGTCCATTTTGGGCTTTTAAGACGGTATTTTGAAAATAAAAACGCAACCTTTTGGGATTGACCAATTGCTTTGGCGTAATGGAAACTGGGGCAATCGTGTACGTTTTGGCCGAAAAATTTACTCGGTCGCAGGCCGCTAAGGCCCACAATAAACCCTCATTGATGGGGGCTGAGGAATTGTCGAGAAACCAGTCAATATTTACCCCATCTTCATACTCAAATATCCGCTTATATCGGCCCTTGAAGGTCCGATTGGCACTTTCCAGTACCGTACCACCGTTGGCAATAGACTCATTGTCTGTGGCGTCATACCTCCAATCGCCTTCCTTTCCAGTATCGGTTACGCGGTAGGTTTTGTTAGGAGAGGGATTTTTCAGGGTTATTAATCCACGTAGCGTTATGGATTCTGTCTGTGCCTGAGCCGAACCTACAAGCACAAACAGTGAAAGGCAGAAAATATAAAACGACGATTTGGGCATGGGCATACAGGTGATTCTGCTTATTAACTCCAAATGGCCCAGAAATCGTTTATGCTTTTGGGAAAACCTTGCTAAAAAAAGCTAAAATAAACATTTCAAGTAGCTGAGTCAATGTCCCCTCAAATGTATTTGAGGGGTTGAAAGACTACACAAAGGTGATTGATAGAAAATGTGTTATTGAAATCTAGCTAATTTTTTCTTTGGAAAATACCAGAACAATGATGCTTTTGACTATTTTAGGTATTTTCGTCCCGAAGGCAAAAAAACCATGCGACTACGGCTATTACTTCTTTTGATATGTATAGGTTGGGGCTGTCAAACGCCCACTGAAAAGAAAACCTATACCATTGGTTTTTCGCAATGCACAGGCGGCGATGAGTGGCGGCGGGTCATGCTCAACGACATGAAACGCGAACTGGCCCTTTATCCTCATTTTCAGTTACTGTACAAAGACGCCGCCAACAGCACGGCTACCCAATTAGCCCAAATAAAGGAATTGGTACGGCAAGACATTGACTTACTTATAATTTCGCCCAACGAAACATCGCCCGTTTTAACGGCTGCCATTGATGAAGTTTTCCAAAAAGGCATCCCCGTGGTATTGCTCGACCGCAAAATCACCTCCGACTCTTATAATTCCTTCATCGGGGCCGACAACCTTGAAATAGGGCGTATGGTGGGTGAGGCAATTCCTACGCTCCTGAAAAATGGCGGCAAAGTGGTTGAGATATGGGGACTGGCGAGTTCGTCGCCCGCGCAGGAACGCCACAAGGGCCTGATGGAAGGTATTTCTAAAACGACCAATATTCAAATTAGCGGCCAATTGTACGGACAATGGGAACAAGATACCGCCCGAAAAGTAGCATTGGCAAATCTTGAGATACTTCGTGAAGCTGATTTGGTTTTTGCGCACAACGACGTCATGGCGCTGAGTGTTCAACGCGTGTGTCAAGAAGCGGGCGTCAGTCCGTTGCCGCTTTTTGTGGGTATCGATGGGCTTCCTGGCCCCAAAAGCGGTTTACAAAGAATCATGGATGGTACTCTTACGGCCACGTTTTTGTATCCTACTGGCGGAGAGGAAGCCATCGAAGTCGCCGCCCAAATCTTGGCTGGAAAAGCCGCCAAACGCGAATATCTATTGAATTCCATTCGGATTGACCGCAGTAATATCAAAGCCATCAAAGCCCAGAGTGACAAGCTGTTACACCAACAACAAGACATCGAAAAACTCAACCAACGAATCGGGCAACTGAACGATACCTACGCCAGTCAAAAGAATGCGCTGTATGTCATCATTACGTGTCTGGTGTTGGCGGTATTGCTGGGAATTTGGGCGCTGTATTTGGTGAGAGCCAAGCAGTTGTCCAACAAAAAATTGGAACTCCAGAATCGACAAATCAACGAGCAAAAAGATAAAATTGAGGAGGTTTCCAATAAAGCCCGTCAAGCGACGGAAGAGAAACTTCGCTTTTATTCGTACATCTCTCACGAGTTTCGCACCCCGCTAAGTTTGATTCTTACGCCCGTTGAAGACTTGCTGATTCAAAAAGCTATTTCACAAAAAGACCTCAAATCGGGTTTGTTATACATCCAAAAAAACGCCCATCGGTTGCTGCGACTGGTAGACCAAATGCTCGACCTCCGCAAAACTGACGCTGGCAAACAGCTTCTTTTGGCATCTGAACAGGACATTGTGCAATTCCTCAGAGACATCGTGACGGATTTTCAGCAGAAAGCTCACAAATCCAAAATTGATTTACAATTTATCTCTTCTACTACGCTACTTCCCCTTTGGTTTGACGCCGAAAAGCTGGACAAAGTGCTATTCAATCTGCTTTCCAACGCCTTCAAATACACGCCAAAGGGCGGTTTTATCCACGTAGTATTGCAGGAAACTGCCGAAAACGTGCAAATTATTATCAAAGACAACGGCGAAGGAATGTCGGAAACCGAAAGAGAGCGCGCTTTTGATTTGTATTTCAGCGGACAAAAAAAGTACAGCCTCGGCACAGGACTCGGCTTGGCTTTGTCGCGGGAGTTTGTGCATTTACACCACGGCGAAATTGAAGTCGCTTCCACTAAAAACGAAGGGACGACGTTTGCCATTTCGTTACCCAAAGGAGACAGCCATTTGATGCCCGATGAAAAGGCGCTTTTGGACAAAACCGAGCGCCCAACGCCTACCTTTTTTGAAGAAACCGAAATGGCAACAACCACGTCAGCACCAGACGTTTCTGGCGATTCAACCTCCGTTGTATTGATTGAAGACAACATTGATTTGAGTCATTACATTGTGGACAAACTTGCTAAAATCGTATCTATCAAGTCATTTACCACCGCAGAACGCGGCTGGGAAGGGATTTTGTCCTTGATTCCAGACCTGATTATTTGCGACGTAATGTTGCCCGGAATGGATGGATTTGAGTTGACCCAACGCGTCAAAGAAGACTTCCGAACGTCGCACATTCCTGTTTTGCTGCTCACCGCCAAGAGCCAAATCGATGCAAAAATCGAAGGCTCAAAAGCAGGTGCCGACGTATATTTGACCAAGCCCTTCAACACCACGCACCTGACCGAAACCATCAAAACCATGCTCAACAACCGCGCCAAGATTCAGCGGCGGTTTAGTTCAGAATACGTATTTGCCAACGAAAACAAAACCGAAAAACGTTTTCTCAACGAACTCACAGCGCGCATTGAAGCGCACATTGCCGATACAGAATTTGGGGTCGAAAAATTAAGCACCGACATGGGCATGTCGCGGGTGCAGTTGTACCGCAAAGTACACGCGCTGTTGCAGATGAACGTCAACGATTATATTACCGAAATCCGAATCAACAAAGCCAAAGCGCTCCTGCGCGATACCAACAAGAGCATTGCCGACGTAGCCTACGAAACAGGCTTCAACTCCGCCGCCTATTTTACCACACTCTTCCGCCAAAAACAGCACCAAACCCCTTCTGAATTCAGAAAAGGCGTTGGGGTTTGAGAACCCCAAGCGTCGGTTATGAGTAACCGACCCCACGGTCGTGAAGGCCTCTGGGCCGTTGTTGGTGTTTTTTCACCAACAACCTCCTCTTACCACGTCCATTAGGGTGTGGAAGCAAAAAATACAGTTACACCCAAGGACTTCAACCCTGATACTGACCTCCCAACCCATGTACGATTTTTGAAAACAGACGTAACATTTTTGAAAGAAAATTACCAACCAATGCTTTTAAACACCTGAAATACAACACATTAATCATTGTACGAAATTTATAACTATTTGAAAGAATACCAAAATCCAATGCGCTGACGACCTGCTACTTTTGACTCATTCCTTTAAATCTTTTACACGATGAGTCGTCAGAACAGCATTTTCTTTTGGTCCATTACTGCCGCGTTGGGCGGCTTTCTATTCGGGTTTGATACGGCCGTTATTTCGGGTGTAGAACAAACCCTCCAAAGGCTTTGGTCGCTCACTCCTTTCCAACACGGCCTGACCGTTTCTATCGCCTTAATCGGAACCGTGGTGGGGTCGTTTTTTGGCGGTATTCCCGCCGACCGCCTCGGGCGCAAAAAGACGTTGTTCTGGATTGCCGTTTCGTATTTACTCTCGGCGCTTGGCACGGCCTTGGCCCACGATTGGAGTTTGTTTTTGGTGTTCCGTTTTTTAGGTGGTTTGGGCGTGGGCGCTTCGTCAGTGGCGGCACCGATGTACATCACCGAAATTTCTCCCGCCCGTTCGCGCGGCAAAATGGTGGCGCTGTTTCAATTCAATGTCGTTTTCGGAATTCTGATTGCCTACATTTCCAATTATTTTCTACAAGATATTCCGCAGGAAGCATGGCGTTGGATGTTGGGCGTGCAGGCCTTTCCGGCGTTGTTATTTATCATTACGGTACTCAACATTCCTGAAAGTCCTCGTTGGTTGGTCTTAAAGAAAGGCAAAACCGCCGAGGCGTTGTCCATTCTTCAAATCATTGACCCCGAAACTGCCGTTCAAACACTTGAGCGCATTTCCAACAGTCAAGCCGATACCACTCAACGCAAACCCCAACTTTTTTCGGGCAAGTATAAAACACCTGTGATGCTGGCGGTGCTGTTTGCGCTTTTCAACCAGCTTTCGGGCATCAATGCCATCATCTACTACGCCCCCCGCATTTTTGAAATGACTGGTTTGGGCAAAGATTCGGCCTTGCTTTCTTCGGCTGGCATTGGGTTGACCAACTTGGTTTTCACGCTATTGGCCCTGAATGTCATTGACCGTTTCGGTCGTCGTAAGCTGATGTTGGTGGGTTCAATAGGTTTGATTGTGACACTGGGTTTGGTAGCACGTGCCTTCTATTTAGAAGATTTCGGCATGACCGTTCCTGTGTTACTTTTTGTCTACATCGCCTTTTTTGCTTTCTCTCAGGGAGCGGTGATTTGGGTGTTTATTTCAGAAATCTTCCCCAACGAAGTACGGGCCAACGGGCAAGCCCTGGGGAGTTTTACCCACTGGATTATGGCGGCCGTCGTAGCCTTCAGCTTCCCGTCTATTGCGGCCTATTTGGGCGGCGGCAATACGTTTCTGTTCTTCTCTGGCATGATGCTACTACAACTGCTTTTTGTCTGGAAAATCATGCCCGAAACCAAAGGCTCTTCGCTCGAAAAAATCGAACCTACCGTTTTTGCTCACTAAGACTTTAATCCTTCTACCAATATGAAAACCAACATCATTTGTTTTGGAGAAATGCTTTGGGATGTGCTACCAACTGGAAAACAGCCCGGTGGAGCGCCGATGAACGTAGCCGTTCACCTCAAAAATTTAGGCCACAACCCTCAGATGATCAGCCGCATCGGACATGACGAACTCGGCAAAGAACTCCTTGATTTCATCCAAGAAAAAGGACTAGCTACCGACTTGATTCAACAGGGTGAAACACACCTGACGGGCGTGGTCAAAGCCAACGTCAGCGACAAAAACGAAGTTACCTACAAGATCGTGCAACCCGTGGCTTGGGATTATATCCAGTGCGATGATGCCCTCGAAACCGCCGTTGCCAATGCCGATGTGTTTATCTACGGTAGCTTGGCCGCTCGCAGTGCGGCGTCGGCCGATACGCTTTCTAGATTGCTCAAAAAAGCGCGTTTTAAGGTATTTGACGTCAATCTACGCGCTCCACATTACGACCAAAACACCCTTGAACAACTTCTGCACGCTGCCGATATGGTCAAGATGAACGCCAATGAGCTAGACATGCTGGCAGCGTGGTATACACCCAATACCGATGAACAAACGGCCATCATCACTTTAGCCGAAACCTTTGATATTCAAACCATTTGCGTAACCAAAGGCGAGCACGGAGCTGTGCTGTGGACGGGTGAAAAATTCTACCAAAGTGCTGGTTTTCAGGTGGAAGTCCAAGACACCATCGGCAGTGGTGATTCGTTTTTGGCCGCGTTGCTCACCTGTCTGTTAGAAGGTCAGTCGCCTGCCGACAGTGTACAGTTTGCCTGCGCCATGGGCTCGTTGGTTGCTACTTATCGCGGCGCTACGCCTTTTGTTACCGCTTCAGAAATTCATTCTTTTCTCACCCCCCAAATACAATAACAATCTACTATGAACACTAAAATTCTCTACTTAACCAAGATGAAGCATTATCTTCCGGTCATCGCAGCGTGGCTCCTTTCGCTGCAAACCGTCTTGGCACAACGCGTCGTTACGGGCAGCGTTATGGGCGACGACAACAACGAGCCACTCGTAGGTGCCAGCATTCTAGTCGCCGGTACTACCATCGGAACTACTGCCAACGGCGAAGGTAAATTCTCAATTTCAGTACCCGACAACGCCACCACGCTGAAAGTTTCGTTCATCGGTTACACCACCAAAGAGGTTTCAATCACTGGAATCAACACCGTAAACGTCAGCCTCACTCCCGGCGGCGCCCTCGGAGAAGTGGTGGTGGTGGGCTACACTACGCAGCGAAAAGAAGACTTGACCGGCTCGGTAGCGGTGGTTGAATTGGCCCCTATCAAAAACAACAGCTCAGGCAATCCCATGCAGTCTTTGCAAGGACGGGTGCCGGGCTTGTACATCGAAAGAGACGGCTCTCCCAACGGTTCCAACAGCCGAATCCTGATTCGCGGGGCCAATACCCTGGGAAACAACGACCCACTTTACGTCATTGACGGAATTCCGACCACACGCCCCGAAGTGTTCCAAAACATGAATCCGGCCAACATCGAATCTATTCAGGTGTTGAAAGATGCCTCAGCCGAATCCATCTACGGAGCGCGCGCTTCCAACGGGGTAATTATCGTGACCACCAAAAACGGCGGCAACACCAACGGCAAAATCGAATTTCAGTTTAACAGCAGTGTATCGGCACAATCGGAAAAATCAATGCGCTTCAAAATGCTGAACGCCGTTGACAGAGGACGGGCTTTGTGGCAGGCATCGGTCAATGACGGCCAAGACCCAGCGGCAGGTTATGGTGAGATTTACGATTTTAACTGGAACAAAAACTTTAGTAATCCCGTATTGACAGGCGTGACGGTGAAGCCTTTCGTGGGCGGCGACCCCAATACACCCGCCGGTGACACTGATTGGCAGGACGTGATGTACAAAACAGGTATCGTCACCAGAAATGATTTTACGGCTTCATACGGCACCAAAACCTCCTCACTTGAAGTAAACTTAGGCCACCTCAAGAATACAGGGATGCTGCGGTTTACCAACTACGACCGCTTGAGCGGCAGCATCAATGCCCTCACCCGCGCCTTTGATGATAAAGTACGGTTTGGTATTAACTTACGCGTCGCCAATTCCAACGAAACCCTCACGGCTACCGATTTGGGCGGCGCTACCACTACTTCATTGGCCGTTACATTGGTCCCGACCATTCCTGTTTTCCAAAAAGATGGGGTTACTTATGCAGGAGCATCGGGAGCAGGCTATTCTGATAGAAATAACCCCCTGCACATGCAGGACATTGCCAAGTGGAACAACGCCAATCGTTTGAGCACCTTCGGGAATATTTTTGTGGAGATTCAACCCATCAAAAACCTGTTTTTCAAATCAAATTTAGGGGCAGATGATGCGCGTTTCTTGAATAAAGTAATCACGCCAACCTTTTCGGAAGGAGCTTTTAACCGAACCACCAACAGCTTATTCTTCGACCAAAATCATTTTTTGAGCACCACTTGGTCCAACACGCTACGGTACAATTGGGACCTGAACGACAAAAATCACTTTAAGTTTTTGGTCGGAACTGAATACATCAAAACGGATTTGAACTTACAAACCACCAAAAAAGAAGGCTTTGCCCTGCAAACCGAAGATTATTTTACACTGAACGCCGGGACGGGAAACACCACCGTGACGGGCGGCTCTACCGGCCACCGTTTGCTCTCACAGTTTGCGCGGGTTGATTATAATTTTTCGGATAAATACTTAGTGGCGGTCACTATCCGTCGTGACGGTTCGTCTCGTTTCGGTACCGACAACCGCTATGGTATTTTCCCAGCAGCTTCGTTGGGCTGGAGAATCGACCAAGAAGAGTTCATGAAAAACAACAGCCTATTTTCAGAACTGAAAGTAAGAATCGGCGCAGGACGCGTGGGAAATCAGCAAATTGGCGACTTGGCTCGTTTTGGATTGTTTGATACCCGCTACGGCACTACACAGGCACAGCTTGTGGGTGGTTTTTGGGAGCAGTACATGAACATCGGCACTGCCTATGCTTTATCAGGCGCTAATACAGGCACCTTGCCTTCTGGCTTCGTTCAAACCCAAGCCGCCAATTCGGCACTGAAATGGGAAACCACCGACGAAATCAACGTCGGAACAGATTTTGCCATTCTGAACAATCGCATCTTTGGTTCATTTGATTATTTTACCCGCAAAACCTCGGGCATTTTGATTACCCCTCCCGTTGCATCTGCGCTGGGCGAAGGGCAATCAAAAGCCGTAAACGGTGCTTCAAAATCAAACAAAGGATGGGAATTTGTGTTGGGCTATCGCGGCATGACCCAGCGGGATTTGAAGTACAATGTTGTGGCAAACTTCACCCACTTCCGGGATAGAATCACCGAACTACCCGAAAATGTCCGCCCCGCCTATGCAGGAAACCTCGTCAATACCATCATCGGGCACTCTCAATTTGACATTTTCGGTTACAAAACCAATGGACTTTTCCAATCGCAAGCAGAAGTAGACGCCGCTCCCGTGCAGGTAGGTGCTGGACCAGGCCGAATTCGCTACGTAGATATTAACAACGACAACAGAATCGACGATTTAGACAGAACATGGATTGGTACTACCCTGCCCGCTTTGGAGTACGGGTTGCGGGTTGATTTGACCTACAAAAAGTTTGATGTGTCTATCTTTGGTTCAGGCGTAGCTGGCCGCAAAGGTTTCGATGTTTATACGCTGTTCAATAATTTAATGAAAGGACGTGAGAACGTAGGCCCCGGCGTATTTGATGCTTGGACACCCCAAAATACCAACACCAATGTTCCCGCTTTGACCCTGAAAGATAACAATGGCGAAGGACGCACTTCTGACTACTTCATCGTCAATACGTCCTACTTCAAAATGCGTAACATTCAATTGGGATACAGCATTAACGCCAAAGGGGTCTTTACTCGACTACGCGTATATGCAATGGCCGAAAACCTGTTTTGGTTTAAGAGCAAGAATTATTTAAGCCCAGACCCTGAGCGCATTGACCTTGGCCCCGTTCCTATTCCAAAAACGTTCACTTTCGGTGTTAACGCGTCATTTTAATGAATCCTAATTAAAGCAAACATGAAAAAGAAACTATTCTCCACTATATTGATTTCGGGAATACTGGCGTTCAGTTCCTGCGAAAATGCCCTTGATTACACTCCTACGGGCGTATTATCATCCTCTGACCTAACGTCTCCTACGGCCATTGACGGTTTGGTCACGTCTGCCTACGCCGCCATCGGCAACGGCGATATGATTGGGCCTATTTATAGCAATTGGGTGTACGGTAGCGTACGTTCTGACGACACCTACAAGGGCGGTGGCGGCACAGGCGACGTGGGTGAAATTGATGCCCTTGAACATTACAATCTAGTGACGCCCACCATGGGCGCTTTTGTAACCCGCACGTGGCAAAACCTGTTTAAGTCCATTTCCAGATGCAACGTGGCCCTGCGCGCCGTCAATACCCTGACGGAAGCCAATTTTCCCAACAAAAAAATACGGTTGGCAGAATTGCGTTTTTTGCGAGCGCATAGCTATTTCACCATGAAATTATTGTACAAAAACATCCCGATTTTTGACGAGACTGCCACCGAAGCCGACATCTTAAAGGTATCTAATACATTGATCAATGAAGAATCATGGAATAAAATTGCCGCTGATTTCCAGTTTGCCATTGACAACTTACCCACTTCACAGGCAGAATTGGGAAGAGCCAATAAACTATCGGCGCAGGCGTATTTGGCCAAATTGAGATTGTATCAAGCCTACGAGCAGGACAATAACCACAAAGTGACCAACATCAACAAAAGCCGCTTGCAGGAAGTAGTGACGCTTACACAGGCTGTGATTTCTTCTGGAAAATACAGTTTGAGCAAAGACATTGCCGACAATTTTATTCCCGAAACCGAAAACGGTCCCGAATCTATTTTCGCCATCCAGTTCACCGTCAACGACGGCACCACTGCCGGACGTATGAGTTACGAAGATGGGTTGAATTACCCGCACGGTGCTCCTCAATACGGCTGTTGCGGATTCCACGCCGGAAGCCAAAATTTGGTCAATGCCCACACAACAGATGCCAACGGCTTGCCCAATTTTGATACATTCAACAACAAACCCGCCGATTTGTCTACCCAAACCGTTGACCCACGCCTCGACCATACCGTAGGCATTGAAGGGCACGTGTACAAATACGACAACACTAAGTTGTTCAGCAACAGTTGGGTACGCGACCCGGGCGTGTATGGCAATTTTCATACCATGCGCTTTCAACAATTGGCCACGAGCGGGTCGTATTTCAAACTCGGTCCATTTATGGGAACCGCTAAAAACTACGATATCCTTCGCTACGACGATGTATTGTTGATGCAGGCCGAGGCTTATATCCAGTTGGGCCAGCCCGCCAACGCGTTGCCGCTGATCAATCAAATCAGAGAAAGAGCCGCCGCTAGTACTGGCCGCCTCAAAAAAATCGACGGAACCTTTGCTTCAAAGTACAACGTAAAACCCTATTCTGCCACGGGTTGGACGCAGGATTTTGCTTTCAAAGCCCTGCAATGGGAGCGCCGTTTGGAGTTTGCAACCGAAGGTTCTCGCTTCTTTGACTTGGTTCGTTGGGGCATTGCTGAACCCACGCTCAATGCCTACATCGCCAAAGAAAAAGTGAGCAGAACGTACTTGGCAACGGCGAAATTTACCGCTGGACGCGACGAATATTTACCCATTCCACAGGCTGAAATTACGTTTACCAACGGACTTTATAAGCAGAATCCAGGGTATTAAAAGACAAATACTGATAGATTAGAAACACATGAAGGAAATGGTAGTGGTTATATCTTACTGCTACCATTCTTATTGTAAAAAGGTACATTTGGAAACTTTTTAATGACACATACAAATGAAAAAAATAGCGCCTTGTTTGTTTTTTCTCCTTTTCTCAGTGGCTTGTTTTGCACAAAACAAGCCCCACGATTATCGTCCGAAGTACCACTATACCGCGCCAAAAAATTGGGTGAATGACCCTAATGGAATGGTATATCTTGACGGCGAATACCATTTGTTTTACCAATACAACCCTTTCGGGAATGTATGGGGGCACATGAGCTGGGGCCACGCTGTGAGCAAAGACCTCAAAAACTGGGAAACGCTCCCCGTGGCCCTGCCTGAGTTTGACAACGCCGACGGAACCCAAACCATGATTTTTTCGGGTTGTGCCGTCATCGACAGCATGAATACCTCTGGCTTCTTTGAAAAAGGCTTTACCAAAGGAATGGTGGCGATTTTTACGTCGCACATTGAAGGCAAAGCCCAGCACCAGAGTATCGCGTACAGCGCCGATAAAGGCAGAACCTGGAAGCGTTACGACAAAAACCCCGTGTTGGACTTAGGCATGAAAGACTTCCGCGACCCCAACGTGATTTGGTATCCCGAAAAACAGGTTTGGATTATGACTGTCGTAAAACCATTGGAATACATCGCCCAATTTTATGAATCCAAAGACCTGAAAAAGTGGACGTTACTGAGTGAATTCGGCAAGCAGGGAGACATGACCAAAATCTGGGAATGCCCCTCCCTGACCAAAGTGCCCGTGGAAGGTTCCACAGAAACCAAGTGGGTATTGATGATTTCGAGCGGGCACCGTCAAAAGGACTATCTGGCCATGCAGTATTTTGTGGGTGATTTTGACGGAAAAACCTTCACGCCCCAAAAACAGAATGAAATCTTATATGTGGACGAAGGCAAAGATTTTTACGCAGCTATTCCCTTCAATAATTTGCCAAAATCGCACGCCAAACCCATTATGATTGGTTGGATAAACGATTGGGAATACGCCCGTGAAATCCCCACTGGTGACACATGGCGGGGAGGGTTTTCAGTGGCTCGGGAGTTTTCACTGAAAAAAACAACCGATGGACTCCGACTCGTTCAGCAGCCCATTATTCAACTTAAAAATGCACAAAAAGCCGCATTCAGTGTAAAAAACAAGGTTGTTGACGGCACGTATGAAGTGCCGTTCAAAGGCGAAGTATTTGATTTAACACTGGAAATTCAGCCGCAAGAGGCCAAGGTGGTTACGCTCAATGTCTTCCAAAGCCAAGGCGAAGCTACAGCCATTCGCTACGATGCCAACACGCAGGAATTATCCCTCGACCGAACTCGTTCGGGACAGGTAAATTTTCACCCGCGCTTTTCGAGTGTGGAGCGCGTGAAAGTGCCATTGAAAGATGGAAAGCTTAAAATCAGGCTATTAGCCGACAAGTCAATCCTTGAATTATTTGCACAGGACGGCGAGCACGCCCTGACCGAATGGATTTTCCCTACAAAAAACGAAGGCGGAATCACGTTGACTTCGGAAGGTGGAAAGGCGAAGATAACGACCCTTTCGGTTCATACTGTTCGTTAAATTAAACGTCGGCGAGGTTTGAACCAGGGCGCGCAGCCCTCGCCGACGTTAGCAACTGTTTTCTTAGCCTTTTGTGCGGTACAATGTACCGTTTTCAATGACGTAGAGTGTGTTATCCATGGCAATAATGCGCGTTACTGCGCTCAGGAGGCCTTTTTCGCCTACTTGCTCATAGTTTCCGTTTTTATCCGTTCTGAAAAGCGTTCCGTCAGCTTCTACACTCCACAAAAAGCCACGGTCGGCTACCATCGCGATGGTATTCTCCCAATCGCCCACCTTGCCTACCTGCTGCCAGCGCAGGGTTTTCATGTTGCTTTTATAAAGTGTACCTTTTTCGACCGTCCACAGATGTCCGTCCATGGCTTCGAGCATTTCGGCATCAGTAAACTCCCCATCGTTGCCGATTTGTCGCCAAGTACCGTCTTTGGAAGTTTCATAAAGCGTTCCACTGGTTTCAATGCTATAAAGTTTGCCATTCAGCCCCACCATTCCTTGGGTATCTTTCCAATCGCCCGTTTTACCCACCTGACGCCAAACTGCCTTTGAGGGAATCGTCTGATAAAGAGAGCCATCTTCAATGGTCCAAATTTCGTTGTCCAACGACACCAACAGGTCAGCATTATCAAATAATCCTTTGTCGCCAAGCTGTCGATAATTTCCCTGTTTATCGGTCTGAAACAGCGTCCCGTCCTTTTCAATACTGTATAAGTAGCCACCCATGCCTACAACACCAATGGTATTTGCCCAATCTCCTTTTTTCCCTACCTGTTCCCAGCGTTGGGCATTCAGAAGCAAGGGGGATAAAAGTGCAGTACACACGAAAGCTGCGAGTAATAATTTTTTCATTTTCATTCAAAGTGTTTTTTAAGTGTTCAGCTCAAAAGTACTACAAATCGGTATAATTTATTACCTCTTAAGATTTACTATTTTAGCCCATAAAGCGGGTATTTTGGTCCAAATTCTAGCTTATAAATCAATAACATTCAAAAAAATAAAAATATTTTCCTATTTATGTAAGGAGTTCTGACCCTCCAACTTGTCTTAGTAGTAGATTACGGAAAGGTATATAAATCCTTCAGCAATATTACTCTCAGGCACAAACGATGGAGCAGGCGTACAACGAACCTTACGAAGAGCGAAACCCAAAACCCTTGGGTACTCCTTCCATTCCGCTTAACCCAGCCCACCCACCTCTCAAAACCGCTTTTGAGTTGGATGATGAGTTGTTTATCCGCAAAACGCTGGAAACCAATCTGCGGCTTGGGGTGGAGTTGCTGTACAAACGCTATTACCAACCAATGTGTACGCACGCGGTGAAGTTTGTCGGCTCACGCGAAATTGCCGAGGACTTGGTTTCTGAGATTTTCTTTCAGTTTTATACCAATAAGACTTTTCTGGAAATCGATTCTTCGTACCGTCTGTATTTGTTTCGGACGGTGCGAAATCGTGCGTATAACCATCTTCGTTGGGATTTGAGCCGCAAAGCCGACATCGGCGAAGCTGCCCAAAAATCTATCCTCGACGAGCAGCAACCCGACCAAATCAGTCAGTTTGAGGAATTATACCACGACGTCGAAGAGGCCGTCAACAAGCTACCTCTCGAACGGCGGCGGATTTACCTCATGCAAAAATTTGAAGGTAAAAAGTACCGCGAAATCGCCGACGAACTCAATCTATCCGTCAAGACTGTCGATGTACAGCTCACCCGCGCCAACCAGTATATTCGAAATCTTTTGAAAGACAAGTGGTTGCTGTCACTGTTCGCCTTCCTTACGGGGCTTTTTCACTGATTTTTCACGTAGAACTTCTCGCTAGTAAGGAACCAAAAAAACGATTCTTGTCGGGTCACAAAAGAAAGCATCAATGAACGCAGAAATCAACAAAGAATTCATATTCAGCTATTTGTCAGGAAAAACATCCGCTTTACAAAAACAAATGGTTGATGAGTGGGTCAAACAACCCGCCAATGAAGAGCTGTTTTATAAGTGGTTGGTCGAATACGAATATCAACGTCCGCAATATTTGACGAACTTGCCCGAAGCCATTGAGCGGTTTCATGCCTACGCCGACCAATTTGACCAAAATCCGTCCCTTGTTTTTCCTACGGAAGAAACCCCGCTTCCTACCCAGCGATATTTCGGGCTGTGGATGCTGGCGGCCTGTCTGATTGGAGGGGTGTTGGTGGGAAGTTGGGTGTTCAGAAATAATATCATGTATCAAACCCACACCACGGCGTTTGGTGAAACCAAATCACTAGAGCTCAGCGATCAGACCAAAGTGACGCTCAACGCAAATTCGTCCCTGCGTGTACCGCGTTTTGGTTTTGGGACCCAAACCCGCGAAGTATTATTGACGGGAGAAGCCAATTTTGACGTAACACATACACCTGACCATCAGAAATTTATCGTCAAAACTAACAAAGGGTTTGAAGTTGTGGTGCTGGGTACGGTGTTTACCGTGTATTCGCGTCAGCAAACCGCTAAAGTGGTACTCAACAAGGGCAAAGTGCAGTTGCGCTACCGCGAAGGCCAAACCCAAAAGCAGGTCATTATGAAACCCGGCGACTTGGTGACGCTCGACCAACGCAATCACCTTCAACAGGAGGTAACCCCACAACCCGAAAAATACGCTGCTTGGAAAGACCATCGCTTTGTATTTGATGATACCACGCTGGAGGAGTTTGCCAAAATAATGGATGAAAACTACGGGATTCAGGTCATTATCAAAGATGAAACCCTTTCAAAACGCACCCTCGTCGGTTCTTTTCGCGCCGAAAACGCGGACGAATTACTCGGTATTGTCTCCGAAATTTTCAATATCAAAATTGTAAAAACGGGTAACACCGTGATTCTAACTGATAACCAATAGCCGCTAAACCGTTCTCTACTATGAAAAAAAGCCTACAAAAATCCTGTGGGATGGGTGTCATGCTCCTAGCCTTGTCGCTGAGTGGGCATCCTATTTGGGCGCAAACCTACGCCCGTGCCTATGAGCTGCCTCAAAAATCAGAGGCCGCCGCGCCCACCATGCTGAAGTTGAGGGAGGTACTCAAAGACCTCAAAAGTCGCTATCAAGTCGATATTTTGTTTGAGGGTGGCCTGGTAGAAGGCATTACCGTTTCTTCTGATGTCGTCAATTTGAACGCAAATCTGGAACAAAATCTGGACCGTATTTTACGTACATCAGGCCTGAGTTATAAGAAAGTCAAAAACGGTTCCTACGTTATTTTGGAAACCAAAAAATCTCCTAAAACGGCGGAAGCTGACGCCCGATTTCAGGAGAGTGTCAGTCCCGAACAACCCGCCGAAAAACCCATAACGAGCGAAATACCGCAAGTAAAGAGTGTGGAAAAGGCGGAGGTAATGGCACAAACCGTCAAAGGAAAAGTCACCGATGAAAAAGGCGCAGGGCTGCCCGGCGTGAGCGTGTTGATTAAAGGCACACAACGAGGCACTACCACCAATGCAGAGGGCGCTTTTCAGTTGGAAGTACCCGAAACTTCTTCCATCTTAGTTTTCAGCTACGTAGGCTATGAAAGTAAAGAAATCGCCGTTGGCAATCAGACCAACATCACCGTTTCATTGGCCCCCGAAAGCAAGTCTTTGGGCGAAGTCGTCGTGACGGCCTTAGGAATTAAAAAACAGGCCAAAAGTATCGGTTACGCCACCGCCACGGTAGGTACGGAAGAAATGACCGTGAACCGCACCGCCAATTTTATGAATGCCTTGCAGGGAAAAATGGCGGGGGTAAACATCACGTCGTTGGGCTCTGGTCCGGCAGGAACGAGTAAAATCCGTATTCGCGGGCAATCTTCGTTTGGCGGCAACAACTCTCCCCTGATCGTGGTCAATGGCGTGCCGATTGACAACACCAACAACGGTGCCCGGGGCGACGTTTCCGAAAAAGGAAGCAACCGGACCTCCGACGGTGGCGACGGATTGAGCAGCATCAACCCCGACGACATCGAGACCATGACGGTCTTGAAAGGTGCAGCCGCGTCAGCCCTTTACGGGTCGCGGGCCAAAGACGGTGTTATCATGATTACCACCAAAACACGCGGTACAGGTTCGGGGATTTCGCTGAGCTACAATTCTAATTTTACTTCCGAAACTCCGTTAGATTACACTGATTATCAATACGAATACGGACAAGGCGAAAACGGCGTTCGCCCCACGGCTCCCTTCCCAACCTCTGGGCAATGGAGTTTTGGTGAGAAGTTTCAGCCCGGTATGACCCATATTCTTTTTGACAACATCACCGTACCCTACGAGCCGCAACGGAATCAAATCTCAAAGTTTTATCAAAAAGGTTATACTTGGACCAACACCCTCACGCTGTCTTCGGGCAACGAAAACGGGGGCTTCAGTCTTTCGGTTTCCAACTTAGACAACCGTACCATTTTGCGCAACTCTGGCTACGACCGCCGAACCATCAATTTGGGCTTTACGCAAACGCTGAAAAAACTGACCGTTTCGGGCAACGTTAACTACTCCAATGAGTACCGCAAAAATCCGCCAAACATTGCCGAGCAGGATTACAGCCCAGTGATTATCTTCAACATGGCCAATTCGATGCCATTGGATTTATTGGAAAAATACGCCTCTGATGCCAACGGAAACGAGACCGTGTGGTCGCGCTTTACCAACCGAACCAACCCTTATTTTGCCCTCAAACGTTTTGATAATATCCGCAACGACCGCGTATTCGGCAACCTGACAGCCCGCTATAACTTCACCAATTGGCTGTTTTTGCAGGGGCGGGTCGGTCAGGATTACTATTCTCGCGAACAGGATTATAACTTGCCCACTGGCACCCAACGCCAACCCGCCGCTCCCGCCGGATTTGTGAACGGCCAATACGTCCAAGACGCCCGCAACGTGCGCGAACTCAACGCTGACTTCTTGTTGGGAGCCAATAAAACTTTTGGTACAGTGGGGGTAAACGTAAACGTGGGTGGCAACCAAATGTACCGTCGCATCAGCCGCCACAACGTATTTGTGCAGGATTTTTACACCCGCGACCTGTACACCATTGGCAACAGCCGCCAACGCGACGCTACCTATGAGTTCTCAGAACGTCAGGTAAATTCATTGTATGCGTCGGCGGAAGTTTCGTTCAAAGACTATTTATTCTTAAACGGAACCGTCAGAAACGACTGGTTTTCAACTTTATCGCCCGCCAATCGCAGTATTTTGTATCCTTCCGTTACGGCAAGTTTTGTGTTTTCGCAGGCATTTGCTACCTCTTTACCCTCTTGGATTAATTTCGGAAAAATTCGGGCTGCCTACGCTGAAGTGGGAAGCGACACTGACGTATCGCCGTATGCCAACAACCTTTTTTACGGCATCAATCCCCAACAGTTTCCGTCGCCAAGCGGTGTAGCTCAACCTTTGGGAAGCATCAGCGGGTCCACTGTTCCGAATGCCAATCTACGCCCAATGCGGGTTTCTGAGAAAGAGTTTGGATTGGAGTTGAAGCTGTTTAACAACCTGATTGGATTGGATTTTACGTACTATGACAAATTATCTTCTGACCAAATCCTTCGCGCTCAAACCTCCAACGCGGGCGGCTACCTCAATCAATTAATCAACGTTGGCCAAAGCCGTAATCAAGGTTTGGAAATGTTGGTTAATCTAAACCCCATCAGACGTCAAGATTTCAGTTGGAACTTCATTTTTAACGCGGCTTACAATAAAACAAAAGTGCTCGATTTGGGCAGTGGCGTGAGCGACAACATGATTACCGTCGGCACGGGTGACTTTACGGGCGAACTGCGCCAAGTAGTAGGCCAGCCCATGGGTCAATTGTTTGGATTTGGCTACCTCCGCGACGCCCAAGGCCGTCAGGTATTTGATGCTGGCAACGGCCGTCCGTTGCGTACGCCAACCCAGATTGCGTTTGGCAGTGCGTTGCCGCTGTGGGTGGGCGGATTCACCAATAGCCTCACCTACAGAGGTGTAAGCCTTTCATTCTTGATTGATTTTAAATTGGGCCATAAGATGATTTCGGGCACCAACCACAACGCGTGGCGGCACGGATTGCACAAAGCGACGTTGGTGGGAAGGGCCGAAAACTTCGTCATCGGCGACGGTGTCAACCCCAACGGAGAGGTAAACAAAACCAAGTCAGGTGTGCAGGCTTATTATGAAACGGTACGTTCTCAAAACATCGCCGAAGAGTTTGTGTACAACGCAGGCCTGTGGCAATTGCGCCAAATCACCATTGGTTACGATTTTACCAAGTTTCTCCCCAGAGCCATTCCGTTTATCAAAGGACTTCGGCTCAATGCCGTCGCCAACAACGTGGCCGTACTCAAAAAATGGGTTCCCAATATCCACCCCGAACAATTCGGTTTTCCTTCCGATAACCTGATTGGACTAGAAGCCACAGGATTGCCCGTTACGCGCAGTATCGGATTTAATCTGAATGTTAAATTTTAAGATTCAAATCACCAAAAGAGAATCAAGATGAAAAAAATACGTATTTATCTCCCAATAATCGCCTGTTGCTTTCTGGCTTCCTGCGATAAAGGATTTGACGAAATGAACGTCAACCCTATTGCCTTAACCGCCGTTGACCCTGGCTATCAGCTCAACACTGCCATCGTCAACACTGCGCCAGGCTACGGCAATTTGAGTTACGAAACCACCATCGTCAAGCAAATGATTACGCCTTTCAGCGGTCAGGGTTCGGCGGCAAACTTCAATCAGGACAATCGAGGCGTAGCCTCTGGCAACTGGAATACCTACTATCAGACCAATATCAAGGAACTGACCGATGTGGTAGCCAAAACCAAAGACCTCCCTGCGCGTTCCAATCTTTACAACATGGCCCGCATCTGGAAAGCCTATTCCTTCATGCTATTGACCGATACCTACGGCGACATTCCCTATACACAGGCAGGGAAAAACTATCTGGAAGGTATTGCCACTCCCGTTTATGACACGCAGGAGTCAATCTATACCGATATTTTGAGTGAGTTAGATGCTGCTTCGGCTGGCTTGGATGCCTCCAAAGCAAAAGTAGCCAGTGATGTGTTGTACGACGGCGATGTGACCAAATGGAAACGCCTAGGCTATTCGCTGTTGCTGCGCGCGGCCATGCGCCTTTCTAAAGTTAACCCGACCAAAGCCGCTGAATACGTAGCCAAAGCCGTGGCGGGTGGGGTCATGCAAGCCAATGCCGACAATGCCATCATTCGTCATAACGCCAATTTTACCAACCCTGTGGGTTCGCAGCTCAACGGTGGCCAATCAGCCTTCTTTTATCTGGCCGAAGATTTTGTTACTTTTTTAAGCAAAAACAATGACCCCCGTTTGGCCTCTATTGCCGTTCGGTACGTGGGTGCTACCAGCGGAGCACAACAGGTAGAATCCCGGGCTAATCGCACCCCAGGGGTTCAAATCGGGGCACCATTGGGCTACGACAACACCACCATCAGCGCGGCTGTAACGGTCAACAAATTGGCAAGCCTGTGGGATTATAGCCAACTCGACCGTACCCGCATGGCGGGTTTGGCCGCTCCAAGTTTTCTGGTTACTTACGCCCAAACGCAACTTTTACTGGCCGAAGCCGCTTTTCGGAAATGGACCACGGGCGACCCCGCCGTCTTGTACGCCAACGGTATTCGGGCCCACATGCAACAATTTGCAAGTTATGGCACCAGCACCGCCATCGCCGATGCCGCCATCACGGCTTACGTCCAAGCCAATCCGCTCGCAGTCGGTAAGGAATTGGAGCAAATTAACACCCAATACTGGGTCGCTTCTTTTCTGATTGGTCCCGAAACTTGGGCTAATTTCCGTCGCAGTGGTTACCCAGTTTTGACGCCAAACCCTTATCCCGGTAGCGACCTCAAGACCGAGCCGTTTATTCGCCGCCTCACATACACCGACGCCGAGCTGAACGTAAATAAAACCAATGTAGAACAGGCCATTAGCCGTCAGGGGCCTAATCTTTTAGATACCAGAATATGGTGGGACAAGAAGTAAACAAACTTGTTTTCATCCTTTTTTATACATGAAAAATTTAAAAAAACGACTCCAACAAGGAGAAACCCTCAACGGGTGTTGGTTAAATCTTGGAAGCCCACTCACGGCCGAAATCGTAGGACTCTCAGGGTTCGATTGGGTCTTGATTGACTTGGAACACGGTGCTGGTACGGAAAAGGATGTATTAGCGCAGTTACAGGCGCTGGAAAGCACGCCCACCGTCGCCTTTGTGCGCGTCGAAAGCAGTGATTCTGCCCGTATTTCACGGGTGTTGGATATGGGTGCGGCGGGCGTCATGTGTCCCAAAGTAAACAATGCTATCGAGGCAAAAAAGGTAATCAACGGCCTGCATTATCCTCCGTTCGGCAACCGGGGCGTGGCCAAAATGGTCCGAGCAACGGGTTTTGGGCAACATTTCCAGACGTATTACGACGCCTCGAAAGAAAGCCTTTTAGGTATTATCCAAATCGAAACCGTGGAAGCCCTGAACCATTTGGACGAAATCGCCGCGTTGGAAGGGGTCGATGTGCTTTTCATCGGGCCAGCAGACCTTTCGATGGAACTTGGGATTTTCGGTCAGTTCGACAATCTGATTTTCATCGACGCCCTCCAAAAAATCATCCTTGCCGCCCAAAAAGCGGGCAAATCAACGGGTATTCTATTTTTCAATCCCGACGATTACCAAAAATACCACGACATGGGCATCCGTTTCATTGCCTGCGGCGCCGATGCCACCTTTGTGGCCGACGGCGCCCGGGCCATGGCTAAAAAATTGGCGGCTGCCCGGGCAACGTATACCTAGTACCGAAGCTTTCCGACGATTATCCACCAACCAACCTACGTTCCTAAACCTTTTTTTGAATGACTGATCCCATTTTCATCCTATCTGTTGGTGTGCTTATCGTAGTCGGTGGCATCATTGGACTCAAATTACACCCCTTTTTGGCGCTTTTGCTCGGGGCTTTCGTGGTGGCGTTGATGACGCCCGCCACTGTTATCGAACAGTTTGCATTGGCCAAAGGCACCGCTCCAGCAGCGGCATTGGCATTATCCAAAAAAGGAATCGGTGAGCGTATTGCCACTGAGTTTGGGAATACCTGCGCCAAAATCGGTATCCTGATTGCCATGGCCGCCATCATTGGCAAATGTATGCTCGAAAGCGGTGCCGCCGAGCGCATCATCCGTTCGGTTTTACGCCTCACGGGCATCGACAAAGCACCCGCCGCGTTTTTGGTGAGCAGTTTCTTTTTGGGTATTCCCGTGTTCTTTGACACCGTTCTTTTCCTGATGATTCCCTTGGCCAAAGCCATGACTTTACGAATTGGCAAAAATTACCTTTTGCTCGTCTTGTGTATTATGGCGGGTGCAGCCATGGCCAATTCGCTGGTACCGCCCGCTCCGGGGCCACTGTTTTTGATTGGTGAGATGCACATTCCGATTGGTTTGATGATGATTGCGGGTACGATTGTCGGGCTATTTACCATTACTGCTGGCTATTTTTTCGCCCTATGGGCCAATAAAAAATGGCCCATTGAACTGCGAGATTCATTGGATGCTAAATTGGAAGACCTCAAATCCATTGCCGCCAAAGAAACCAAACACCTTCCAGGCTTGGGCGTTTCGTTGCTACCAGTGCTGATTCCCATCGTATTTATCTGCGCCGACACCTTCCTGAGTAATCTATTCAAGCCAGGTGAGACACAATCGCCTTTTTTGAGCAACCTCATCGCAGTTGTAAAATTTTTTGGTGATAAAAACATCGCCATCGTCACAGGAGGTATTGCGGCTCTATTGCTGTTGGCTAGCCAAAAGAAAGACAACAAAGAAGGCCTGACGCCTTTTGTGCAGGCGGCTTTGATGAGCGGCGGCGGCATTATTTTGATTACTGCGGCGGGCGGAGCCTTTGGCGGAATGTTGCAGCAAACGGGCATCAGCGCCCGCATTGCCGACATGACCAAAGAGTACCAAATGGCCCTCATTCCGATGGCGTTTTTCATTGCCGCCGTGGTTCGTACGGCCCAAGGCTCGGCTACGGTTGCGCTGATTACCGCGTCGGGAATTTTATCAGGAATGGCCAATAATGCCAATCTGGAATTTCACCCAGTGTACTTGGGTCTAGCCATCGGATGTGGCTCTAAGTTGGTGCCGTGGATGAACGATGCGGGTTTCTGGATTATCTGTAAACTCAGCAATTTGACCGAAAAAGAAGCCTTAAAAACCATTTCTCCACTACTGGTGGTGATGGGATTGACGGGTCTAGTGGTCATCATGATAGGCGCAAAATTGTTTCCTTTGGTCTAATTATAAGCATAACTTCATCATTCTTTGCCCTCTGCGGCTCTGCGTGATACATTCATTTTTTAAATATGGAAAAAGTAGGATTTATCGGACTAGGAATCATGGGAAAACCCATGGCTTTTAACTTACTAAAAGCGGGCTATCCCGTGTCTGTTTTGAGCAAAAGCAGCGCTGCCGCCGAATTGACCGAAGCTGGCGCAACGGCATTTTCGACGAGTAAAGAACTGGCCCAACACTCCGACATCATCATCACGATGTTGCCCGATTCTCCCGATGTAGAGCAGGTAGTTTCGGGAGTTGACGGAGTCTTAGAAGGCATCCAATCGGGGGCATTGTTTATTGATATGTCGACCATTGCACCAGCTACGGCGGTGAATATCTACCGCTTAATGCAGGACAAAGGTGTGGAAGCCTTAGACGCACCCGTTTCGGGCGGACAAGTTGGGGCCGTCGGCGCTACGCTCTCAATCATGGTTGGCGGTAGTGCTGCGGCTTTTGAGCGAGCATTGCCGTTGTTTCAATCCATGGGCAAAAATATTGTGCATATCGGTGAGCCCGGCGCGGGCCAAACCACTAAAGCCTGTAACCAAATGATTGTTGGTATGACGATTCAGGCCGTGGCAGAAGCTTTTGCCTTGGCGCAAAAAGCAGGCGTCAACCTCGAAAAAATGCGGGAAGTATTGCTGGGAGGGTTTGCCCAAAGCCGCATCCTTGACCTCCACGGCAAACGCATGATTGAGCGCAATTTCAACCCTGGCTTTAAAATAAAATTACACAAAAAAGACATGGGAATTGCCCTGCAAACGGGCGAAGAATTTTCGGTGCCCCTCAAAGGCACGGCGTTGGTAGCGGCCCAAATGGAAGCCGCCGTAGCGCAGGGAAACGGCGAACTCGACCACAGCTCGCTGTTATTGCTACTAGAAAAATAATCTTTCAACGCCCTTTATCCAACTGTAACCTTTAACCGTGGCTTGCCACTTACTACGATGAAACGTACCCATTTCCTAAAAGCCCTGACGGCAGGCTCCGTGGGAGCGGCCATTTTCGGCCCTGATCACGCCAAGGCCGCCACTCCCCCTACTCCACCCAAAAAAGTACTCATGAAAGTAGGGTGCCAATCGGGCGGCACGAGCGTTGAAAACCTCGAATTTAAAGCCCGCCACGGGGTTTTTAACATCGACGGAGGCTCCCCTAAAATCATTCCGGGCAAGGGATGGGACTTGGAAGATTCATTGGCAAAAAGAGATGCTTGCGAAAAGTACGGCATCAGCTTAGATGCTTACCACTATCCGCTGACCTCGGCAGGAATTGATAAAGTAGCTTACCCGAATATAATGCTCGGCAAAAGCCCTGAGCGCGACCGTGAAATCGAATACCTTCAACAAATGATTCAGGTAGCGGGCAAAACGGGTATAAAGGTATTGAATTATAACACCACCATTCTGCCCGTGCTACGCACTGGAAAATACACCGACCCCAAACGCGGCAATGCCGAATACAGCGTGTGGAATTATGAAGAAGCGTTGAAAAGAAATGACCCCAAGACAGTGGCTGGGGATGTTTCTATCGATCAGATATTTGAGCGAATCACTTACCTACTCGACCGTATTCTGCCCGTAGCCAAGGAGTATAAAGTTAAATTAGCCAACCACATCGCCGACCCACCAGTACCTGCCGCTTACCGGGGCGTGATGCGCTGGAACAGCCCCGATGTTTTTAAAGGAATTCAACGTTTTGCCAAACTTTACGACAGCGAATACCATGGGTTCAATTTTTGCATCGGCTCCATTGCCGAAGGTCTGAAAGACCCAAAAAATGAAATTTACCCTATCATCAAATGGGTAGGCGAACGAAACCAGATTTTCAACGTCCATTTGCGAAACATCAAAGGCAATTTTAATAACTTTCAGGAAGTGTACCCCGATAATGGCGAAATGAACTTCGCACAGGTAGTCAGAGCCTTACGGGATGTGGGTTATGCCGGCATGGTCATGCCCGACCACGTGCCGCACCACCACGACCCCGCCGCTAGTCTACAGGCTTTTTCATTTTGCTACGGCTACATTAAAGGACTACTGCAAACCGTTTCTGAAGAAGTATAGGCTGTTGTTTATATTTTACCACAAAGTTCGCAAAGATTGTCACAAAGAACACTAAAAACGACCTTTGTGATTTTCTTTGTGTTTCAACTTTTATGTTCTTTGTGGTAAAAAACATTCTTTTGTGGTTGCAGTGCGGATACCTGCAATGAACTGTTAAATACCGGCCACTAACCACCAATTTTCAACACGTATGCATTACAAATCTGGCCCCCGCATCAAAGAAATCACCATCACCCCCATTGCCGTCGTTGACCCGCCCCTGCTCAATGCGGCGGGGTTGCACGCTCCTTATGCGCTGCGTACCATCATGGAAGTGATTACCGACGATAATATTTCGGGCATCAGCGAAATACCGGGGAATAAAGATATTGATGCGGCTTTGGAAGAAGCCAAAGCGTTGCTCATCGGTCGGGATGTATTTCAATTGAACGAAATCAGACACGTCTTGGTGGAGCGTTTTGGTACCGACACTTCGGCCCAACGCGGAGAAACACCCTGGGATCAACGCAAATTGGTTCATATTTTCAGCGCTGTAGAAGTGGCCTGCATGGACATCATCGGTAAAGTAACGGGGCGCCCGATTGTGGATTTATTGGGCGGAAAAATGCGCGACCGCGTGCCTTTTTCCGCCTATCTTTTTTATAAATACGAAGGTGCGGGCGGAGAATTAGCATTTGACATCGACCCCAACGCGACTGGATGGGCCGCCGCCCGCCAGGCAAGTGCATTGAATCCATCGGAAATTGTAGCCCAAGCGCAAGCCATGTGCAAGGAGTTTGGATTTCAATCCATTAAACTCAAAGGCGGTGTGTTTGAGCCGCGTCAGGAGGTAGATGCTATGTTTGCTCTGTACGAAGCTTTTGGACCGAATGTGCCACTCCGCGTTGACCCTAATGCCCTTTGGACCGTAGAAACGGCCATCAAATACGGGAAAGAAATGGAGCCGATTCTCGAATATTTGGAAGACCCCACGCGCGGACAAGAAAACATGGCGAAGGTGCGCAAAGCCCTCAAAACGCCCCTTGCTACCAACATGTGTACCACCTCGTTTGAGGATATTCCCAACAGTGTCGCCATCGGCTCGGAAGATATTATTTTGAGCGACCACCATTTTTGGGGCGGCCTGCGCGCCTCCATGACCCTCTCGGGCATTTGCGAGACCTTTGGGCGAGGGTTGTCGATGCACTCCAACAGCCACTTGGGCATTTCGCTGGCGGCCATGGTACATCTGGGGGCCGCACTGCCAAAAATGACGTATGCTTTAGATACACACTACCCTTGGCAATCGGATGAAATCATCGTGGGCGGACGCTTCAAGTTTGAAGACGGCGCCGTACTCGTGCCGCAAGGACCTGGCTTGGGGGTAGAGCTTGACCGCGAAGCGTTGGCAAAACTCCACCAAAATTATCTCGCTTGCGGCCTCACCAAACGTGACGATGAGCCCGAAATGCAAAAAAAGGTTCCCGGTTGGAAATTCAAGTCGGTTCGCTGGTAACGCCTCCGCGTTATTGCTTTATTCTGAAAATTCTGGTACTTTGTAAAAATAAAGGGAGACTTTACGAAACAAAACGCAACCTATTTTTGAATGAAGTTAACGTGGACATTCTATCCAAAGTATCAGGACAGCATCACCCTCACCGTGGTGTACGTGCCCGAATTGGATAGTCATTACTTACCCAAGGGCGGTTTTTTGTACGAGCCTACCAATACGGCTTACGTCAACTACGACTCTTATCGCTGTTTTGACAAAGGCGACACCAAGATGAAACAAGACGCGTTTGGACAGCTTGTTCGAATCTCGGAGCCCAAAGTCGTATTGCCCAATGAGTTGTTGCTTGATTTTAAAACGCCGGAGCGGAGGATATAGCCGCAAAACCAATAACGAAATACCCTATAATGAAAGAATCTCCGTAAGCAGGAGATTCTTTCATTAGTTTGAGCCTCCAACAGGACTTGAACCTGCGACCTACGCATTACGAATGCGCCGCTCTACCAACTGAGCTATGGAGGCTTATTATTATACCACCTACACATCACCAATGCCCCGCTCTATCGAAACGTCGAACCGCAACTCAGCTATGGAGGCTTATTATTATACCACCTACACATCACCAATGCCCCGCTCTATCGAAACGTCGAACCGCAACTCAGCTATGGAGGCTTATTATTATACCACCTACACATCACCAATGCTCCGCTCTATCGAAACGTCGAACCGCAACTCAGCTATGGAGGCTTATTATTATACCACCTACACATCACCAATGCCCCGCTCTATCGAAACGTCGAACCGCAACTCAGCTATGGAGGCTTATTAATTATTATATAACCTACACATCACCAATGCCCCACTCTATCGAAACGTCGAACCGCAACTCAGCTATGGAGGCTTATTAATTTCTAAACAGGTGTTTGCAAAATAAACAAACGCTTATCTGTCATACAAGATTTGAAATCAAATTTTGTGCCAAATTTCTCTTTTGCAAATCTGCAAACCATTCCTAAATTGCAGTCTATTTCCTAAAACCTATGATGACTCGAAAATACGCCTTAGTGTCGGTGGGGGAACTCCTTGCGGACTTAATCGGAACTGAATTTACGGAAAATCTCGCAGATACCGAAATCTTCAAACGTTTTCAAGGTGGCAGCCCCGCCAACCTTGCAGCCAATATGGCTCGTTTGGGAAACCCAACGGCCCTAGTCGCTTGCGTTGGCAGTGATAATGTGGGAACGTACCTCGTAGAAAAAGTAGCCGAAACTGGCGTTGATACCGCTTATATTGGCCGTGATGCTCACGCGCCCACCAGCATTGTACTGGTATCGCGCACCAAAGGTACCCCCGATTTTATCGCTTATCGCACGGCCGACCGCATGATTCAAGCCGCGTATATTCCAGATGATTTACTTCATAATGCCTCATTTTTTCATACTACCTGTTTCGCATTGAGTCAAGAACCCGCCCAAAGTGTCATTGTAACCGCCGCCGCACGCGCACAAGCCGCTGGGTGTATTGTGAGTTTAGACGCCAATTATGCACCTTCCATTTGGCCCGACCGCGCGCAAGCACAGAGGATAATTCAGGACTATTGCCAAAACGGGGCTTTCGTAAAACTCAGCGCAGATGATGCCGAGCGCATCTTCGGACAAGCTCTTTCCAACGATGCCATCATTGCAAAATTCCACGAAATGGGCGCACAATTAGTGTGTTTAACATTGGGCGGCAAGGGCAGTATTGTTTCGTCTAATTATGGAAAAAACTACGTCGAAATTGCAGGAAAGCCTATTGAAGTAAAAGACGCTACGGGTGCTGGAGATTCTTACTGGTCTGGCTTTCTGACGGCGTGGTTGGATGAAAAATCACCCGCAGAATGTGCGCAGGCGGGCGCCAATATCGCGGCCTTGAAGATTAGCACAGTAGGGCCATTACCAGCTAAAGTTGACCGGGCAATTTTGTACTCATAACGATTTTTTTACTGCTTAACTTTTTCATCCCCAGGCTGATATGAAACGTAATAAATCACCATTTCCATCATTTCGGAGGTGGTATTCCACCCAAAGGTTACATCACGAGCGGGCTTAAAAGGATTGAGCGGATTTTCTTCCGTGTTGTCATAGGAGGCTTCGGCCAAGATAACCGAGCCTTTGGGAACGCGCAAAAGGGTTTTAAATTGATAAGTCATTTGCCAGTTAAAATCCCAGTTATCAATCTTAATAAACGGCACTAAGTCGCCCTCTGGCGTAATGGCAAAAGCTTTGAAGGTTTTGCCAAGAAAGTGCATGTGCGGCAAAATTGAAATGGCCGATATATCTTCGGTCAGAGGCTTGGTGCTTATGTAAAAAGTAGATTTTTCGTTGGCTTTAATCAAAAACGGTGGATTAGTAATGTGCTGTTCGTGAAGAATCAACGATTTGACTTCGCGTTCTACGGGCTTTTTGGCAAAATAGAGGTGAATCTCCGATTGGTCAGTTTGAGTAGTAGCGGAAGGAGAATAATGCAAATACATAATCAGATTAGAGTTGGCACTCATTTTCTTGGCTACACCTTGGGGAAACTGAATTTTATCATTGCCTGGCACCCAACCATACAAAAACTCATCCGCCATCGGAATACGTTGAAATTCGGCTAACCTAGGGTCTGCGCCCTGCATTCCTTCCAAGCCTGCCATGCGGCCCGTGGTGTCCACCATCACGCGACTGTGGTGCACTACTTTCCGATTTCCAGGCAAAAACTCAATGGCTTCCACCATCACGTCTTCTTTGAGACCCGTAGGTACGTGGAAATACCGAAATTCTTCAACGCCCGTGTTCGGTACGGTAAACGCATTTTGCATTTTTAGGGTCAAATCAGGCACTCTTTTATTTATGTCGTTTGCCATGCTGAAAGCATCTAAAACCCTTTTACTTTTTGCTTTTTGCCCTTCCACGCTTCCTTGCATTACCCATTGCTGAATGAGTTCAATTTCTTCCTCTTTCAAGCCTCGTTCGTTGGCATAGTGCTGAAAGCTCTTATCGGCTGGGAAAGGCGGCATATACCTCATTTGGGTTACTTTAGCCACAAACTTTGACCGTTTGGCAACATCTTCGTACGTCAATAAATGAAAAGGGCCGACTCCCCCTGGGGAATGGCATACCGCACAGTTTTTAGCAATAATGGGCTGGATATGCTCGTAGTAGGTTATTGGAGTCTGTGCCAAAACCGATGCGCTTATCCCCAACATGAAGAGTATTTTTTTCATTGATTTCAAACCAATTAATCCCAAACAAAAATAGCAGACTCCGAGGAATCTGCTATTTTTTAGGCGAGAAAACGAAAGATTATCTTACCGTGAAGTTCAAACGGCAGTTTGCATTAGCTTGCGACACTGGAGTAGGGTCCAAACAGATACTGTCTTCGTTCCATACTTTAAACACGAGCCCAGTAGAAGTAGTCAATTCCCAAGTTACGACGAAAGCATCAGCGGCCGCACCCGTTTTGGCTCCCTGCAAACGTGCTCCCGCAGGACGAGGACGATCCGGATTTTCAAACACTTTTACATCCTTTACTTTGTCATACTTCACTGTGGCATCTTTAAACAGATTATACACTTCAGCAGGGGTAATGCTAAACGAATTCCACTGACGGTTGCCAGCAGGGGCATCGATTGTTTTTACTGTTTTTACGCCCAAGGAAGCAACCTTAGGGTTACCGTCGGGATCTGTGTAAGACTCACGCATCTCAATTTTAATCACAACCTTGTTGACAGACAATTGGTTATCGAGAGACACCCAACGAATTTTGAAGTCAATTTTTGCGGCATCCTGACCAGTAAGCGGGAAATTTTTAGCATTTGCTGCAATATTGGCTTTCCCTGTTTCTGCTACTCCGTCAAACACGCCCCAACCGTGCACACCCGGTTCCCAAGGTTTGTTAGGGTTCAGCGACTCATCGCGGCATCCTACCAAAAGAAAAACCGCCAGTGATAATGAATATATAAGTGTTTTTTTCATTTTTATTATTTTTAAGTTTTGTGAAACGGAGAATGTCAAACCTATTGCAACATTCTCCATTTAAAGTTTGTCACTTTCTTAAAACTCCCACTTCACTTTCACTTTATCCCAGAAAATAGGATCACGGTCAAAGATGATGTCATTGATGTATTTCTGAGCATTGGCAGGGTTCAGTGCACCTTCCGATTGCGGGTAAGGCAAACGCAACGCGTATTGGCGTGGTGGCTTAGAGATTGGAGCCATAATACCCACCGAAAACTGTCTGAATTGGCTTTGGATTGGGAAACCTGTACGACGCTGGAAATTCCAAATATCCATACCCTGTCCCCATGAGCAGAACCATAATTGCTTGGCCACCACGTTCAATTTAGCAGAGTTTGAGGCAGCTGCATCATATAGTTTCAACCACTCATTTACATACGCAGCAATATCAGCCGCTGCAGGAGCTTTGGCACGCGTTGGGTCTGACTTCAAACCTTGAGCTACCACAACCGCAATTTGCTCTTCCATAGCAGCTTTAAACAATGCTTTTGCATCGCCCGTCACACCGGTATTGTCTAAGATAGCCTCAATTTGATAGTACTTGGTATTCCAGCTATGGATGACAGGCCATTGGCCATCACCACCCGTATTGAGGGCTGCCTGTCCAGTCAAAGCTACCGCAGGGACACTTTTATCAGAGTAAACCCCACCCGCAGGATAACAACCCGGCGTAGTCCGCAATGGCCCATCGGCCGCAGCACCTGATACATCTCCCCGGTCACGACCAAAGTAGCCGGCGATAAAAGCTATTTCAGAAGCAGGCAAATCTCCCGTAAATCCAAAGGCTTTCTTATAATCCTCAAGGAAGGTTGCCCGCAATGGCAAGTAAGAGCCGCCAAAAGGAGTCGTACCACGGTCGGTTGGGTTATTTTGATCTAAAACACGGCTTGTTTGACGGTAGAAATAGAACGGCAAACGAGGGTCTTTATTCAAGATCATTTCACCCATCAATTGGTGGTTGATGTAGTTCGGATCACCAAGACCTGCATACGTACTATACCAAGGGTGTGTATTACGTTGAGGTGATATTTGCTTAGAATATAAGTAAGACCAGTTTTGGGCAGGCGTAGAAATAAAACCACCCGCCTCAAATGCGGCTTTCAGTTCAGCATTACCATTGGCCCGGCCCTTACGAGAGGTAAGCAAAAGACGTAGTTTTACGGTTTTGGCAATTCGCGTCCAAGTAGCGGCATTACCGCCGCCAATGTAGTCATTTTGTACTGCTACGGGTTGTGGCTTAGCTAATTCAGCAACCGCTTGGTCACACAATTTGAGCAAGTCCTCATAAATCTCTGAATCTTTGTCAAACTTAGGCGTTTTGTTTGGCTCCGCCGCATTTCCTTTCCATGCTTCGCTATAAGGAATATCTCCAAACATATCTACCATGTGCCCTACGGAAAACGCTTTTAACGTTAGGGCAATACCACGGTAACGGGGGTTTTTACCATCTGCCGATGATTTTAACATTTCTTCAATAATCTGAAGTTCACGAAAACGTGCATTCCAAGTACCCTGATAAGAGGTGTTACTCAAATTGTAGGAATCTGAAACTGTGCTCAACCCCGCAAAGCCCATGGCATCATTGTTGATCGCCGTATGAGCATTGATTGCTGCATTTTCTGCCACTGGCAACAATAGCGCTAACGAACCCGTAGCCGGGCGGTTGGGGTCGGTATTGATGTCCAATTCTGTCAATTGGCAAGAACTCACAATCGCGATAAGTCCTCCCAATGCCAGTGTTTTAATTTTATTTTTATAATTCATCTGTGTGTATCTTTTGAGTGATTTAATGATAGTAATAAGTATAGAGTAGTGTGAGATTTTTCCTCATTACTCTGTACTCAGTACTTAAAATTAGAACGTTGCCGTTAAGTTGATACCAAAACGACGCGTTGAAGGTGAAGCACCCAAATCAAATCCCTGAATGTTTGAATCCGAGAAGTTAGATAAGATCTCAGGGTCAAAGTTCAAGCCCGGTAACATGTTTGGTGCATAGAACCACAAGTTACGTCCTGAAGCTGACACACGGAGTCCACCGAATACTCTCGCATATTTTTTCAGGAACGTTTTAGGAACTTCATAACCCAATGAAACCTCACGGATACGAATAACGGTAGCATCATAAATATTGACCTCATCCGCGCCATATGCTCCGTAGCCATCGGTAAAGTGGTACTGGAACGCAGACATCGCAATCGTATTTTTGATCGGCTTGCCATCATCACCCAACAACGGCTTGTACGTTTGTGGATCTCCCAATACACCTGGGATTACGCGCATTCCTTCGCGATCTTCTGAAGATTTCAACTGACCGCGTAATATCAAAGAAGCAGCAGTAGAAGAGAACAGGCTACCTCCGGCTTTGTAATCCACCAAAACGTTCAAATTGAACCCTTTGAAAGAAACAGTGTTTGTCCAACCCACCGTATATTTGGTGTTAGGGTCTCCGATAATCGTAGCACCTGCCGCACGAATTGGCAAACCTGTATTTGGGTTGATCAACAAGTTACCGCTTTCATCGCGGGCGTTTACTGAGCCATATATTTGCCCATAAGGTAATCCATTACGGAAAATAGTACCCAAGGCAGAGAGACCAGTACCACCAATAAAGATTTCACCGCCAGGGCCTGCATCTTCCACTTTGGAACGAATACGCGTATAAGCCACAAAAGAAGTCCAGGTAAATCCATTGCGCAATTTCACGGGAACAAGTGTTAAGCCCAATTCCCAACCTTTGTTGGAGATTTTACCCGCATTGGTGATTTCAGTATTGAAACCGGTAGTATTTGGCAATTGACGTGTTACGATCAAATCAGTAGAATTACGGTTAAAATACGCCAAGTCAAGACCGATGCGGTTGTTGAGGAATTGTAATTCTGTTCCTAATTCGACTTCTGTTGTAAACTCAGGTTTCAATGCAGCATTGTTCAACTGACTTGGTAAGCTGGCCGTTGAAATAGCCGTGGCATTGTAGAAAGTACGACCTAAGTTGTACGCTGTATTTACTTGGTAAGGATCAGCATCTTTACCTACAGTTGCGTAGTTGGCTCTGATTTTACCGAAGTTGATGATATTTTTAGGCAATCCCAATACATCCGTAAAGATGAAAGAAGTCGATATAGCAGGATACAAATAGGTATTGTTGGCGGCAGGCAAAGTAGACGAACGATCTTGACGAGCTGAGGCCGTCAAAAAGAGATAGTTACCATATCCCAACGACAATTCACTGAAAATACCATACAAACGACGTTTACGTTGAAAATCGTAAGCATTCTGATTGAGTGTACCAGAAATATTTAATACGTTGGCATCAATGACTGGATCACCAGCGATACCCGCTTCAGAGTAAGTACGCTCGTTGGGGTTGAAACCTACCAACAGCTTGGCGTTGAATTTATCCGTAAAATCATGCTGTGCAGTAGCCAAAAATGTAAAGTCCACCTCGGTGTTGGTCAAGCTTTGACTTAATACAGAGCCCAAAGGCTGGAAAGTACCTCCTGGGCGGATTGTATTCTTACGGTTTTCAGTGTAAGTATTCAAACCTCCACGAGCGGTCAGGTTCAACCAAGGAGTAACATCGTACGTCAAGGCCATATTACCGTACACACGGTTTACACTTGAGTTGTACAAGTTATATTTAGCGGTCCAAAGAGGGTTATCTAATGCACGATAAAATACGTTTGAACCATCTACCGGATTTTCAAAAGGATAGCCGTTCAAATCATAATTACGTGGCAAATAAAACAAACGACTGTAAATAGAACCTGCTGAAGCCAAGCCGCCGTAGTCAGCATAATAACCAGCACCCGACTGCGGACTTGTTTGGTTGGTACGGGTATAAGCCACGCTACCACTTACGCTTACATTGTTGGCTAAAGTGGCATTTCCACCAAAACTCAAAGTAGTACGCTCTGTAGATGAATTAGGAACGATACCGTCATTCTTAGTGCGCGATACTGAGGCATTCAACGAGGTTTTATCGCCCGTTGAGTTGATCTGAATCCCATTTTCAATAACGTGACCTGTACGGAAAAAGCCACCGACTATATCATACCCCTGTAAAGGAACAGCAATACCACGACCATTGGGTTGTAATAATTCAGGGAAGGCCGCTTGGTAACGAGCAGCGCCAAAAGGCACCGTAGCATCTACCAATGGATGAGGAATAGTTCCTGCCGGATAGTCGGGGTCAATGATTTTTGAATAACGCTCAAACCCAAGTGCGGCATTGATACGATCCACGGCAGCAGGCATCGCCGTACCCCAGTTTCCAATAAACCCACCATTGTAAGTTTGGTTAGAGCCTTGTGAGTAGCTATCCTGATACTCAGGCAGAGAAGATACTTTTTCAGAAGAATAAGAAGAGTTATACGTTATCTCCAACCCTTTACGTGCCGATTTGCTGCCCGCTTTGGTCGTGATCACGATTACGCCGTTGGCCGCACGTGAACCGTACAAAGCCGATGCCGCCGCACCTTTCAATACTGTCATTGACTCAATGTTGTTAGGGTCAATGTCATACGCACGGTTTGAAGTAACCGTGTTTTGGTTATAGCCCTGCGTATTATTTACTCCGTTGTCAAACGGAATACCATCCACAACGAAAAGTGGTTGGTTGTTTCCAGTAAAAGAGTTGTTACCACGAATTGTGATACGCGTACCTGCACCCGGAGCACCGTTACCCGCAGTGATGTTAACACCCGGTACTTTTCCACTCAACGCACGCAATGGATCTGGCTCCGAACGCTGCTGAAGATCAGCACCTTTTACGTTTGAAACCGCAAATGCCAGCGCTTTCTTGTCGCGCTGAATCCCCACGGCCGTCACTACAACTTCTGACAACTGCTTGGTATCTGCCGCCAACGCTAAGTTTATTGACGTACGATTACCAATATTAATCTCTTGAGAAACAGTACCCACAAAACTAAATACCAAAGTGGCATTAGTCGGAGCGTCAATTGAATAGCTTCCTGCGGCATCGGTATTCACACCTTTAGATGTACCTTTTACCACGACCGATACGCCTGGCAGGGGGGTTCCATCCTCTGCCGAGGTCACTTTCCCGGTGATTTTACGGTCTTGAGCTACCCCAGTAGCCCAAACCATGCACACAAGCAGAAAGTTGATAAATAAAAATTTCCTCATAAGGGTAATTTAGTTTGGTTTGATTAAAGTGAAACATGTATGGAAAAAAATCGCTGAAGCGCTAAAGTGAAGGCAATAGAAAAACTGAGCAAAACAAATTTGTTTAGCCGAAAACAGTTTTGAAAATTTTGCCTATTCCTATCCTAGATCAGAGGGATAGAAAATTTGGGGAAGTAAGAGATAGAGTTACGATTCATAGGGTACTTGTTTAGTTAGGTTAAGAAAATTTCTGAATGTAAAGTAAAATAAAGAATATAACAATTCAAATAGAGACCTTATTGGGTGAATGAGGCATTTTTCAAAAAAAAAGAATGAAATTACTTGTACTTACAATAGATAATATTGTCAAAAAAGGCCTTTTTGAGCAAAATTTCTAAGGAATTAGGGTCATTTTAGGGTTTTAATTATTGTCCCTAAAAGTCAAATAGGAAGTTGTTTCTTTTAAAAAATTCTTTAAAAAGTACAATAAAAACCTTGTAAAAAATCAATTTAAATGCAAAAAAAAATAGCCCTATATGAAGGAGTTTGTCTAAAAAAAATAGGAGTTCGTCTATTTTAGTGAGTTATAAAACAGCATTTATTGTTTTGGCAAATTAGAGTAATCTTCTAGCATCCGCAGTTTGTCGGGAGATTTGGTGACGGAATGATAACCAACCAGAAAAATTTCGCGGGCTTTCCGAATATCAAATATGTCGTACTTCCCTACTTCTTTTGGCTCAAACAACAATTGACACTGTAGGGTGCGCTCTTGTGTTTTATTACGAACAGCCAGTAATAAGCTTCGCTCAATGACGGTCCGCATTGAGCGGATTGGCTTATCGGGAAGAGGCGGGTTACAATTGACCCCAATTAAGAATTCGACTTCATCTTTTAAGAGCGGTTCGATGGGTAGATTATTCAAAACGGCACCATCCACAAACAGCCGCTTATTGTGGCGAATGGGTTCAAAAATACCCGGCAAACAACTTGATGCCATCAGCGGGCGAATTAACTCCCCCGATTGAAAATACACAATTTCGCCTGCTTCAATGTCGGTGGCCGTAACAGTAAGAGGAATTTTTAATTTTTCAAATGAATTATGGGGCAGTAACTCCCGATAAAGTTCTTCTGCTTTGTCCATTCTCAACAGGCCAGGGCCGTTAAACGAAGGACGTAAGTATTTCAAAAAGTTGATTGTAAGCAACTTACTAAGCACTTCATCTGGGCTATACCCGTGCGCGACAAGCGCCCCTACGATGGCCCCCGCGCTCGTGCCCGAAATAGCGGCAATGTCCACTTTTCGTTCTTGTAATGCTTTTATTACTCCAAGGTGCATGATTCCTCGGGCACCTCCTCCCGACAATACTAATCCTATCTTCATTGACAACAAAACGATTGTTAGATTCTAAATTAACGTAAAATCAGCCAGAATATAACTGAATTAACAAACGAAGTCCCTCAATTAAATGTTTCCTTCACGATTTACTTACCTTTGCACCCTCATTTATTATTTACAATCATGCCTATTGACTTTGCACAAATTCCATCGCCTTGTTTTGTTTTGGAAGAACGTCTTCTACGCCAAAACCTCCAACTTATCCGTCAGGTGATGGATGAGGCTGGCTGCCAAATTATATTGGCATTGAAAGGCTTTTCTATGTATAGCGCATTCCCCATTGTGGGCGAGTATCTGCCAGGGGCCACCGCAAGTTCACTAAATGAAATAAAGCTTATCAATGAATATTTAGGCTATCGGGCGCACACTTACATCCCCGCGTACCAGGATGAAGAGTTTGAGGAAGTATTGGAACGAAGTAGCCACCTCACCTTCAATTCATTATCTCAGTGGGAGCGGTTTAAACAACGCGTCAGCGACTATAATCAAACTCACCCCGAAAAAACTGTTTCGTGCGGAATCCGCGTAAACCCTCAGTATTCTGAAGTTGAAACCGACATGTACAACCCCTGCGTTCCGGGGTCTCGCTTGGGGGTAACACGCAGTCATTTTGGTGATACACTACCCGAAGGAATCGAAGGGATTCACTTTCATACACTTTGTGAAAATGGCTCCGACGTCCTAGAGCGTACCCTCGAAGCCCTCGAAAGTCGCTTTGGTGACTTGCTCCACCAAGCCAAGTGGCTCAACATGGGTGGTGGACACCTTATGACCCGCGAGGGCTACGATATACCTAAACTTATTTCACTCGTAAAAGCAATAAAGAAAAAATACAATCTAGATGTCATTTTAGAGCCTGGTTCAGCCATTGCGTGGCGAACTGGATATTTGGTATCCACTGTATTGGATATAGTGGAAAGTCAGGGAATAGAGGTCGCTATCTTAAATACTTCTTTTGCCGCCCACATGCCCGATACCCTCGAAATGCCCTACAAACCACGCATATTGGGGGCTTATCACGAACCCGTAGCCGACAAACCAACTTACCGACTCGGCGGGATGACCTGCCTCGCGGGCGACTTTATGGGCGATTATTCGTTTGACGAACCTTTAAAAATCGGAGATACGTTAATCTTTGATGACATGATTCACTACACAATGGTGAAAACTACCACCTTCAACGGTGTCAATCTGCCTTCCATTGGTATTTGGCAGGCCAATGAGCGTTTTAGGTTAGTAAAAACCTTTGGATATGAAAGCTTTAAAGATAGGCTCTAAAATCGTAAGCAAATTGATAGACAAGGCGGGGTAGTTTTTTAAAAAATTAGCATTACGTATATAATATATTAAATTAATCGAGTAAATTTGTTTATGCCTCTCTCTTAATAACCTTTTACTCAATAGTGTAATAGTGATATGATCTCAAAGAAAGCAAAATATGCCCTTAAAGCGCTCAAAGTGCTGACCGAAGAATTCGGAAAAGGCCCCGTTCTCATTTCGCACATTGCTGAACGTGAAAATATCCCAAAAAAATTCTTGGAAGCTATTCTTTTAGAGTTGCGTAACCACGGGATTCTGTCCAGCCAAAAAGGAAAAGGTGGCGGGTATTTATTACGCGTGGAACCTGCAAGAGTCAATTTCGCCCAGGTCATCAGGGTAATTGACGGCCCTATTGCACCAACCCCCTGTGTATCGCTTCATTTTTATGTCAAGTGTGATGACTGCATCGATGAAGCCACCTGCGCTCTGCGCCCCGTAATGGAGCAAGTGAGAGATGCCAACTTAGGAGTCTACGAAGGCACTACTTTGCAGATTTTTGTCAAATAGGCCTACGTTCTCATTTTTTCTTCCAAAAACACCGCAGTGTAGTTGTCAGAAAGCTTCACCATTTCTTCGGGTGTTCCCTCGAAGGTGACATAGCCTCCCGCTTCGCCACCTTCGGGGCCCATATCAATAATCCAATCTGCCGATTTAATCACCTCAACATTGTGCTCAATCACAATCACAGTATCACCTTGGTTTACCAATGCGTTGAGCGCTTTCAGGAGTTTTTGAATATCATGAAAATGCAAACCCGTAGTGGGTTCATCAAAAATGAACAGGGAGCGTCCTTGATTGGGGTTTGATTTGCTCAAAAAGAAAGCCAGTTTTACACGCTGGGCCTCTCCACCCGAAAGCGTGTTGGACGATTGACCTAATTTGACATAACCGAGGCCCACTTCCTGAAGCGGTAACAGGCGGTCGGCGAGTTTGGGTTCATCGGCTCTGAAAAAGCGGATGGCTTCATCAATGGTCATATCCAGAATATCGGCAATGTCGGCCGAGCCTTGATCGGGGCGTTGGTATCGAACATCCAAAATTTCCTGTTTGAATCGTTTTCCGCCGCAAGCTTCGCATTTGAGGTAAATATCAGCCATGAACTGCATTTCAATCTTCACTTGTCCTTCTCCCTGACAGGTTTCGCAGCGGCCTCCTTCGATATTAAAAGAAAAATGAGAGGGTTTATAGCCCCGCGCTTTGGCCAAAGGCACCTCACTCATCATCTGCCTTATGTAATCGTAAGCCTTGATATACGTAACGGGATTGGAGCGCGACGACTTGCCAATGGGATTTTGGTCTACCATCTCAAGGTTATCAATGCGGTCCAAACTTCCCGTCAGATTGCTATATTTTCCTGCTTCTTCGTTGTATTCTCCCTTTTGGCGGGCCAAAGCTGGAAATAAGATTTTTCGAACAAGCGTTGATTTACCAGAACCCGATACGCCCGTCACCACCGTAAACGTACCGAGCGGAAATTTTACGTCTACGTC
This sequence comes from Runella rosea, assembly GCF_003325355.1. Classification (GTDB taxonomy): domain Bacteria; phylum Bacteroidota; class Bacteroidia; order Cytophagales; family Spirosomataceae; genus Runella; species Runella rosea. The sequence goes on from NZ_CP030850.1 coordinate 3,638,799, forward strand.
TTTTAAGTTATTTTCTCTCGCGCCTGTTAGTTCAAGCCAATGAGTTGCCTTCCGGCGAAAAGTAGGTACGGGAATTTTATCTTCACCCGTCAAGAATTTAATGGTATGAGAATGAATGCCTTCAATGGGGTTCAGTATATCCTCCCAACTTCCCTGCCATACCACTTCTCCGCCCAAATTTCCAGCGTCGGGACCAATGTCGATGATTTGGTCGGCGGCGCGCATTACTTCTTCTTCGTGCTCAACCACAATCACCGTGTTGCCCATATCCCGCAGAGATTCCAGCACACCCACCAACTTCCGCGTGTCGCGCGGGTGAAGCCCAATACTTGGCTCGTCCAAAATATACATCGAGCCAACCAGGGCGCTGCCCAGTGAAGTCGCCAATTTTATCCGCTGAAATTCTCCCCCAGAAAGCGAATTTGTCAAACGATTGAGCGTTAAGTAGCCCAGTCCCACGCGCTCCATGTATTCCAAACGGTTTTCTATTTCGATTAAAATACGCTTGGCAATGCCAAATTGATAATCAGGTAACGAAAGGTTCTTAAAAAACTGTAACACCTCACTAATGGGCAACAACACCAAATCAGTAATAGAAACACCAGCTATCTTTACATAGCCTGCATCTTTGCGCAAGCGCGAACCACGGCATTCTGGACAAGTAGTACGACCACGGTAACGGGATAGCATAACTCGGTATTGGACCTTGTGGGTTTGAGATTCGAGGTGTTCAAAAAATGCGGTTAGCCCCTCAAAATACGTATTTCCCGCCCAGAGAATGTCTTTTTGTTCTTGGGTAAGGTCTTTATAGGCCCGGTGAATGGGAAAATCAAAACGAATGCCATGGCGCAGAAGCGGCGCCAGCCACTCGGCCATTTTTTCGGTTCGCCAAGGGGCAATTGCTCCTTCAAATACCGAGAGGTTTTTGTCGGGAATAATCAAATCAGGGTCCAACCCCAACACTTTTCCAAAACCTTCGCAGCGTTTGCAAGCCCCATAAGGGTTATTGAAGCTGAAAAGATTGACCGTAGGCTCTTCAAACTTTATTCCGTCGAGTTCAAATTTATCCGAAAACGCTCGGCGTTCTCCTCCTATCACGTCGACAATACACAGGCCTTCTCCCTCGAAAAAAGCCGTCTGTACCGAATCCGACAATCGAAACTGCGTATCTTCATCGTCGTGTTTGACCGAAGCCCGATCGATAAGAATAAAAAAATCGGCGGCAGAAAACGCGGCATACTCCTTGGTTTCTATCAATTCCTCAATAGATTTCGTTTCCTGATTGACAACGACCCTTGTGTATCCTTTTGAAAGTAAAATACTTAATTCTTGGGCTAGGCTTCTCTCTTCCTTCACAATCAAGGGTGCCAACACCATCACACGCGTGCCTTCTTCGTGGTGTAACATAAAATCAACCACGTCGGTCACGGTATCTTTTCGTACGGGTAGCCCCGAAATGGGCGAGTAAGTAACCCCCACCCGCGCAAAAAGCAACTTGAGGTAGTCGTAAATCTCCGTGGTGGTGCCTACGGTAGAGCGCGGATTTCGGGTATTGACCTTTTGCTCAATGGCTACCGCTGGCGACACACCTTTGATGTAATCTACTTCGGGTTTTTCCATGCGCCCCAAAAACTGACGCGCATAGCTACTCAAACTTTCGACGTACATGCGCTGCCCTTCGGCAAAAAGCGTATCAAAAGCCAACGACGACTTTCCACTCCCCGACACCCCAGTGACCACAATCAATTTATTGCGAGGAATGGCAACATCAATGTTTTTAAGGTTGTTGACGCGAGCGCCTTTAATGATAATATACTGCTTCGGATTGAGGGTTTCGAAGTCTATTTCGGAAGTATTTTGTTGGTTTTCGGCTACGTTCATGCGGCTGATTGCTAAAGGCACAAAGTTAGGGAATGCCCCTTCATTTACTAACCGTAGTTTTTAAAAAATGGTTTGTTTTTCGTCGAAAACTGTTGGCTCACATTGCTTTAAAACACAGGTATTTCTCCCCGTATTTAAACGTTTAAAACAATCGCTTTCTACCCTCATCGCTTTGGGTAGAAAATCCGCTTGAAATGCTTGATAGGTTGTATTTCCATCTAGCTGCAATTCACAATCGGTTGATATTTTCCACTATTGATTCTTCCTGTATTTCACCGTTAAAAATAATTCAAATCAATGAACCGCAGAAAATTCTTAGAACAGAGCACACAGCTTTCGATAGCGGCGGGCGCCTTTGTACAAAGCCCTGAAACCCGTGCAAAGAACCATGTGCGTAAGTCGGCCAATGAAAAAATCGTTATCGGCGTCATCGGTTGCAATAATATGGGAAACGGAATCATGAATCACGCCCTCAACCAACCAAATGTGGAATGCGCAGCAATTTGTGATATTGATACCAACATTGGCAATAAACGCGCCGATGAAGTAATGCGTAAGCAGGGAAAGCGGCCCCAGCTGTACGGAGATTTTAGAAAATTGTTAGAAAACAAAGACATCGACGCGGTCATTATCGCTACGCCCGACCATTGGCATTGCCTCCCTATGGTTGAAGCTTGTCGGGCGGGCAAAGATGTGTACGTAGAAAAACCATTGGCCAATTCAATCGGCGAATGTAACGTAATGGTAAAAGCAGCGCGCCACTACAATCGCGTGGTACAGGTCGGACAACAACAACGCAGCGGAGAACATTGGCAAAGTGCGATGCAATTTATCCATTCGGGCAGCATCGGCACGCTGCGAAAAGTACACAGTTGGGCCAATTTCAACTATGCAATTGGCTCTCGAATCGTGCCCGACGAACCCGTCCCCGCCCATATTGACTTTAATCAGTGGCTGGGGCCTGCACCGCTGCGCACCTACAACCGAACCCGACACCACGGTTCATGGCGGTTTTTCTGGGATTACGGCGGTGGTCTCATGACCGATTGGGGCGCCCACCTGTTGGACATTGCGCTGTGGGCCAAAAACATCAAAACGCCGCCGCTGTCGGTTGCGGCTTCGGGCGGCAATTTTTATTCGCCAGACTTTGCCCATGAAGCATTTGACACCTTGAGTGTGATGTACCAACTTCCCGATTATACCATTTCATGGGAACAAACCGCCGGCACCCAAAACGGCCCATACGGACGCTCCTACGGGTTGGCTTTTGTCGGCAATGACGCCACGCTCGTAATAGACCGGGGGGGTTGGGAGTTGTTCCCAGAAATTGACAAGGGAGGATATAAAGTACCCGCAATTCCCAAACGAAGTGGCAAAGAAACGCACGAAGAGCACGTAAAAAACTGGCTAGAATGCATCAGAACCCGCAAAGAGACGAATTGCCCCATCGAAAACGGCCGCCTGGTTGCCTTGTATGCCCACGCTGGCAATATCGCATTACGCACCAATTCGCGCTTGGAATGGAATGAAGCGGCACAATCGTTCGGTAAAAATGAAGCCGCCAATGCCCTCATTACCCCCACTTATCGTGCCCCCTGGGAATTCCCAAAAATATAGACTGTATTTTAATTCGTTCATTACAAAGCGTATATCCATAAAGAAGTAAAAAAGGCAGTCTCTGACCTTTTTGCTAAAAAAGCACATTCTAAACCATGAACCTTTCCACCTCCCGTCGCGATTTTGTCAAAACTGCCGCTACCACGTTGCTGGCACCCTCCATCATCACTTCGGTGAACGCCCAACCAGCCGACGGCATCATCGGCCACGGGTCACACCGCTATAAAATCAATGCTGATTGGGGTAAATTAGACTCCTCGAAGTTTCCCGTCAAAAACTGCCATGAAATGGTCATGGACAGCAAGGGGCGGCTTATTATGGTAACAGACGAAACCAAAAATAACATTTTGGTCTACGACCGTTCTGGTAAACTCCTCGACAGTTGGGGGCATGAATACCCTGGCGGACACGGCCTTACGCTCTGGAATGCCAACGGCGAAGAGTTTTTGTTTATCTGTGACCCCAACTCAAACCGCGTTACCAAAACCGACATTAACGGAAAAGTAATTTTCACCATTGAGCACCCGTCTAAAGTTGGCGCTTACAAGCCCGAAGAGAAATTCCTGCCTACCGAAACTACGGTTGGCCCCAACGGTGACATTTATGTAGCCGACGGCTATGGTTCACAGTGGATTTTACAATATAGCGCCAAGGGAGAATTTATCCGTAAATTCGGCGGCCCTGGCGACGGCGACGACCAATTTGCTACTGCCCACGGTATCACAGTAGATTACCGCAATAAAGCAAACCCCACGTTGCTCATCACCTCACGGGTGCATAATTCTTTCAAACGTTTCACGTTGGACGGCAAATATTTATCTACCATTTTCCTACCCGGCGCATTTGTTTGTCGCCCCGTGATTCACGGAGACCATTTGTTTGCGGGCGTTTGCTGGTCGCGTTTGCGCTACATGAACCAAACCAACAACTCTGGTTTCGTCACTATTTTGGACAAAAATGACAAAGTAGTTTCCAACCCTGGCGGCACCAAACCTGAATACCGAGACGGAAAGCTCCAAATGATGGTTCAGGATGCCGCTGCAGTAGGTGGTATATTAATGCACTGCCACGATGTATGCGTAGACAACGACGAAAACATCTACATCTGCCAATGGAACGCCAAACAAACGTATCCAGTCAAATTGTCAAGAGTATAATTTTAGTTTTATAATCTGAATAACAGCGTATGGACCGTGGATAATTCTGCGGTCCATTTTCTATTTTAAAAGAGCGGTCGGCAATTTTGGGGAAATAGTTCTACACCAAGAGGGATAGCATGATATTTTTACATTAATTTTCGGGAATTTTTATTCTCACCGAACGTATAAAAACATGCCTGCTATGAAATTTTTGCTTACCGCATTTTTGATGGGTCTTTCTATCATCGTGCAAGCCCAATGCCGTCCCGCTACCGCCGCTGAAAATGCCGCCTACGAACGGGTAGTCAAAGAACTTCAACGCCAATTTACCACCGTCACTCCCAACGGAAGCTGGCGGGTTTTTGACGAAAAACATTCCATAGGAAACTTGGAAGTAACCTCAGAATGGGGCGGATTTACCCACCTTTGCACCGACCGTTACGACCTCATCATGGAAAACAGCGAGCTAGCCGTGGTTCGGAAAGCGGAATTGGATACCGTCAAAGCCGCACCCACCGTACCTACTTCTCTATACGTACACCGCGATACGATGTACAAAGAAAATCCTAACGCCATTGTGCAACGCGCCAGAGATACCTACTCCGTGAGTGTTGAAATGAACCTTGGCAACTATCGCCTACAACACCTCGAAAGTGCCCGAATTGTCGAAAATACCCAAGCCATTTCAGTACCCAACAGCCCTGTGGCGCTTGAAGTACGCCTCAAGCCCGATTTGCAGGGGGCAATCGGCCGCCAAGAAACCGTTATTTTGTTGGGTGGATGGAATCCCCAACTCCTCAAAAATGGACAGGATACGCGCTATCAACCCAAATTTAAAAAAGGCGGCAAACTGGTAGAAAATATAGTAGTCACAATTACGGCACCCGTCGACATCGCCCGTCAGATAGTTGCAAAAATCGACTGGAAAGCGATTGATGGGGTTTTGTTGAAATAACTCAAAACAGAAGCGTCAAAGCACCCAGCGACAGCCCCGCCGCACTGCCGATAAGCAGGATTTTTTGGTCCGACAAATCTTTTTTTTGTTGGACCAAATCGCACAATCCCAAGGGAATAGAAGCCGAAATACAGTTGCCATAATGGGCCAATGTATTTATTAACTGATGCTCATTCAAGTGGTATTGTTTGGCAAAAATCTCGTTTCCAAACCGGCTCGTTTGGTGCGGAATGACGTAGTCGTATGCTGTCAAGGCCAGTCCCGAAAGCTGCTCATATTGGGCTAGAAACGGCTTCAATTCCTGTAAAGTGAGCGAAATAAGGCGTTTCCCATCCATTCTGAAATAAAATGATTCTTCGGGTGTATCCGCTGCCATACCACGATTTACGCTTCCACCCGTGGGGATCCAAGCCAAATCAGCACCTTCAGGATTGTTGATAAAGTAGGGACAAACGGGCTCATAACCTTCATTGCTTTGGCTCAAAATAACCGCCACCGCAGCGTCGCCCAACAATCCATACGTTTTGGGATCTTGGGGATTCAGCGCCCGCGAAGCCAGCTCGGCAGATACGATAGCAATGGTGCGCACCGCCCGGCGTTGGAAATACAAATGTGCAATATCAAGCGCATTCAAAAAACTCAAGCACGTGGAATCCACGTCAAAACAAGGAAATTTGGCCGTAGTCCCCAACGCTTTTTTGATACGCCCTGCATTGTGCGGAATGGGGTAATCGTAGGAGGCCCCCGCGTAAATCAAAAAATCTAGGGTATCGGCAGAAAGGCCCGCAGCAGTCAGGGCCTTCTGTAAGGCCGTAGCCGCCATCGAAGCCACAGTTTCATCGACCGCCGCCCAGTGCCTCGTTTTTACGCCTGCATTTTTTTCAATCCAACCCGCAGAAAGACCCAGTTGTTCCTCCAATTGCGCACTTTCAATGGCAACTCCAGGCAGGTATTTCTCAATGGCTTGAATCTGAATTTTCATAGAATCTTTTTAAACGTACGCACCACACGACGATGTTTCGCGCCTTTTTCACTTACTTTCTCTTCGGTAAAAACAACCACAGTATTTTTTATACCCTGTCCTTCCAACACCTCCAAAATAGCAGTTTCTATTAACTGGCCGACGATTGCTTTACTTTTCGGTTCAGTTTCTACCGCAACTTCGAGCCTGTTTTCGGTCACTTGCCTAATGCTGTAATGACTAAAATCATCGGTAGCGCGGGCAATTTTTCGCACTAAGGTATCGGAGAATATCGAAATTGTTTTTCCGTCTTGCTCAAAAAGAAGCACATCATCCGTTCGACCTTCAATGCGCTCAATGCCCATCATCGCCGACCCGCAAGGGCAAGGCGTAGTACGTTCCACTAGAACATCCGTCATTTCGTACCGAATAATGGGCTGCGAAGTACGCGTAAAATCCGTTACGACGGGAATAAACCGATGTTTGCTCACGTATTTTTTTTCAAAAATGGCTACATCTTCGTTGAGGTGCATCGTTCCATACGCACAACTCACCCCCAAAAAACCTTCGGTGCATTGATACACTTCGGTAATTTTAACGCCAAATACACGCTCAATCACCGTGCGGTCGTCATCATGCAGTACTTCGGCAAACGAAATGATTTGTTGAGGCCTAATGCTGAGATTCCCAATCTGCTGCGCCTCCGCCAAATACCGTAAAAGAGAAGGTTGAGCGGCAACAATATCGGGCTTTAGGAGGTCTAGTTCGGCAACCAGTTCTTCGGTCTTTCTAAAAATATCAAAGAAGTGAAACGCCAGCACCGAAGATTGAACCGAGCTGTACAAATTACTGTTGGCCCGCAGGAAAAACGCCACTTTTTGCCGCTTAAAAATTGACCATTTCACCACGCGGTGGAGCACCATCGCCACCCACTGCGCCCGCTCTTTAGTGGAAGCCAGAAACAGTCCTCGCTTCCCGCTTGTTCCCGTCGACAACCCTACCGTAATACCGTTGAGCTCTGACGCAAAGTCGCGGGTTTCTTCGGCCTGAAGTGCGATCTTCATTGCTTCTTCTTTGCGTATTGCTACGGTGTTTATTTCATCAAAATGTTCCATAAACAACGCCTTATGCATCAGCGGAATTTGGTCTAACGGAACGTTTAAATAGGATCGATAAAAAGTTGATTTAGGTAGAATAGTTCGGGCAAAACGATGCCAACGCCGTTGTTGAAAATGTTCTATCTGCGCCCGATTTCTGAACAAGTCGCGCAGTTTGATTCTTACTAAAAAATAAATAATTTGAAGTTTGAAAAACATAGGTGTCAACAAAACAGCCTTAGCAAGGCTCGAAAGTTTTCAAGGATGGAATGACGTAATATAATTCAGCGTTTCGGGGCAATGCGTAAAAAGTAGCCGATGCATGGGGAATACTTGCTGATAGTTACGCAGGGCCGAAAACGTAGTTTTATAAGCCGCCCAATCGTCAAAAAATAATTTTACGGTAGGGCTTGGTAAAATGCCCGCTTCCAGAGTACTCTTGCGCCACGCGGCATCTGTGGCAAAAAATAACGTATGGTCAGCCGTGTGAATACGGATACCCAACTGCCCACGCGCATGTCCCGGGAGCTGCGCCAATTCAACCGACCCATCCCCAAACAAATCCTGAAATTGAAGACTAGACGGCCCGTCGAGATTTTGCATTAGGGCTTTATCTGCCACTACCGAATCCTCCGTTATCACCCGAGCTCTTTCTCTCAAATCAGTCGGGATCAGGGTCTTTACAATCCCATGTCTGACAGCTCCAAACCCCTTCACCGACAACACTTGTTCCATAGCAGCCGAATGACAGATAACGGGTATTTTCGGAAAATCTAACATTCCCGCCACGTGGTCGGCGTGAAAATGTGAGATAATCATTCCGCTCAAATCCGAAGGTTTAATGCCCGCCTGCGCCAATTGCGCCATTGCCGTTTCTTCCTTTTGAATAAAAGCTGGGGTAGCCCAGCCGTAAAATTTATCGGGAAAATGCCGCGTTGCTTCCAGAAATCGGGGAGAATATCCCGTATCAAATACATAAAGTCCGTGACGTGGGTGGTCAATCAACAACCAAACAGCATAAAAAAGGGCCTTCCCCCGACCGTTTTTAGGGTCCACAATCCAATCATGGGCGGTGCAATACCCCGACGCAAAAAGGCGATAACTTACGGTTGTTGGGTTCGATACCATTCAATAAACTCGACAATTCCTTCCCGAGTGGTTTGTACAGGGTGATAATTCAACAAGGTTTGTGCTTTGGAAATATCCATCGTCAGCGATTTAGCCAGTACTCCAATGCCATACCGCGTCAGCGTGGGTTCAGGGCCTCTGGTGAGTTGGGCTTTCAGCTCCATCAATCGAGCCGCCGCGTCGGCTATTGCCAAAGGTACTCGTTTTGTTACGGGCGTCAGGCCGAGCTCTTTGAGTAAGAAATTGATTTCTTCCCACAAATTGACTGGCTCCCCATTCGTGATGTTATAGGCTTGACCAAATGCCTCCACAGGAGCTTTAAACGCACAATTCACGGCCTCAATGACGTTGCGGGCCGTGGTCAAATCGACCATATTTTGACCATTACCAATGATTTTTAGGCGACCGCTTTCGTAGGCTTTCAATAATCTAGGAAAGATAACAGTATCTTCTGCGCCAATGATGGCACGCGGACGCAGGGCAATGGTTTGAAAAAAAGTAGAATATTGACTTAACACTTCCTGCTCCGCCTCCCATTTGGTAGCGGCGTATTCATTGACCATTTTAGTAGGTAATGGGTCGCTTTCCGAAACATTAAATCGGTGTCGAGCGTTGAAATAGATGCTCGGGGTAGAGATGAATACAAACTTTTTAACACCCGTTTTTTGGGCGGCTTTCAATAGGTTTTGGGTAGCAATGACGTTGGCTTTTACAAATTCTTCGCGCTTGCCCCACGGCGCCGACAACGCCGCACAATGCACAACCGCATCGGCTTCAGCGAGCAGAGTTTCACAAAAATCAACGCTTAATAAATCTCCCGCCTCATAACAACACCCCTCTCGCTCAAATTCTGCTATCCGCTCGGTACGTCGGCCCGTTCCCACCACTATTTGCGCCATCTTCCGATGCGTAAGGTGTTTTAACAAACGCCCGCCTAAAAAACCTGATGCTCCAGTGATAACGATTTTTTGCATTCACGAAGCTAAATCTTAAAAATCGAATATGCTAGATTTTGGAAACACTCCATCAGCGGGTTTCAAAAAAAAGCCACTCAATGGCCTTAGGGAATTCTTTTCCCCATCGGGTTTCGTTATGCTCCCCCTTGGGGTCTACTGAGAGTTTTAATTGCAGGCGCTCAGGCGACCATCCTTGTCGCTCTACGGCCTCTTTAAGTCGTTCTGTGCTTTGAATCATGTACCGCCCTTCTTTACCTCCTGCGTATACATATATCTTCGTTTCCATTGGATTGAAAAACTCAATAGCGTCGAAATATATTTTTTCAGAAACCCACAAAGAGGGTGAAAAAATCATTAAACGACCCAAAACTTCGGGGTACATCAAACCCGCATAGATACTTATCAGTCCACCCATTGAGCTTCCCCCGACGCCCGTATGCTGGCGCTCCGGACGGGTCCGGTAGTGTTTGTCAATGTACGGTTTTAACGTACGTACGATAAAATTGGCGTATTTTTTTCCAGAGCCCTTCCCAAATTTAGGGTTGGCATAGGGCGCAAATTCGTGCAATCGGTCTTCGTCGGCATGGTCTATGGCTACAATAATCACGCTTTCTTTGCCCTGAGCGGCGAGAATAGCCATCTTTTTATCGATTTCCCAATTTCCATACACCGAGCCATCTTCAAACAGGTTTTGACCGTCCTGAAGGTAGACTACAGGATAACATTTTTGGGAAGTATAATAATCGTGGGGAAGTAAAATACGTATGCGGCGTGTACGTCCCAACTGTGGCATTTCAAATTGTTCTGCAACCGTTTCTACAGTCGGAACAAGGAGTGGGTCAAAAGACCGCCCATCTTTACGCCAGTGAGGTACAAAATCTTTTTGAGATTTTGTTTTTGCACGAATCCTGCGATTTTGAGGAGTTTCTCCAAAAGAATCAAGCTCTACTTGATCCCATCCTCCACGAGTGTATTTATATTCGAGTGGTTTATCAAACAAAAAATCAGACGGAAATTGAAATCTATATTTACCCGGCTCTACCTTCTGCATTCTAAATCGCTCAATGTCGGGAAACCATTCACAAAAATTTCCGGCAATATATACAGGCCGCTCGTCGTCAACGGCAGTCGTCAACTCCAGCGCCAAAGACGCATAACTGTTACTCATCACTTTTCCTTCATAAGTTAGTGTCACCTTAACACTTACAAAGGTACTAAGGTTCAACGAAATCTTTAAAAAACTAACAGTTCATTCTGCGGTTTTTTATTTTTCTGAAGATTGCCGGTACCAGTAACGGATAACTACTTTTTGTAATTCTCTCTTTATGATCAACTCTGCCAAAGGGCGTAGGTTGGACGTCAAACGCTCAGGAATGTGTTTTTTTAGTTGTTTTTCGGTTAAATCAACCCGATTTAAGACATTTTTCAACGTTCCTCCCTTTCCCAAATGCGCATCCAATGCCCTTACGATTGTTTCACACAGTCCTTCAAAAGAGCAATTTACCAAAGACTCGGACGATAAGGGTATTTGTGCCGTCTGAAAATCTTTTGTTATTTGAAGAAGCAAATCCCGCAGCAAATCAGGCATATTTAGATACGCTTGAATGGCTTCATTTGTATTGAGAATCAAATCATCCGATGGTTGTTCCATAAAATGCCATTAAGTATTATGCTCCAAAAGAAGAAAAAAGTCATTTGGTCCGCAACGTTTCACAAAATAAAACTTTTCCCTGCAACCTTCCGTTATTTATACGCCACATAAATCATTTTCTAAGTTATGCCTTACCCGTTTTTGCCCCATAAAACCGTTGGAATCACCCGCTTCACCCTCGCAACGCTAACCTTTATACTCCTCTCGTTTACCCTTAGTTGGGCACAACCCAAAGTAAACGTAGCCCAACTGAAGGCTAAGTTTCCGAATGAAGAAATGGCGTATCTCAACCGCTCCGAACAGGTAACGGTAGATTTGGTGAATGGAGCCTTGCAAATCGACGTTTTGCATCAGGAAGACCGCGTGTTTTTGGATGAACGCGCCAGCGTTTGGGCCGACGAGCGCATTTATTTTTCGGATGCATTTCAGGAAATCAAGGATTTGGAGGCCATTTCGTACGTTCCAGAAAAAGCAGGATTTAAACGTACGCCCGTGACCGACTTCAAAACCGAACGCCCTAGCCCAGGAGGAGGGATATTTTTTGATGATATGCAGGTTAAAAAATTTACGTTTCCAGGGGCAAAACAGGGAGGCATCGGCACCGTATCGTACCGTGAGCGCATCAAAAATCCGTACATGCTTTCGGGATTTGTGTTTGGCAACTATGTACCCGTCATCAACAGCGATTTTTCAGTTACGTTTCCTGCCTCGGTTAAAGTTTCCTATAAAACCTACGGCGATATGAAGGGAATTACGTTTAAACAAACCACCCTAAACGGCAAAACAACCTACGCTTGGAAAGCCCAAAACCTGAAAGCCTCGCCGCTCGAAACCGAATCCCTTTCGCTGCGTTATTATGTGCCGCAAGTGCTTTTATTCATCGAAAGTTATACTATCGACGGCAAAACGACGGAGGTATTGGGAAATGTGCAAAAGCTGTTTAACTACTATAAAAGCTTGGTCAAAGACCTCAACAAACAACCTAATGCTCCTTTGCAAGCCCTTACCGACTCCCTGACACGGGGCAAAACCGAAGAAGACAAAATCAAGTCAATCTATTACTGGGTGCAAGACCACATCAAATACATTGCTTTTGAAGAAGGATTGGGCGGTTTTATTCCCCGCCAAGCGGCCGACGTTTGCCAAAAACGCTACGGAGATTGTAAAGACATGGCAAGTCTGACTTCTACGATGCTCAATTTGGCGGGCGTTCCGGCATATCTAGTTTGGATCGGAACGCGGGATATTCCGTATCGTTATGTGGAAAACCCCTCGATGAGTGTTGATAACCACATGATTGCAGCCGTTAAAAGAAATGGTAAATGGCAGTTTTTGGATGCTACCGACGACCGCATTGATTTTGGCCTACCTACTTCGCACATTCAGGGCAAAGAAGCGATGATTATGACCTCGGAAGACAAATATGAAATCGTCCCCGTGCCTATTGTTCCGGCTGCACAAAATTTCCGACGGGATTCTATGGTTCTTTCCATCGAGGGCAAAACGCTGAAAGGCAAAGGCACGTTGATGTTTGAAGGTTTGTGGAAAACATCCGTAAAATCGGCGATTCAATACCGTTCGGAGCCGCAACGGGATGAGTACTACAAAAATATTCTCAGTCGCGGGTCCAATAAATCTACGCTGGAAAAACGGACGGTTTCGGGCATCAATCAGCGGGATGTGCCTGTGCAGTTTGACTACACTTTCCGGGTACCCGACTACGTTCAGGAAGCGGCGGGCGAGTTGTTTATCAACCCCCACTTGACTCGTACTTGGGCGGACAAACGCATGGAAGATACGCGTAAAAATGACTGGAAACACGAATTTGCGCATACGCAAGAAACCGTCGAAATCTTACCAATTCCCGTAGGATATGAAGTTTCTTACTTGCCCGAAAACAGGTCGTTTTCCAATCCTGACTTTGGATTCACGCTTAGCTACGAACAAAAAAATGGCCAAATCATTGCACGTACTAAACTGATGCTCAACACATTACTAGTAAAAAAATCTAGTTTCCCCGAATGGAACAAAATGGTGGAAGCGCTGAATGAGGCGTATAGCGAAGTAATTTCGTTGAAGAAAAAATAAAAAAGGCTTGGCAAGTTTTAAAAACGGGGACGCCCAGTCGGGGACGCCTAGTCGGGGACGCCCAGTCTTGCCAAGCCTAAAAATGTCCCTTACCGCTTTTTACCCATTTTCTTCTCCACCCGCGTTTCTTGCTTTTTGGGATTACTCAAAAGTCTATCGGCCAAATCGGGGCGTTTCAGCTTGTTTAATCGGCTTCTAATCAGGCTTCTAAATTCGGGCTTGTACCAGAAGAAATACCGATTTTGATCCAATTTTTCTTCTTTTGTTTTGGCCGTAAAAACGGGCTTCAACGTATAGGGATGAACGCCCGAATAGTAAATCACCTCCGCCACGGTCATGGGCGTGGGCGTAAAATCCTGCACCTGCTCCAGCCGGAAGCCAAGGTCCTTGGTTTCGGCCGCCAAATTGGCCATATCTGCTTCTTCGCAGCCGGGGTGGGAAGAAATGAAATACGGAATCAGGGGTTGGTTCAAATTGTGTTTATCGGAAATCTTGTCGTATTTCTGCTTAAACAACTTAAAATACTTAAACGACGGTTTACGCATTACGCGTAGCGTGTCGTCCGAGGTGTGTTCGGGCGCTACTTTCAACCGGCCCGATACGTGGCGCGTAATGAGTTGCTCCATGTATTCGTCGTGGTTGTTGTCTTTATTGTTTTTGTTGAAATCATCCACCAACAAATCGTAACGAATGCCCGAACCCACAAAGGCTTTCTTCACTTTTGGGTGCGCATCTACTTTTTTATATAACTCCGTAATTGGCTTATGGGAAGTATCCAGATTGGAGCAAATCACGGGGTGAATACAACTCGGACTCGTACAACGCGCGCAAATGGCTTCGTCTTTGCCTTTCATACGGTACATATTGGCCGACGGCCCACCCAAATCGGAGATATAACCCTTAAATTCAGGGTGTTTTGTTACCTCCTCCACTTCTTTCATGATTGACTTCTCGCTCCGCGATGCGATGAATTTTCCTTGATGCGCCGAAATGGTGCAGAAACTACACCCGCCAAAACATCCCCGGTGCATGTTGATAGAAAACTTAATCATTTCGTAGGCAGGAATCGTACCGCGCGTTTTGTACTTGGGATGCGGCAAACGCGTATAAGGCAAGTCAAACGATGCATCAATCTCTTTTTCGTCCATGATTTTGAACGGCGGATTGATGACCAACGTTTGGTTGCCCACTTTCTGGATGATTCGGTTGGCCTGCCATTTATTGGATTCTACCTCCACAATCTTGAAGTTGGCGGCGTACCTGATTTTATCTTGCAAGCATACTTCATGGCTCGCTAGCTCAACCGTTTCCCAGCCTTTGTCGCTTGGCAACTCTGCTTCCGAGTCTTGCAAATAGGCGATTTGATTTACGTTGCGAATGGTATTCAACGGAACTCCTTCGCGCACCAACTTCAACAGCTCGCGCAGGGGCTGCTCGCCCATGCCATACACCAATAAATCGGCTTTAGAATCGGCCAAAATGGTGGGCATCAATTGGTCTTTCCAATAGTCATAGTGCGTCACGCGACGCAATGACGCCTCAATCCCTCCAATCAATACTGGCACATCGGGATAGAGTTCTTTTAATATATTGGAGTAGACCGTAGTAGCATAGTCAGGGCGAAAACCCGCCTCGCCGCCAGGCGTGTACGAGTCGTTGGAGCGCAGGCGTTTGTTGGCTGTGTAATGATTCACCATCGAATCCATACAGCCCGCCGTGACGCCGAAAAAGTATTTGGGTCGGCCGAATTTCTTAAAATCCCGTAAATCGTCTTTCCAGTTGGGTTGGGCTACCACCGCCACCTTGAAGCCTTCGCTTTCCATGATACGACCAATGACGGCCGTGCCAAAGGCAGGATGGTCTACGTAGGCATCCCCCGAAACCAACACAACATCCACTTCGTCCCAGCCTCTTTTTTCAACCTCTTTTTTTGTCAGGGGCAACCAGTCGGTGATGGGTCTTTCTATCATAAAAACGTTTCTTTTTCTTGCGGAATGTAAATTGGCGTGCAAATGTTTCACACATTTATTCAACCAAAGTTATACTGAAATAGTTTTGATCTTCATTAAATACAAAAACAGTTCACAATCAACAGATAAGGTACTTATACTGTGAATTGTGAACTGCAAAGTATTGAAAGGCAGCGCTAAACACCGCCCCTGCGGTTATCGTGCTACTTCGATATTGACCATTTTACCTTTGATGGTATTGCCGCTCATGGCTTCCACCACTTTACGAGCATCGCGCTCGGGAACATCCACAAACGAGTACGCATCAAAAATATCAATTGAGCCAATCACGCGGCCGGGAATACCCGCCTCGCCAGCGATGGCGCCAACGATGTCGCGTGGTTGAACGCGGTCTTTGCGACCTACGCTTACAAACAGACGAACCATACCCGGTTCGTTGCGTTTTGGACCTCTGTCGCCGCCTCTATCTCCGCCACGGTCGCCGAAGCGGCCTGAGCCACGCTCTTCGCCTCTTCCGCCACGGTCTTCAAAACGACCACGTTTTTCAAATCCTCTTTCTGATGGGCGACGGTCACGGTCAGCATCCCATGCCAAATCATTATCGGCAAATTCGCTTTTCTGAACACCCATGTTGATTTTAACCAATGCGGCCACAATCTGCTCCGTAGTGAAGCCCGTAGTATGATGCAACATACCCAACATATCTTCGTACAAATCCAAATCGCCAGTCGAAACCGCCTCTTCTACTTGCGAGATAAAACGGGCTTTGCGTACACCTACGATGTCTTCAAAAGTTGGAATAACTCCTTTGTCGATTTTCACTTTAGTGTAGGTCTCAATCTGGCGCAAACGGTATTTTTCATCTTTGGCTACTAACGTCAGCGCTTTACCCGTTAAGCCAGCACGGCCAGTACGACCGATACGGTGCACGTAGTATTCTTCGTCGAGCGGTAAGTCAAAGTTGATAACGGCGTCAATACCCGACACGTCGATACCGCGAGCGGCTACGTCGGTGGCTACCAAGATATTGGCGGCTCCTGAACGAAACTTCGCCATTACCTGATTCCGTTGCGTTTGGCGCAAATCGCCGTGCAAACTTTCGACCGAATATCCTTTGGAAGAAAGTTCTTCGGTTACTTCGTCTACTTTACGTTTGGTGTTACAGAAAATAATAACCTGCTTTAAATCGTAGGCATCCAATACCCGGCAAGTCACTTCGATTTTGCCCCGTTGTTTTACTTCAAAATACGTTTGCTCAATGTTTTCGTTGGTAACTTCCTTCCGCGTAATTTTAATCTGGACGGGATCTTCTTGGAATTTTTGAGCGATGCCCATGATGGGCTTCGACATGGTAGCCGAAAACAACACCGTTTGGCGCTCATCGGGTACACTTTCCAGAATGGTATCAATATCTTCGCGAAAGCCCATATCGAGCATTTCGTCGGCTTCGTCTAATACTACATAATTTACAAAGTCCAGCTTAAGCGCCTTACGCTCAATAAGGTCCATGACACGACCGGGCGTTCCGACCACAATCTGGGCACCTATTTTCAACGAACGAATCTGACGTTCAATCGAATCACCACCGTAAACGGTTTCGAGTTTCAACCCTTTTTTGTATTTGGCAATACGACGTAACTCTTCGGTTACCTGCACCGCCAACTCACGGGTAGGACACAACATTAATACTTGGGTACGCTTGTCGGAGATATCTACTTTTTCAAGCGCAGGAATACCGAAAGCGGCGGTTTTGCCCGTTCCTGTTTGGGCTTGTCCCAATACGTCACGGCCTTCCAAAAGGGACGGGATGGCTTCTGCCTGAATGGGTGAGGGTTTGGTAAAACCCATTTCTGTTACTGCTTTCAGAATTTCTTCCGAAAGGCCTAATGAATCAAAAAGTACTTCCATTGATTGTTTTTGCGTGCTTACGCACAAGTTAAACGGTTAATAGTATTCCCGTTAATTGTTCGAGCGGTAAGCACAACGTGGCATAGAAGGGTTTCTAGCCGGCGAAAACCTTTCAACAATTACCTTCCCTCGACGGGTTTTTAACTCAACCTATCGGCGGATACGATCAATAACAGGATTTTTAAAAATTGCCCATGCACTGAACACTCATGAAATCTCGATGAGCCGGTGCCAAATAATTCGAAGCGTGATTTTCTAACAGACAAAAATGGGGACTCCAATACCCCATGGGAGAAAAAGACGCAGAGACGTTAAGAAGCGCTCGGTGCAGTTATTTTATGCAAAAGTAAGAAGAATATTCGATTTTCCCCAATTAACGCAACAAATTTTGTATTTTTTTAATATTACACCTCGCTTACGCTCCCGGCTTCGCACTTTAGGACGCGCGCAGGGTATTTTTTCAGAAAATCATAATTGTGAGTAGCCATCAAAATGGCAGTTCCTGCCGTGTTAATACTCTGAAACACCTGCATGATTTGTTCGCCTACTTCAGGGTCAAGGTTTCCAGTGGGCTCATCAGCCAACAGAATCTGAGGCTCGTTGAGCATGGCCCGCGCAATCACAACCCGCTGCTGCTCGCCGCCCGAAAGTTGATGGGGCATTTTCTTTTGTAAAGTGCCCAACCCTACTTGCATCAGCACTTCCGAAATTCTGTTCTTGATGGTCGCTTTGTCGGTCCAGCCAGTGGCTCGAAGTACAAACTCAAGATTTTCTTCCACCGTACGGTCAAAAAACAATTGAAAATCTTGGAAGACAATACCGATTTTACGCCGAAGAAAAGGCACATCGGCCTGCTTGAGCTTTTGCAACTGATAGCCAACCACCGTTCCCGTACCCGACTCCAGCCAAAGGTCGGCGTAGAGTGTTTTGAGCAGAGAGCTTTTTCCGCTTCCCGTTCGTCCGATTAAAAAAACAAAATCGCCTTTATTTATCACAAAATTTACATCGGCCAAGACCAGCTTATTGCCATTTTGATAAATGTCGGTATGTTCAAGTTGAATAATCGGTTCAGATGAAAAAGCAGTCATAGTTCAGTAGGCAGTTAGCAGTCAGCAGTTTGCAGTATTTCATTGCAAACTGCCAACTGTAAACTATTTTTATTGATTTCCTTTTTTGTAGTCAGACAGGAATTTCTCCAAACCGATATCGGTCAGAGGGTGCTTAAGCAATGAGGTAATAACGCTTAATGGGCACGTAACCACATCGGCGCCCAATTCAGCACATTTCAAAAGGTGGATAGAATGACGAACCGACGCCGCCAAAACTTCGGTGGTATAACCGTAGTTTTGATAAATGGTCACAATCTGCTCAATCAAATCCATCCCGTCCATAGACACATCGTCCAAACGGCCAATGAAAGGCGATACGTAGGTAGCCCCCGCTTTGGCCGCCAATAACGCCTGCCCTGCCGAAAACACAAGGGTACAGTTGGTCTTAATACCTCGATCTGAGAGATGTTTGATGGCTTTTACTCCATCTTTAATCATCGGTACTTTTACAACAATTTTCTCGTCAATTTCAATCAACTCATCCGCCTCTTTGATCATCCCCTGAAAATCAGTAGCAATTACTTCGGCACTTACGTCTCCATCTACAATGTCACAAATTGCTTTGTAGTGTGCCATGATGTTGGCTTTGCCAGTGATTCCCTCTTTTGCCATCAAAGATGGGTTGGTAGTAACGCCATCCAACACGCCCAGCTCATAGGCCTCCCGGATTTCACTCAGATTTGCGGTATCAATAAAGAATTTCATAAAAGTCTTTTTAAGTTATCACTTGCAAAGTTAGGCTAAAGTACCCGTTCTGTGAAATGTTTAAAGTAAAAATGGCATAACTATCTCAATATTGGATAAGGGAAATTTATTCTACTACCAACGCGCCCCAATACATCAATTCTTTGATGCGGTCTGATACCAATTGCCGAAATTTCTCTTTTTCGGCACTTACTTCTTCGACCTTAAAATAGGGTGCAACCCTTTCAATCGCTTCTTGAATAGAAATAGGTTCTTCTAAAAACGCATCTAACAGTACCATATTGAGGGGGTCTAATCCAATACTCTTTTCCGCGAGGGTATAAATATCAGGCACGATAAGCGTCTGCTCCAACGTGCCTTCTTGGGTAGTATTTTCTACCAATTGCACCTGTTCCGAAAACTGTAGTTTTTGTGTAAGAAACGGCAGTAAAGGCAAGCTAAACAATTCTTGTACCTTACGATATTGACGTACATCTTGCTCATAATATACACGATACGCCTCTTTGGGGCTGTTGACACCTGAGCCGTTTAATCCGTCAGTCGGTTTTGAACCGACCGACGGATGGGAGACTTGCCCATAATAACGACAATCCAATGCTACACCTGCGGCTTTACACTCCTCAATAATTCTGTAATAATACTCTGGATAGTCTTGCCGCAGCCGACGTGCCAAGTGCCGGCAGGTTTCGGGCTGACGCTTGAAATCTCCTAAGGCATGGATAAATTTGGTTTGATAAGGCACGCTCTCAAAACGGGCAAAGCCTCGGTATGTGGGGTCAAAATCTTCTTCCCGCTCAATAAGGTACGTTACTGGCACCCCATGCTCTTTGGCCAGGCAATAATACAGGAACTGCTCAAAGCCAATATTAAATGTACGACGGTTTATTTTGGACAGAGCCTCCTGGTTTTTATGAATAAGTTCAAACGACAATTCGGCATATTTTTTGAAAATATCCATCCGCGTTCCGCCTATTAGTCCAGTATTGCAGGAGCGTACGGGTATTTCGTTCATTTGCCGACGCATACAGTCAGGGATATAAGCAAAATGCTGTTGCATCTCGCTTAGTGTTTGGTAATAATACTGAAAATCCACTTCGGGATTTTGGGCAATTAGGGCAGCCTGCTCCAAACGAGCCCCCAACGCCTCCCATAAATAAATATCCCCATCTACGTGCATAAATGGTTCATTTTGGAGACTATACGTGAAGATTTTCCCCAACGCCCACATATCTTCTGGATACCCCTGAAGCCTATCCAAAGCGATACTGCAATGCGAATATGGCAATGCCAGTGTATCTATCAATATTTCTTTGCCCCTGCTGTCTGTAAAAATTTCGACCTGTCCGTAGTGCTCACGCAGCGTAAGCACACTTAATGCCCACGACATCCAATGATATTCGGCGGATAACCAGCCCGAAGCGTTGTGAATTTGACGCTCATATGCTATATTAGACCAGAATGATTGTATAATTTTCATTTGAACATTTTTTATGTTTTTTTTCTAAAAATCAACAGGTATATATTTGTAAAAATCAGGTATATATAAAAAATAACCCTTTAAGGATAAAAAATTTTTATGATAAACTATTTTCAACAAAACAGCATAAAAAATTTGATTTTTCGTTTTTTTTACGTGTTTTCCGAGGTCGAAACAAGCCGTTGCATGGTGCAGCAGCCCTAACCCTTCGACAACAATACGCATGAAATCAAAATTTGCAGGTCTCAACTTCGACTCAGTAGAAGTACTAACGCAGGAAGAAAAAAAGAAAGTGAAAGGTGGGTATGGAGAAATTACCAAGCCCAAAGGTCGTTGGGCTTGTAACCACATTTCATTATCAAGCTTTGACTCGTATTCGAGTTGTGTAAGCGCTTGTGGCCCTCAAGTTTTCACTATCAACAACTGCTATTACGTTTAACTATTTTCGGGGTAATTTTTCAATTTACCCCATTCTTTATTTTTAGACCTTACCAATAATGAAACAAATAATAAGCTTATTATTAATAAGTACATTAAATTCTTGCTATACGTCTCAAAATATTTCAAAGAAAAAGATACAATCTCAGCTTGTTGATTTTTTCAATAACGCCAACCATCTAAACATTGAGGCTTGCCAACCAATGCTTTATCTCCAATGTGCCACTGAAAAAGAAGCAAAAGACAACAATGTTTTTCGAGAAATTTTAAAAAGGTTAACTCAGGAAAGGAATTTTAAATCTTTAAAAATAACAGCAATAGAATGGAAGTCTGACACTGCTTTTCTAACTACAAAAGTTTATTTTAACAATAACAAACCAATTGTAATTTATAAAGCAGATGAAAGAACTGAAGTTGATGATAATCAAATACTTATTATGGACAAAAGGATTCTTTGTGGGAAAAATTCTCAAACACATTTTTTTATATTTCCCGAATGTAGCCTGAGTCAAAAAATGAGAATAATAAAAAAGTAAGAATAAAGTTTATTTTTATATAAATCTATTTTTGACACAAGGAAATCAATGGACAGTTGCCGATGCGAAGGATACTACAATTAAAATTGAAAACGGAAGCTATTCTGTCTTGACACGAGTACCTGTAAAATGTCCTTTCAAAGTCAACCTACAAGAAAATTTTGAAATTGAGTTTGATTTCAAAATTGTTCCCAGTCCTGAAAACAGGGGACTTTCTTTTTTCTATTGGGGCAACTTTCTTACCAATAAAGGAGTCAATGCTATAATCTATTTTGATAACAAGGGTAATAGCCTCCGTTTTCCACAGTTTAATGTTATTCCAATAAACATCTATACCGCCAACATCAGTAGTGTAGAATATAATAAATTCACTATCAGGAAGATAGAAAATAGATATTATTACTACCTCAACGAACGACCTTTTTACTACTTTGATGAAGTCAATATAGATACAGATACCCCTCTTTGGTTTGGATGTTTGGCTTCCATGCAATTTGATAATGTGACTTATTCGTCAATCTTAAAATAAAAAAATTAAAAGTTGAAAATCATAATTTAGTATCCAATGGAAAAATGGTTAGATCAAGTACTAAGGGAATTAAAAATAAATTATACATCTTCAACTATAAAAAATGCTATAAATAGATGGTCACTTTTAAATATTAGGGATTTAACTCATTTTTTTGATTTTTTTAAAATCCCCAATCTAACCATTCGCCTAAAACCAGACCAACTCTCCGAGATCTCCCTCCCCGCAATAGCCCATTGTCAAACAAATGATAATTCCTTTTTTGTATTGCTCCAACGCTTGCAAAACAATCAAATCAGCTACTATCGTGAAAGTAAGGGAGAAATAACTGAAACCATAGAAGCCTTTTCGGAGAAATGGAGCGGTACGGTGATGCTGCTCGCTCCGGATGAACACTCCGGAGAGCCCAACTACGAGGGAAACAGACAAAAAGAACAAAGAACAAAACTCGAAAAAGGGTTGATGTGGGGGGCACTTAGAGTTGTTGTTTTGGTCGGCATCTTCCTTCAAACCCACCTCTATTTGTCGGGCATTTTTTTGCTTTACGGTATCGGAACTGTAGTCTCCGTTTTACTACTACAAAGCGAGTATGGCAAACGGATAGAATGGGTAGAAAAATTATGTCATTTGGGAACCCCTCCCTCAGAGGGACAGGGGTGCAATGCAGTCACACAATCTTCGAGCAGTAAGATTTTTGGATTTAGTTGGGCAGAAATTGGGTTAGTGTATTTTGGAGGTAGTGCAATTTCATTCATCATTGAACAATTAACATTGAAACAGGTTTCACCACTTTCTCTGTTACATATGTTTACACTTCCCTATGTCATCTATTCGCTTTATTATCAAGCATTTGTAGTACGGGCATGGTGTATGTTGTGCCTGATAGTACAGGGCGTTTTGATAATGATTGCGGTAGCGTGGCTTGGACATTATGATTGGCACTTACGGGATGTCTCAGGAATGAACGTAGTAGCCTCTCTGCTAACAACAGCCAGTTTTGCACTTATGGTAGCTTTATGGCTTTTCTTTAAGCAGGTATGGCAACGAGAACGGCAGTTAGTACCTACCAAACGTGCGTTGAATCAGTGGCAAAACGACAGTGATTTGTTTTTATCGCATTTATATGCTCAACCTATCACCGAAATAGGGGTACTTCCCAATGAAACCCAAATAGGAAATATTGATGCTCCCATTGTTGTGACAATGGTAAGCAATCCGCATTGCAATCCGTGTAAAGAAGCCTTCAAGGAGCTAACAGGCTGGGTGAAGTATTTTGAGGACGAAATGCAATTGAGAATCAGGCATATCAATAGCAGTGAAGTACACTATCAGGAGCATGAAAAATGGGCAAAAGAAATTGGGATAGAATTTACACCTACCTTGTTTATCAACGGGTATCAACTTCGTTCGCCTTACTCCTATAAAGATATATGGAAGCATGTACGGATACTGGCAGAAAAAGTTTCTTAGGCCATCTCAAACAGTTTCGCCATCTTATAATTAGGGTTTTGTATAAGTGATGGCAAAATTCCCTTTTTATAAACAACTCGACGCGATGGCCCGAAGCGTCGGCCCGGTGTGACCCGACTTGCCTCCGGATGAAAACTAACAACCATGAGACAATTCCCTTTTTATAGGCAACTCGACGTGATGGATTGCGGGCCTACCTGCTTGCGTATGGTGGCAAAGTATTACGGTCGGAACTATTCAGCGCAAGAATTACGAGAATTGACACAAATAGGAAAAGACGGAGTGAATTTGTTGGGGATTTCGGAAGCGGCTGAGGCAATCGGATTTCGAACGTTGGCTATCAAACTACCTTTACATAAACTTCTTTCTGATGCTCCTTTTCCCTGTATTGTTCACTGGGGACATAATCATTTTGTGGTAGTACAGCCCGCGCGGCGTACCGTCCCAAACCCCCAATGGGGGCTTTTTAATTCCCTTTCTCTTACAAGGACAAAGGGTCGAAACGGGACGTCTCGTGGAATAGAGGTAGCTGACCCAGCACAAGGGCTTATTACTTACACCCGTGAAGAATTTGAAAAGCAATGGGCAACAACAACATCTGGCAATGAGAAAGTAGGAATCGTGTTGCTGCTTGAGCCTACACCTGCGTTTTATGAAGAAAACGTTTTAACAAATCTTAAAGAAGGGAAAGAGCAGAATCATATTTGGTCTGCCCGAATCGGGGGGTATCTCTGGCAACATCGTCGTTTGGTAGGTCAATTGGCTGTTGGTTTAGTGGTAGCAAGCTTATTACAGCTAATTTTTCCATTTCTTACCCAATCGGTGGTGGATGTAGGCGTACAAACGCGCAACCCCTCTTTTATTTTGTTGGTATTGTTGGCACAGTTGGCACTTACAGTAGGCCGTACCTCTGTCGAGTTTATTCGGTCGTGGTTATTGATGCACTTGAGTACCCGGCTTAATTTGTCCCTGCTTTCCGATTTCCTCATCAAACTCACTCGTTTACCCTTGTCGTTTTTTGATTCTAAGCAGTTTGGCGACATCATGCAACGTATAGGTGACCACCATCGCATTGAGCAGTTTCTGACGGGTCAAACGCTCAATACTCTATTTTCACTCTTCAATCTGGTCATATTTGGAGCAGTTTTAGCCTTTTATAATCTTACAATTTTTGGGGTTTTGATGATAGCCGCTGTATTATATGCAAGTTGGGTTATGCTCTTTCTGAAATTTAGGCGTAAGTTAGATTACCAACGGTTTGGTATTGCAGCCAAAAGCAATGGTTCGTTGGTTCAACTTATTCAAGGAATGCACGATATTCGACTGGCGGGTGCCGAAACGCCCATGCGTTGGGAGTGGGAACAATTGCAAACTCAGTCGTTTAAATTGGGAATGAAAGGGCTGTCGGTGTCTCAATGGCAACAGGCAGGGGCATTATTGATTAATGAAAGCAAAAGTATTTTTATTACTTTCTTATCGGCACAAGCTGTAATGAATGGCCAACTTACTTTAGGCGGTATGTTAGCAGTTCAGTATATCATCGGGCAAGTGAACGGTCCTATTGAACACTTGATCGGGTTACTACAATCAGGGCAGGATGCCAAAATTAGCTTGGAACGCCTGAATGAAATCTATGAATTGGAAGATGAAGAGAACAACGATTTGTTGCGCGGACTTTCAAAGGACAAGTATCTCTATTTGAAAGACATTACTTTTACCTACACGGGCGCAGGCAATTTACCTGTCTTTAAAAACCTCAGTTTATTTATTCCTCAAGGCAAAACTACCGCCATTGTTGGTACAAGCGGTAGTGGTAAGACGACGCTACTTAAACTACTATTGCGATTTTATGAGCCTACACAAGGACAGATTCGGGTAGGAGATACCGCCCTTACACAGCTATCCCACAAATATTGGCGCAGTCAATGCGGTGTAGTGATGCAGGAAGGGTTTATCTTCTCCGATACCATCGCCCGTAACATTGCCATAGGCGTAGAAGGTATAGACCGTGCCAAACTCTATCATGCGGCCAAAACAGCCAATATTCTGGAGTTTGTCGAATCTCTGCCAATGGGTTTCCATACCAAAATCGGGGCAGAGGGAAATGGCATCAGCCAAGGGCAAAAACAACGAATTTTGATTGCCAGAGCCGTTTATAAAGACCCTCAGTACATTTTTTTCGACGAAGCTACGAATGCTTTAGATGCTCATAATGAATCTATCATCATTGATAACCTTAACGCTTTTTTCAAAAACCGTACCGTAGTGGTAGTTGCTCACCGATTAAGTACAGTCAAAAATGCGGATCAAATTGTAGTCATGGACAAAGGCGTAATTACAGAAATTGGAACACACAACGAATTGGCCTTGCAACGAGGAGCTTATTATGAACTGGTGAAAAATCAACTGGAACTGGATAATTAAATTAAAATGGAAGAGGCTTATTTGACAGATAGACCAGAAGGGGCAGCTTTCTTTGAAGAACTACGGAGTGAGGAGATTCAAGAAGTATTGAGTAATAAACCACCCTGGGCTGTTCGTTGGGGGAATACGGTGTTTTTAGTGATTTTATTGTCGATTTTAGGGCTTAGTTGGCTGATTAAATATCCCGAAATCATTGTTGTACCTTTCCGTCTTACTTCAGATGATGTTCCCAAACCTGTTGTTGCTAAGGCAAACGGGCGGCTTGTAAAACTATGGGTCAAAGAAAATCAGTATGTTGAAAAAGGAAAAGTATTGGCTTATATTGAGAGTACAGCATCACATTCAGAAGTTTTAGCACTTCAAAATTCTTTAGATAGTTTGGCTGTACTTATTGAGACAGGTCATTTTGAAGATATTTCGTCTTTTCGGGCAGGAAGTTTTCAACATTTGGGCGAGTTGCAAAGCGATTACCAGACATTTATGCAGCAATTTTCTGAAACGGCTGCGCTTTTCACTCAAGGTTATTTAGCAAAGAAGAAAGATTTTCTACGCTATGAAATTTCAGATTTAGAACAAAATCATGAACAGCTTTTAGAACAGTATGACATTCAAAATCAAGATTTTAGATTGGCCGAGAAAGAATTTGGAATGCACAAAAAATTGTATGAACAAAAAGTAATTGCTTGGGTAGAGTACAATAGGGAAGAGCGCAATTTTTTGGCAAAAAAAATGCCATTGAAGCAATTGGAGATGAGTATTACTAACAATCAGACCGCTCAAACTCAAAAACAACGGGAATTGGCAGAATTAGAAAAACAGGCCAATGCTCAAAAAATACAATTTAGTCAATCTATTAATTCATTGCGGGCTAATGTAGCTTCATGGAAAGCTCGCTATATTCCTACCGCTCCTCGGTCGGGTCAAGTATATTTTACAGCACTTTGGCAGGAAGAACAAAATGTTAAAAATGAAGAAGTTTTGTTTTATGTGGGTACTTCACAAAAGGGATATTTTGGCGAACTTAACATCCCGCAAGCCAATGCAGGAAAAATTCAGGTCGGACAATGGGTCTTAATAAAGTTTCAAAGCTTCCCATTTGAACAGTTTGGAATGGTAAAGGGACAAATAAAAAGTGTAGCATCTATTCTCTCTACCGATACTACATTTAGGGCAATTGTGACACTTCCAAAAGGTCTTACGACTACTTCACATAAAACGCTTCCTTTCAAAAATAACCTTAACGCTTCTGCCGAAATCATAACGCAGGATGTGAGCGTCGCTGAACGTATGTTTTATCAACTCAAAAAGTTAATAAACCAATAAACTGTGAGATTAAGAAGCTAAAGGAAGATAACGGAGTCTTCCTTTTTAATATCCATAACTTGTATTATAGAAATTAATTATTGTAATTTGCCGTCTGGTTAAAGCATTTGTGACAACAAATACTTGGAACAATCCAAAAACCGTAGTAGTGAGTGCGTTACAAATTGCGAAAACCAATTAGGTAATTATTCACAAAAACCAATTTTCAACCTATGATGAACAGTTTCCCCTTAGCAGGCCGGGCTTCTTTAGCTCGACAGAGGGCCTTTGTCAGCAAATTTTTGTTGACAGTCCTAGTCTCAGTAGTATCGTTGGGGGTATGGGCCCAGGACAAACAAGTGTCCGGTAATGTAAAAGATGCAAGCGGTACCGGTATGCCGGGTGTCAGCATCGCCGTAAAGGGTACCCAGCGAGGTGCCAACACCGACGTAGACGGTAACTACAAAATCTCCGTACCCGACAACGCTACGCTCGTGTTCAGTTTCGTAGGCTACAAAACGCAAGAAGTTTCCGTAGGTAACCGTACAACGGTAGATGTTAGTTTAGCCGAAGACAATCAAGTACTTAATGAAGTGGTAGTGGTAGGGTATGGTACCCAAAAACGCCAAGAAATTTCGGGTACAGTAGCCAGCGTTAACTCAAAAGATTTCAACGCGGGGGTCGTAGCCAACCCGCTTGCCGCCGTTCAGGGTAAAGTAGCTGGTCTGACCATCAACCAAACGGGTTCTGACCCTAACTCACGCCCAACGGTACGTTTGCGCGGGGTAGGTTCATTGGCCGCAGGTTCTGATCCACTGTATGTTGTTGATGGTGTACCGGGTGTACCCATTCAAAACATTGACGCCAATGATATTGCTTCTGTAGACGTACTACGTGATGCTTCTTCGGCCGCTATTTATGGGGCGCGTGCTTCTAACGGGGTTATCCTGATCACTACAAAACGTGGTAAATCAGGCCGTGCTTCAGTAGATTACAACGCCCAGTTTGGCGTAGACATGGTTGCCAAAGCTCCCGATTACATGAGCGGCTCAGAATACCGCGATGCCGTGAAAAAATTCGGTTTTACTTTGGTTAACGATCAAGGTGCAAACACCAATTGGTTTAAAGAAATTACGCGTAAGGCTCCGATTACAAGCCACAACTTAGCGTTTTCAGGTGGTACCGAAAACTTTAGTTATCGTGCCTCAATTGGTTATTTAAACCAACAGGGTTTGGTGCTGAAATCAGGTTTTGAGCGTGTAAGTGCCCGTATCAACTTAGACCAGACTGCCTTAAATGGTAAGTTGAAAATCGCTACCAGCTTATCTTTGATTAATGGTAAGCGTGATTATGTAAACTACGACGCCTTTACTTATTCAATCACTAACTTGCCTACCGATCCAGTCTACACTAAAGATCCAACTTTCCAAACACCTGGTAGCATATCCGCCGGGACAGGTTATTTCGAGCGTTTGGGTGAGTTTGGCGCGTTTAACCCTGTAGCGCTTTTAGAGCAAACTACCAACTACTCTAAGTCGATTGAATATTTGGGAAATATCAACCTAAAGTATAGCATTACCAAAGATTTGGTATTTGGAGTAAACGGTGCAATGAAAGGCTCTAAACAAGATGGCTTCTTCTACATATCACGTATCCCTAAATCAGCACAAGCTGGCTTAGGTACTGCTAGCCGGTCAACAGGTCCAGTAGACAATGGCCAAAGTGAAGACAATCTGTTAGAATTTACGTTGAACTACAACAAAACATTTAATGGATTAACATTTGGCGCTTTGGGAGGATATTCATATCAGGATGTAAACTTTGAAGGATTTAACGCGGTAAACAACAATTTTATCACTGACGATTTATTGTTTAACAACTTAGCTGCTGGAGCTGGTGTGTCGCTTGGCCAACGGGCAAATGATGCCGTTGGATCTTTCCGTTCAAACTACAAATTGATTTCTTTCTTTGGTCGTGCTACCGCAGCTTTGAACAATAAGTATTTTGCTACCTTGACGGTTCGTCGCGATGGTTCAACCAAGTTTGGACAAAACAACAAATGGGGTCTTTTCCCATCGTTGTCGGTAGGTTGGGCATTGTCTGAAGAAGCATTCCTGAAAGGTAATCCAACCATCAACAACCTGAAACTCCGCGTCAACTACGGTCAGACAGGTAACTCTGAGGGTATCGCCCCCTATCGTTCTTTGGCGTTGGTGGGACCAAGCAACAAGTACTACGACAATGGTAACTGGTTGCCTACCTACAAGCCTTCGCAGAACCCTAACCCTGACTTGAAGTGGGAAGTAAACGAAAACTACGGTGCAGGTGTTGACTTTGCCTTGTGGAACTATCGTGTTACTGGTTCATTGGATTATTACATCCGTAACACCAAAGACCTATTGTACGAAATTGCCGCTCCGCTTTCTATCAAGCCGTTGTATCCAACCATCCTTGCCAACGTAGGTTCAATGCGTAATCAAGGATTAGAATTGTCGTTGACTGCAGGTATTGTAGAAAAAGGTGACTTCCGCTATGAAGCAACCGTCGCCGCCGCTACATTGAAAAATGAGGTAACAGCACTTGCCAAAGGTGAATTTATCGGTTCTGACAAAATCTTCTTGTTCTCAGGTTTAGGGGCTGCCACTCGCGGTACTTCAGCCGTACCTTTCTCATTGATCAAAGTTGGTTTGCCAGTAGGCGCTTTCTTTGGAGGTATTGTTGAGAAATTGGACGAAAAAGGCCAATTCATTTTTAAAGATATTGACGGCGATGGCAAAATCAGCGAAAACGATGCGGATCGCGACTTCCAAGGAAGTCCACTTCCTAAGTTTACGGCGTCTTTGACCAATAACTTCAGCTACAAAGCATTCTCGTTGAGCTTCTTATTGAACGGTCAGTTTGGTAACAAAATCTTCAACGCCGAGCGTATGATGTATGCCAACCCAAACAACCGCCTTCCTGCTGAAAATACCATTCGCGAAGCGTTGACTTCACCCGTGCGTGATACACGTACAGGTGCATTCAGTTACTTCATAGAAGATGGTAGCTTTGTACGTTTGGCTAACTTCCGTTTGGGCTACCAAATTCCGGGCAAAGGTGTATTGAGCCGTGCTCAGGTATATATTTCAGGAAACAACCTGTTTGTATTGACCAAATTCAAAGGTGTTGACCCTGAAATGAACACAGGTTTTGCTACTGCTGGTATCTATACCAAGCAGCAATTCCCTAAAGCACGCGGTTTCCAAGCTGGCTTTAACTTATCATTCTAATTAACACGACTTTAGAGGTATTTGAAAAATCTAAATTTCTCTAAACATCGTACATAAACATACTGTTACACACTCAATTTGTAACATCAAAAACTAACTGAATAAAAATGAAAAAAACATTCTCTTACCTTGCATTGGCGGGGGTGCTTACAATAGCCTCTTGTACCAATTTGGATGAGTCAGTGTATGGAGTTATACCTAAAGAGGGCTTTGGTTCAACTCCCGAGCAGTTGGCCTCGTTATTGGGTCCTGCTTACTCTGGATTACGGGATTATGCATGGAATGCCCACAACGCCGAAGTAACCACTGACGTAGGTTTGGTACCTACCCGGGGAAAAGACTGGTATGACGGTGGTAACTGGTTGAACTACAACCGTCACACTTGGACTACCACTCACGGCCCTATCAACGACATGTGGGGATGGATTTTTGAAAGCGGTATTAACACCATCAACAACCTGATTCCGCAAGTAGCTGGCAACACAGTGGCTATTGCTGAATTAAGAGCGGTTCGCGCTTTCTATTACTTCCTAGCCATGGACTATTTCGGTAACGTTCCGTTGATTACAGAATCTACCTCAGGTACGGTAAGCACCACTCCACGGGCGCAAATCTATGCGTTTGTAGAGAAAGAATTGACCGAAGCATTGCCTAACCTCTCTGACAACGTTGGTGGTTCTTACTACGGACGTATCAATAAATTGACGGCTCAAACATTGTTGGCTAAAATTTATTTGAACGCTGGTGTATACAAAGGAACACCCGAGTGGCAAAAAGCCGTTGACATGTGCGACATCGTCATCAAATCAGGTAAGTACAAATTAGAGCCTAACTTCCTTGCCAACTTTGCGGTGAAAAATGAAGGTTCGACCGAAAACATTTGGGCCATTCCTTTTGACCGTATTCAAGCAGGCGGGATGACCATTACGTACCGCACATTGCACTACCAAAGCCAGAGCACTTATAACTTGAGTGGACAGCCTTGGAACGGATTCTGTACCATTGCTGAATTTTATAACTCATTTTCAGATAATGATCTGCGCAAGAAAATGTGGATTTCAGGCGTTCAGTACGGTGCTGATGGCAAAGCGTTGAAAGACGACAACGGTAAAGATTTGGACTTCAATCCCGTAATGACCAAAGACGAAATGACTTCGGCTGACCCTGAGTTTCAGGGAGCGGGTGTACGTCTCGGAAAATACGAGATCCAACGCGGTAACACAGTACCTGACCAAGATAACGACTGGGCAATGTTCCGTTTGGCTGATGTTTATATGATGCGTGGAGAAGCGCTTTTCAGACTTGGAAAAACAGCTGATGCCTTGGCTGACTTCAACATCGTAAGAGCTCGTGCTGGTGTAACAGCATGGACTGCTCCTCAATTGACACTCGACAACATTCTTGCCGAACGCGGTCGTGAATTGGCGTGGGAAGCATGGCGTCGCAATGACTTGATTCGCTTTGGTGAATTCAACAAAGTAGGCGGCAAATTCACCTCAAGATTCATGAAAGAACCAGCGGCCAAAACGTTGTTATTCCCAATTCCACAGCAACGTCGTGACGCCAACCCTGGATTGGCTCAGAACCCTGGCTACTAATTTATAACGTTATACGTTAAATCAACTAACTGATACAAAGCGAGTGAGTCTAATAGCTCACTCGCTTTTGTTTTTTAGTTAATTTTGTGAAAAGATTTGCTACAAGTGAGCGCCACAACCTATGATGAGCAAAATAAATTATTCACCCTTTTTAGCCGTTTTATTCCTGTCGGCATTCATATCGAGTTGCAGTAAAGACGCCGACGAAAATTTGTTCGAATCACTTCCTGCTTCTCAAACGGGGATTAATTTCACCAACCGTTTACTAGATAAAAAGGAACTGAATATTTTCAATTATCGTAATTTTTATAACGGCGGGGGCGTCGCCATCGGCGATGTAAACAATGATGGATGGGCCGATATATACGTTACCTCCAATTTTGAAGAAAATCACCTTTTCCTTAACAAAGGAAAAAATGCCAACGACCATTGGAAATTTGATGATGTAACCCAAACCTCTGGCGTGGGAGGTACCAAAGCATGGTCAACAGGGGCTACTTTTGCCGACGTAAACGGCGACGGTCTGATGGATATTTATGTTTGTAACGCGGGCAATATCAAAGGTGACAGTCGGGGCAATGAATTATTCATCAATCAGGGAATCGGCCCCGACGGCGTACCGAAGTTTGTGGATAAAGCGGTAGAATACGGCCTGCTCGACGGAGGGTTCTCCACCCACGCGGCTTTTTTTGACTATGACCGCGATGGCGATTTAGACATGTATCTGCTCAACAACAGTTTTACGCCCGTTGACAAACTTCAATACCAGAATTTCCGCAAATACCGCGACCCGCTAGGTGGCCATAAACTGTTTCGGAACGAGACAATCAATACCCTCTCCAATAAACCAACTCTCAAACCTACGGTTAGTGATTCAGCATCCGTGGCAAAACCTATTTTTACGGATGTAAGTGAAGAAGCGGGAATTTACGGTAGCTTGATTGCCTTTGGGTTAGGAATCACCATCGGCGATGTCAATGAGGACAACTGGCCAGATATTTATATTTCAAATGACTTCTACGAGCGTGATTACCTCTACATCAACCAGCGCAATGGCACCTTCAAAGAATCATTGGAAGAAAGCATGAACCACATCAGCTTGTCGTCGATGGGGGCAGATATTGCCGATATTAATAACGATGGCTTGCTGGATATTTTCGTGACGGATATGCTTCCCCGCGATGATAAACGACTCAAAACGACCTCCGTTTTTGAAGGATATGAATTGACCGAATTCAAAATAAAGCAGGATTATTGGCACCAGTACATGCGCAATATGCTACATCTGAATCAGGGGGTCAAAAGTCAGAAATCAGAAATCGGAAGTAAAGAGTCCACCTCTGTTGCTGCCACTTCGTTTACCGAAGTAGGCCAGATGGCGGGGGTGCACGCGACCGACTGGAGTTGGGGAGCCTTGATTTTTGACATGGACAATGATGGTCAAAAAGACTTATTTGTAGCTAACGGAATTGTTAAAAACTTAACAGACCAAGATTACGTGGCCTTTTTGTCCGACCAAAAAAATATACAGGCGATGATTGAAGGCAGAATGCAGTTTGATTATCGCAAGTTCGTAGACATGATTTCAACGACTCCTATCTCGAATTTTGCATTTCGAAACAAAGGTCAACTGCAATTTGAGGACAAAGCCATGGCGTGGGGACTTGGTGAGCCCAGTTTCTCAAATGGTGCAGCCTATGGCGATTTGGACAATGACGGCGACTTGGATTTGGTCGTAAGTAACAATAATGCCCCCTTGGGCGTATTCCGCAACCAGTCGGTCGAAAAACTAAAGACCCATTTTTTGCGCGTAAAGCTAAAAGGCAACGCTAAAAACCCCCACGCTATTGGGGCCAAAGTTTACATTTATCAAAAAGGACAGACGCAGTATTTACAACAAATGCCCAATCGCGGGTTTCAATCCTCCAGCGACCTAAACTTGGTTTTTGGCCTTGGTACCAACCCAGTGATTGATTCGTTGAGGGTGGTGTGGCCCGATGACAAAATGCAGACGTTCAAAAATCTGAAAGGAGACGTTGAGCTAACCCTGAACCATGCTGATGCAAAAGACTTATGGAAATTACCCGCTCCTTCAACCATTAAGGCTCCTTTCAACGACATTACAAGCACCTCTGGATTGGACTTTAAACACGAAGAAAACGACTTTGTAGACTATAACCGCGATGGATTGTTGAAACAAATGTACTCTACGCAAGGCCCAGCCCTAGCCATTGGCGACATCAACGCCGACGGATTGGACGACGCCTACATCGGCGGCGGTTCAGGAAAACGACGAGCGTTGTTTATGCAGCAATCCAACGGCAACTTCGTAGAAATTTCAAAATCTACCTTTGCCTCTCCTGCCGTTGCCGATGAAACTGCCGCTGCTTTCTTTGATGCCGACGGTGACAAAGACCTAGATTTATACGTCGTGACGGGCGGAAATGAATTTATGACGGGCGAAGAAATCTTGGCAGATAAACTCTACCTCAACGACGGAAAAGGCAACTTCAGTCTCAGTCAAGGGCTGCCAACCGTTTTTGAAAATGGCTCATGCGTGGCCGTGGCCGATTATGATCGTGATGGTGACTTGGATTTATTCGTAGGCTCTCGAATGATTTCTGGTCAATATGGCCTCAGCCCACGCAGCTACCTACTTCAAAACAACGGCAAAGGCAACTTTAAAGACGTAACCAAAGAGACCATGTCCAACAACCAACTCGGCATGGTGACGGATGCGCGCTTTGAAGATCTAAACAAAGACGGTTATCCTGAACTCATTGCCGTAGGGGATTGGATGCCCATCATGATTTTACAAAATCGAAAAGGGAATTTTCCTCAATCCCAGAATATTCCCGTTAAAAATTCAAACGGTTGGTGGAATGCCCTAGAAGCGGCTGATGTAGACGGCGATGGCGACCTGGATTTTATCGTGGGAAATTTGGGGCGTAACACAAAGCTCCAATGCTCGGAGACCCAACCTGCAGAGCTTTACATCAACGATTTTGACCGTAACGGTAGTGTAGAACAGATTATTACCTGTTATAATCCAGACGGAAAAACGTATCCAATGGTCTTAAAACCCGATTTACAAAAAGTATTGCCCGTAATAAAAAAACGATTTGTTCGCCACGAAGAGTACGGCGGCAAGCCTATTGATGCCATTTTTTCGCGTGAACAAATGGAAGGTGTACAAAAAAGGGTGGTGTATCAATCCAACAGTTCGTTGCTCATCAACAATGGGAAAGGCGAATTTACCTTGCAATCGTTGCCGCTTGCCGCTCAATACTCCCCTATTTTCGGTATCGTAACAACCGACTACGATAAAGACGGAAAAACTGACATTCTGTTAACGGGAAATTTCTTCGATGTATTACCTGAAATCGGCCGTTATGACGCAAATGATGGATTAGTTCTGCGAGGGTTAGGCAAAGACAAAAACGGTCTGCCGCAGTTTGCCACGGTAAAGCCTGCACAGTCAGGGTTTTTGGTCAAAGGCCAGGTACGCAAAATGCGCAAAGCACGCGGTGCCAATGGCAAAGAGTTGATTATTTTGGCCAAAAACAAAGACAAAGTTCAAGTAGTAGGGCTGAATCAATAGCCCTGTGATTAACTCAGTAGTAGTAGAAAAATAAAACCTGTGATGAAAAAAATGAAAGGAAACACCTGGGGTGTTTTAATTTTTAGTCTGTTTTTTCTAACCAATTGTTCCAAAAACTCCAACAATAGCGCGGATGGACCGGCTCTTTTTGAGCAAATCGCCCCCGAAAAAAGCGGCGTAACCTTCGCAAACGTAGTGCGAGATACCCGAGAACTCAATATTCTGGACTATCTGTATTTTTATAACGGAGGTGGCGTAGCCGTGGGAGATGTTAACAATGATGGGCTTTCAGATGTGTTTTTTGTTTCTAACCAACAAAAAAATCACCTTTACCTCAACAAAACGAAGGCTGGAACTGGGATAAAAATGGAAGATGTTTCCGAAAAAGCCAACATCGGCGGAAGCGCCAATTGGAAAACGGGCGTCACCATGGCTGATGTCAACGGGGATGGCTGGTTAGATATTTATGTGTGTGCCGTCAGCAACTACAAATCGTTTAAAGGCCATAATGAGCTGTTTATCAATAATCAAGACGGAACTTTCACTGAAAAATCGAAAGAATATGGGTTAGATTTTCAAGGGTTTTCGACCCAAGCGGCCTTTTTTGACTACGACCACGACGGCGATTTAGACATGTATCTGCTCAACCATGCCGTGCATACATCTATCTCCTACGACCGCGTCAACGTCCGTGCGCTAGAACGCGATGAGTTGGCGGGGGATTATTTATTCCGCAATGACGGCAAGGCTTTCACCAACGTTAGCATCAAAGCGGGAATTTACGCCGCCCCTCAAGGCTACGGACTAGGAATTTCGGTGGGTGACTTAAACAACGACGGCTGGGAAGATATTTACGTTGCCAACGACTTTCACGAAGACGACTATTACTACATTAATCAGAAAGATGGCACCTTCAAAGAAGCGCTGAGAGAGCACTTTACACACACCAGTAAGTTTTCGATGGGCAACGACATGGCCGACATCAACAACGATGGTCTGCTTGATATAGTGACCGTAGACATGTATCCGCAAGACCCCAAAGTCGAAAAATCGTCGATGGGCGAAGACCCGCTAGACGTATATTTGTACAAACTACAATTCGGCTACTACAACCAATACACCCGCAATACTCTCCAATTAAACTTGGGGGGCGAGCGCTTTAGCGACATCGGGGCCATGTCGGGCATCTCGGCTACGGACTGGAGTTGGTCGCCGCTTTTGGCCGATTATGACAACGATGGCATCAAAGACCTCTTTATCAGCAATGGTATTGAGCGCCGCCCCAACGACTTGGAATACATCAAGTACGTATCCAACCCAATGGTCGAAATCATGTTGGAAAAAGGCAAGAAAAGCGATAAAGAGGCCTTAGACAAAATGCCCAACGGCCGCTGGCACAACTACCTTTACAAAGGAACCGACAGCCTGCTTTTTGAGGACAAATCACTGGCCTGGGGATTCAAAGAGTTTAACTGCGCCAACGGGGCAGCCTACGCCGACTTAGACAATGACGGCGATTTGGAACTCATCACCAATAACCTCAACGCACCCGCTGGAATCTACGAAAACAAAGCGAATGAACTATTTAAGAACGCTTTTCTGAAAGTAAAACTTCAAGGACAAAAAGGGAATGGCTTTGGAATTGGAGCAAAAATATACCTTAAAACTAACGGTAAATGGTTGTACCAACACAACATGCCCACGCGCGGATTTATGTCGTCGGTGGAACCTTGGTTGACGTTTGGATTGGGAAAAACCGCCACCATTGACTCGCTCGTGGTGGTATGGCCTACGCAGAAAACCCAGATCCTGACGAATGTAAAATCAAACCAAACCCTCACGTTACGGCAGGAAGCAGCCACGAGCCAATGGAAATTACCTGCGGGCAAAGCGCCCATTTTTGAAGATGTAACGCAGCAATACCCCGTTGATTTTGTCCACAAAGAAAACGAATATTACGATTTTACGCGTGAGCCGTTGATGCCCTTTAAGATTTCCACTGAAGGTTCAAAAATGGCGGTTGGCGATGTAAACGGCGACGGATTGGATGATTTTTACGTGGGTGGCCCAAAATATCAAGCGGGAAAATTGTTTGTCCAGCAAACAGACGGGCAATTTGCAGAAAGCAAACAGGGGGCGTTTTTGACGGATACGCTTTGTGAGGACATCGACGCGGCTTTCCTCGATGTCGACGGTGATAAAGACCTTGATTTGTACGTAGTAAGCGGCGGCAATGAGTTTTTTGCGCAAGATGAGCCGCTACTCGACCGGCTGTATATCAACGACGGCAAGGGAAATTTCGCCCGTAACCGAGCCGCTTTGCCCAAACTTTATGGTAACAAATCCTGCGTTAAAGCAGCGGATGTGGACAAAGATGGCGACTTAGATTTATTTGTCGGCGGCCGCGTAGTGGCGTTTCACTACGGACAAATCCCTGATTCTTATTTATTAATCAACAATGGCAAAGGTATTTTCACGGACCAAACCGACAAACTCGCACCCGAACTTCGTAAAGCGGGGATGATTACCGATGCCACTTGGACCGATATTGACAACGACAAAGACGTTGATTTGGTGATTGTGGGAGATTGGATGGGCATTACCGTTTTTGAAAACGAGAAGTCTTCGTTGGAGATGAAACATACTTCGTTGGAAGACAAAAAAGGGTTTTGGCAAACCATCAAACCAGCCGATTTGGACGGCGACGGTGACGTAGATTTTGTGGTGGGCAACTTGGGAACCAACTCCAAATTCAGACGGCATACCGACGCAAAACTACGCATGTATGCAGGTGATTTCTTAAAAAGCGGGGCTAAATACGACCAAATTTTGGCTTACGGTGAGGGCGACGAATTTTATCCCGTTGCGTCCAAAGATGAACTCGGGAAAACGTTGCCATTCTTAAACAAACGTTTTCCCAATAACAAAGATTTTGCAGGAAATACCCTTGGCAAAATCTTCAAATCGGCCGAATTGAAAGCTGCTGAGGAACGAGAAGTGAATATATTTGAAAGCGTTTGGGTTGAAAATACGGGCAAAGGTGAATTCACGTTGCATTACCTCCCAAGCGAGGCTCAGGTATCCAAAATCTTTGCGCTCAACATCGCCGACGTTACCAAAGATGGCAAACCGGATATTTTATTGGGCGGTAATTTTTACAATGTCAGCACCTATCAAGGGCGCTACGACGCAAGTTATGGCCTGGTATTGGAGAACAACTTTGCCAAAGCCAAAGGGCGATTTACTCCGTTGTTGCCCACAAGCTCTGGATTTTTATTAACTGGTGAAGTACGTGATATTCAGTCAATTAAAAATGGAAAAGACACACGTTTTTTGGTATCGCGTAGCGGTGCTGGCCTATTGATGTTTAAAACTAAATAATCCTATTGACGCCGCAAAACATTCTTATTTTGGGGGCACGAGCGCCCATTGCCCTTGAGATGGCGCGGAGCTTTGGCAAGCAAGGCCACCGCGTCATCATGGCAGATTCCTTGCGGCTTACCTTGGCGCGGTGGAGCAAATACGTGGCGGTTTACTACCATTTACCACCACCCGCTTACGCGTTTGAAGCTTTTCAAGCAAAACTCAGGCAAATTATCATCAACGAAAAAATAGACCACTGCCTCCCCACTTGTGAGGAGGCTTTTTTCGTGGCCATGGCCAAAGATTCACTGCCTTGCCACGTCTGGACGGCTGGCCTTGCATTGATGCACCAACTCCACCGAAAAGATACCTTTATTGAGCTGGCAAAAGGATTTTTTGCCATACCTGAAACGATAAATGCAGCGGATTTTAACGATTTTGAAAATGCAAATGCCTACGTTTTTAAACCCATATATTCCCGGTTTGCCAATTTTACGCTCCTCCGACCAACGGTTGCTCAGATAAATCAAATTCCTGATTCAACAGCGTGGGTAGCCCAACAATTTATCAGCGGCAAAGAAGTCTGCGTTTATTCAATTTGGGCACAAGGAAAACTAAAAGCCCTAACGATTTATCATCCTAAATATCGTGTCGGAAAAGGCTCAGGAATTTATTTTGAACCCGTCACTCATCAAGCACTTATCCATTCCATCAAACGATTTGGGGAAGCGATTAGTTATCACGGCCAATTAAGTTTTGATTTTATTATTCAGCCCGACGGTACGCCCGTGGTGCTGGAATGCAATCCGCGCGGTATCAGCGGCGCGCATTTGATGGGCGATGATTTGGCCCGCTGTTTTCTGGACGATACTTTCCAACTTCTTAATCCGAACGAAAAACACATGGCGGTTAAATTTGCCTTCCTGATTACGCAGCCGCATCGAATGTTGAATCGGGATTTTTACCAAGCCAACGACGTGATTTTCAACGCTGATGATCCCTTACCGTTGTTTTTACAACCGTTGAGTTTGGTAGAACTCTTAAAAATCAAGTTCTTGCAAAACAAAACGCTGTTACAGGCTTCTACTCAGGATATTGAGTGGAATGGATAAATTCATGATAAAGTGGCTCCTCTCAACGCAAATTCCTAACCCGCAGATACGGGCGTGGGGAGAATTGTTTGAGCAGCATCCGTCCCAACAGCTCATTGAAAACGTTCGTACAGATTTTCGCCTTTTATCCATCAACGACCGCTGGTTTCTACCCGTCACTATCAACGATACAGAGTTTGATAATTCTTACGTATGCTCACCCTACACCGCTTGCGTAACCTACTCGATTGAAGAGCTTGACCGAAATATCCGAAATCCTTTTCTGAATAGATCCTTGAATCTGCTACTAAAAGGAACTTCAAATTGGCTGATTAGCAACGAAATCAACAGAACCATTCACGTCAATAATTTTCTACTTTCCACCAACCCTTACCCCGATTGGCACGGCATTTATTTACCACAAATCGTCCGTTTTTTAACCGAACAATTCCCGCAACACACCCTCATTTTTAGGTCACTAAACCAAGTTCAACATTCTCTTTTACTACACGAATTTGAACGATACGGATTTCGAACGGGCGCTAGTCGGCAGGTATATTATTTTCACCCAAACGCCCAAACTTGGTCTAATCACAACAACATCGGCAATGACCGCCGACTAGTGCAAAAATCTGAGCTAACCTATGTGTCGCCAGCAGAAATGGGTAATTATGTTTCGCAAATCAGAGACCTTTACAATCAATTATACATCCAAAAATACTCCCAACACAATCCCCGCTTTACGGGCTTGTTTTTCGAGAAAGCATTTTCCAATCAACTTTTTCGGTTTGAAGGATACCGCAACGACGAAGGATTGTTGAAATCGGTGATTGGTTTGTTGGAATTAAACGGCACTATCACCTCACCCATCGTGGGTTATGACACATCCGAAAGTCCCAAAAAAGGACTCTATATTCAAGCCATTGATTTGATTTTCAGACGAATGCACCAAACTAACCAAGTGCTGAATCTAAGTTCGGGGGCGGCATCTTTCAAGCGATTACGCGGCGGACAAGGCCATTTGGAATATTCAGCCATTTATTTCAACCATTTGCCGCCCGCCCGTCAGCAAATGTGGAAAACGCTGTTATTTTTACTCAACAAAATCGGCATTCCGTTGCTTGAAAAATATGAGTTATAGCGAAAACACCTGGTGGCCGCTGGGGTTTGAGCGTGATTTCAAGGCCAATCAGCCCCATCCTGCTTCAACACCTTTTGGTGCGTTGGTTATTTACAAAACCAATAACCATTGGGCGGGATTTAAGGATATTTGTCCGCACCGTGGTGCGCCGTTGTCGCAGGGGTGGGTGCAAAACGGCGAATTGGTGTGCCCTTACCACGGTTGGTGTTTTAACAATAAAGGCAAAAATACATTTGTACCCGTCATCAACAAGGCCACCGATGCTGCCTTAGAATGTATTTCGCTTCGCGTAGAGGGTGGTATTGTGTGGGCAACCGCGTTTGAAACTGCGCCATTCCCTGCCATAGCAGCCTTAAAACACGATGTAACGCTGGTAGGAAACACCACCGCAAACTTGCTCAATACGTTAGAGAATTTTCTAGAAGGCAGCCACACACACTACGTACACAACGGCTTTATTCGTTCAGAAAACACAAAACGAACTCCTCTCAAAGCACGTCTTTTCCCCCAACCTAATGGTTTTAAGGTGGTGTATGAAGCCGAACCAGCGAAAGGGCTGCTCACTAAATTATTGCCAAAAAACTACCAACTTCTGACCCCAACGGCGCATTATATATATCCCAACATCGCTATTTTGGAATACCTCACCCAAGACCAACAGCCGCTGATTAGAATTGAAGCCTGCCTCAATGAATCCAAGGCGGGATGTACTTACGCAGCGCGGGTATTTCTGCTGCGCCCTTGGCTGCGTTTTTTGGGCAAATGGGTGGTAAAAAAGCTATTCGGAGTCATTATCCAGCAAGACAAGCGCATCCTAGAAATACAGAAAAACAACCTAGAGAGCTTCCCCCAACGTAGTTTTGTGTCTACATCGGCCGATACCGTGGGCAAGGAGTTGTACTTTTGGTTATATCAACCCGAGCAGAAAGCGTCGAAAACTATTGATTTTGAGGTGTATTGGTAAATAATTTAGTTTAATGACGGATTTTGCGGTGTTTTCGGAAACGTCGATTTGGAAGCAAAAATCAATACGTGGACCACTAATCCCAACACAATCAGCAAAGACAGTTCAAATCGGTTTTGAGAAGCCGAGCCAAGAACGATTTGTCGGGAGCTGTTTGCCACTTTTTCCCCTTCTGAAATTTGAATATTGGATAGAAGGTTCAGGTCATTTGACATCACATAAAACGACTTATTCAACACTTTTTTGGCGTTTACGATGTCTGTCACCCCCTCATTTTGGTAAAAATAACGCTTTTCCAAGCGCAAGTCTTCCGCCACGTGAGATTTAAATTTGTGGAAAATCACCTCCTCCGCAGGCGTTAGTTTGGTTTTTTCAAATTCATGAATTAGCGCATTAATCGCCTCATTGTGCCGAGAAAGTTGCCCTTTAATCAGGTTTACATCTTCATACGCCACACAGCCATCAATGACTATCTTTTTATCTGATAAGTGATGATAGAATTTATAAATGTAGCTTTCTGCCAGCAGCCGGTCCTCATAAACGGTGGAAAACGCCTCTCCTAACTCCGTAAAATTTTGTTTATCAAGCAGATTTTTGACGAATAACAATCCAAAAATAACCGTCAATAGCACGGCAATTTTTAATTTTTGTTGCAAACTATACGCCCATTTCATAGTGAGGGAGGTTAAAAAGTGCGACGAAT
This sequence comes from Runella rosea, assembly GCF_003325355.1. Taxonomy (GTDB): domain Bacteria; phylum Bacteroidota; class Bacteroidia; order Cytophagales; family Spirosomataceae; genus Runella; species Runella rosea. The sequence goes on from NZ_CP030850.1 coordinate 3,681,870, forward strand.
CAATTACAGGAGCTATTTTTCAAAGATACAAAATCTGTATTAAACCCCGGGAAAACGTTTTGGATAAAATCACCGTATATTTGTAAAAACCATTATCTATATCGGGGAGATGAAACAGTGGCTAAAAGTAGGAATGTGGCTGAGCATTGCCGCCCTGACGGGATGCGATTTGATATTGCCCAAAGCCGAGAGAACAAATGACAATCAGGCAACAACGGGAAAATGTCTGCCCGACCAACCAGTTTCTTTTTTGGAAGAAACCAACACCGAGCGGGGATTTTATAACCCTAAAGACAGCCTTTACTACGGCACCATCGTTTACGGCGTTTTTTACCGGGGCGGAATTACCAACCCGTGTGAATTGGTAAAACGCCCATTTTCCTATAAAAATGTTATTTCACGGAAGTTCAAAATCGTTTGGGAAGGTCCCAAAGGCGCCACTTCCGACCGTCAGGCTACTCGGGCGTTGATTCGTTTTACGGACAAAGGCTATCAGGATGACGTAGATCGGGACTTACCGAAACCCGATACGCTTTATCCTTTTCCGTACGAAATCACCGTCAAAGAAGACTCTAGCTATGTGACCTTGCCCACCGCCCGCGAGTACAAATTAGCTCTTCGCAAAGGTTACTCTGGTTTACTTAACGAAGTTAAGTGCGCCGAAGTAAGTCTTTCAACAACGCCTGCTTTTGATACACAGCGCGTTATTCTGGAAAATAGTAATTCATCGAGTTGGTCACCACGAACGATTTTCAAAGCTGCTGATTTTGCCCCTAACGTTGAATACATCGTTGTGCGTGAAAAAGAGTGCGCTACCTGCGACGTTCCCACGCCTACCCTTAGTGCTTCTACCACCACGGTTGGAAAAGGGGAGGAAACAATTCTCTATTTTTCAGGATGTCCCGTGGTAGATGGGGCACAAGGCCCTTTGGAATGGTTTTCACAAACCGATGGAAATTCAAAAGAATTAGTCCAACGCTTCAGCTATTCGGCCCGCAATGAGCGCCGATTTTATCCCCAAGTGACCACCACTTACTACCTACGCTGCCAAGGAGATTGGTTTTGTAAACCCCAAAAAGAAGTAAGTATTCGGATAGAAGTAAAATAGTCGGAAACCATTGGTTATCAATAGCCTCCGACTACTTGTTATCTGCGTTTTCGGCGGGCGCCTTTATCTTTGGGCGATGACCCAGCGCTGCGTTGACGACTCCGTTCAGTGGTATTTTTAAACGACGAAGTACTGCGCGTTGGATTGGCATCGGCCAACACTAAATCCATGCTTCTGCGCGAAATATTGGTTTCTTTAACCTTTACTTTTACGGCATCACCAAAGGTGTAGAATTTTTTGGTGCGCTGCCCTACCAAGCGATAGTTTTCTTTATCGAGTTCGTAATAATCGTCGTTAAGGTCATTCATCCTCACTAATCCTTCAGACGCGGTGTCGGTGATTTCCACAAAAATGCCGAATTCCGTCACGCCCGTAATGATACCATTCCAAACACGGTCTGGCTCCATCGAAGCCATAAACTCCACTTGTTTGTATTTGATACTGGCGCGCTCTGCGTTGGCAGCCAATTGCTCCCGCGCCGAGGAATGCTTGCAGCCAGGCTCAAGTTCGGCGCGGTCGGGTGAGGGCTTTCCATCCAGATAATGTTGCAATAAACGGTGCGCCATCATATCGGGATAGCGTCGGATGGGCGACGTAAAGTGCGAATATCGTTTAAACGCCAGCCCAAAGTGGCCTGCGTCTTCGGTGCCATAACGGGCCTTGGCCATGGTCCGAATCGCTAACTGTTCGAGCGCGTTTTGTTCGGGCTTACCTTCGAGGTCTTCCATCAACTGGTTCAGCGACTGGGCGGCAAGTTTCTCATTCTCAAATTTCATTTTATACCCCAAACGCCCCGCGAAAGCGGCAAATATGCGCAGTTTTTCCATATCAGGCTCTTCGTGAACCCGATACACCATGGTGTTTGGATGGCCTTTGTCTTTTGATTTTTGATAAATGAATTCCGGTACCCGTCGATTGGCCAAAAGCATAAACTCTTCGATGAGTTTGTGCGCATCTTTGCGCACTTTGGTATAAATTCCAAGCGGTTTTCCTGCTTCATCCAATCGAAATTTCACTTCGACAGTTTCAAAATTAACCGCTCCTTTGGCAAATCGCTCCGCCCGGAGTTTATGCGCCAGTGTATTCAATAGCGTCAATTCCTTGGCATACGGCAACGGCGCAGAAAGGTCAACGAATCCCTCTTCTGTGGCGGCTTTATCGGCGGCGGCCTGCATTTCTAAGATTTCCTGCGCTTCTTCGTACGAGAATCGTTTGTCGGAGTGAATCACCGTACGCCCAAACCACTCGTGTTTGATTTTAGCGTCGGGCGTCATTTCGACCACCACCGAAAACGTGAGTTTATCTTCGTTGGGCCGCAGGGAGCAAAGATTATTGGAAAGTTTTTCGGGTAACATCGGCACGGTTCTATCCACGAGATAGACCGACGTGGCGCGGGCGTAGGCCTCCTGTTCCAAGGCCGTTCCAGGGCGCACATAATGCGTCACGTCGGCAATGTGGATGCCGATTTCGTAGTTTCCGTTGTCTAAAAAACGCACCGAAAGCGCATCGTCAAAGTCTTTGGCGTCGGCAGGGTCAATGGTGAAGGTCGTTATATCGCGCATGTCGCGGCGACGTCCTATTTCTTCGGCAGAAATGGTATCGGGAATGGCGTTGGCTTCAGCTTCGAGCTCTTCGGTGAAGCGAATCGGCAAGCCAAATTCCGCCAAAATGGCGTGCATTTCGGTTTCGTGCGAGCCAGCTTTTCCGAGCACTTCCACTACCTCGCCTTCCATGCGGCGCGAGCGTGTCGCGTATTGGGTCAGGCGAATGAGTACTTTATCACCATCCTGCGCACCTTTGAGTTTATTTTCAGGGATGTACACATCTTCATACATCCGGCGATTGTCCAAAGCCACAATGCCGTACTTCGGCCACAGTTCGATTTCACCCACAAATTCGGTTTTTCCACGTGCAATGACCTCCTCTACGCGCCCTTCACGGCGGCGACCGCTGCGGTAATCACTAAACAGCGTAATGCGCACTGTATCGCCATCAATGGCTCCGCGCAAATCATCGGAGTCAACCCACACGTCGGCATTTTCCGAAAGTTTGGAGCCTTCGGGCAACGGCGAATCCATGACAATAAACGCGTAGTTTTTGTTGACATGTTCTACTTTTCCAATCAGCACATTGGCACTTATGTTGGCAATATACAAACCTTCTGGCGTACGTTTGATGCGTCCTTCTTCAATAAGTTCATCGAGTAACCCATTCAGAATCAACTGCATTTTATGGTCATCGGCGTCAAAATGGTCGTGAAGCTGTTGCAGTTCAAATGGCTGTTCGTTGTTGATTTCAAAAAAAGCGGCAATCTCTGATTTGAATTCATCCAAAAAAGTAACAATCTTTTTTTGGGAGCGAGTTTTTTTGTTTTTTACCTCGCTTGTTTTTTTTCTTTTATTCATACTTAAAATTACTTCTGCTTAAATAACCATTTTTTACGGAAAAACATTACATAATACGCTCATTGATTCCCGTCGGTCCGTCATGTTGCTTGCTTTGCTACCCTTTCGAGCTTACTTATGACAGGTGACAAAAAGCTACATTTCAGCGTCTCTATCCGTATCTTTTTTACCCCATTAAAAGACAAAACCCTACGAAAGATAGTTATAAATACAAACACACCGCCGCGACCGTCTTAAATTTATGTACAACGGTCCAAATCTAACATTGCTATATTTACGTAATTATAGATAACCATAAACATTATCGCTTTATGTCGACGTATTACAATTCCGAAGACCTCAAGAAATTTGGTAGCATTGGGGCCTTTGGCGCAAAAAACTTAGCCGACGATTTTTTTAAATACTACGGCGACGTATTTGCCGAAGGTGCGCTCTCGTCACGTGAGAAATCTCTTATTGCGCTGGCGGTGGCTCACGTGCTCAAATGCCCGTATTGCATTGATGCCTACACAACCGATACACTCGAAAAAGGCTGCTCAGAGGATGAAATGATGGAGGCGGTACACGTTGGGGCAGTGATGGCAGCGGGAATTACCCTGGTACACAGTACCCAAATGATCAATAAAGCAAAAGAATTAACAATGTAAAATGAGGAGTCAGAAGTGAGGAGTCAGGAGCGGGTTTTAATTTTATTCTCACTTCTCACTTCTCACTCCTGACTCCTGCCCACAATATGAATCCTGTTAAATCACTGAAAGCCCGAAAGCATGAATTGGGCGAATCTGCTTTTCAATTGGAGGTGTTAAACGACCGCCTTACTTTGGGGAAACACCTTCCGCTTTTTCGTGAGAAGCTGGCCCCAATTGATCTTTTTCCGCTGAAACCTACCGAAATTGACATCTTTCAGGTCAACGTAGGTAAAATGTGCAATCAGGTGTGCAAGCACTGCCACGTAGATGCCGGGCCGGACCGCAAAGAGATCATGACGCAGGAAACCATGCAGTTGTGTCTGGATGTCCTGAAAAAACATAAGTTCAGAACCATCGACCTTACGGGCGGAGCACCTGAGATGAATCCGCATTTTCGGTGGTTCATTGAGCAGATCAGGGCCATCGACAACGACATCAACATCATCGTTCGGTGTAATCTGACCATTATTTTGGCCAATAAGAAGTACCACGACTTGCCAGAGTTTTTTAAGCAACACCGTATTGAAGTGGCTTCTTCGCTGCCGTTTTATACCGCCACCCGCACCGATTCACAGCGCGGTGACGGCGTCTTTGAAGATTCCATTAAAGCCCTCCAAATGCTTAACGCCGTTGGCTACGGACAGGAAGGCAGCGGGCTTATCCTTAATTTGGTCTACAACCCAGCAGGTGCTTTTCTACCGAGCGGACAGGCAGGTATGGAAAAAGAATTCAAGCGGGCGTTGAAAGCAAAATACGGCATTGAATTCAATCATTTGTTTTGCATCACCAACATTCCTATCAGTCGGTTTTTGGATTATCTGTTGGTGAGCGGCAATTACAGCGAATACATGGAAAAACTCGTCAACTCCTTCAATCCGACGGCGGCGGCCAACGTAATGTGCCGCACGACGCTGTCGATCGGTTGGGATGGATACTTATACGATTGCGATTTTAATCAAATGCTGGACCTGAAAGTGGCAGGTAAAGCCAAGCACCTGCGAGATTTTGACATGGAAGCCTTGACCCAACGCTCCATCATCATCAACCAGCATTGTTATGGATGTACGGCGGGAGCCGGCAGTTCGTGTGGCGGAGAAGTAGCCAAATAAGTTGTTTGCAGCTTGACCGACAAATCGGTATCGAATGGCTTCGGTACCGATTTTTTTATGTTCTAAAGTGACAGTATTTTTTCAACCACGGAGTCGCACGGAGTCATAAAACACGGAGGTGCACGGGGTTTTCAATTCATTTTAAAAAGTGCCATATATTGCACTATTAGACCGTACAACTCATCGAATACAAGAAAATTACATTGAATAGTGCATTAAATTGCTCTTTTTGATGTAATTATGTTTTCAGCAGCATACGCCGGCATCGGTGAAACCCTCTTTAACAATCTGCTTACCACCTTGTTATACCGCTCCGAAACGGTTGAAAAAATGGTTGCCGCCTCTTTCCTCAATGAAGCCACCAAAAGAAATTATTGGCAGGCGTATCAGGGGCGGTTGAAGCAATTGGAGAAAGAGTGAGAATGTTCGGAACACGGAGAAAGGAAACACGGAGAATTTTTCTATATACAGATGAAAATAAATAAAATTCACGAAGTAACATTTAATACTGACGAGACAATCATCTCGGCAACTGTATCGAATCGAGAAGAGTTGGTTTTGTTAATGAGCTCAGCTGGAGTGATTAGGTACAAAATCAATGAGAAAAACGAGCAATATCTGTTTTCAGTAAAAAGTGATCTTTATAGTGATGGCGGCTTCGATATAACAGCGCAATCAACTATCTACACATTAGGTACAATCGTAGTTGTGGTTAATGACTATAAAAGGCATGGCTATATCCACTACCCCGAAAAATACCACGTACTTCATTTATGGCGAGAAGACTATTATGCCGATATTTCCTGTTACCCAATTGCTCTGTTTAAAAATGAAACAGGAGTTCCTCATATTATTTATGGAGTTGCCTGGAATCATGTTCAAATAATGAACCTTGATACACGACAGATTCTTACAGCGGCTAAGTCGCTAATTGAAGAAAATGCAGAAGAAAAACATATTGAGTTTTATAAGGCGTTCAGCGTAGATGATGAAGAGCCATGGCCTCGTCCGTACGACTATTTTTTCGGCAAATTGCATGTCTCGCCGGACAAGAGGAAATTTTTAAGTGCCGGTTGGGCTTGGGGTTCTTGTGACGCCTATACTGTTTATGATATTGAGCATTTTATCAACAGCAATAGAATAGCCGATGTTAAAATAGGCGCTTGGAACCATGAAAATAGAGCGGTTTGCTGGATAGATGGTGAAACGGTGGCAATTGCATACAATCCATTTACCGAAGAAGATGAAAATTCAACAGCAGATTCGCCATGTGAAATCCATTTTTACAAAATTGATGGAGACAATGCTGTATTGGAAAAGCAAATACCGATTATTGGATTAGACATTTCAGATTTGAAGATTTATTACAATAAAAATCTGAACTCAATAATTGCTCTTTCAGGCAAAATAGGTATAGCAATAATCGAATTGGATGGACAAATTATATTTCAAGACACCAATTTAAAGGTTGATGAATACTTTATTGAAACAAGTTTGTTCATTCAGAAATCAGACAAAACTATATTAGTTTATGAGATTAACGAATAAAAAACAACTACTTCTACAACTCAATAGCCACGCCCTGCAACGCTGTTTCTTCGTCTGGGAGGATGTCGCAGTTGTCCCAGAGGCCAGTTAGGAGGGTTTCGGAATAAGAATAGGGCAGGCCGTTTTCCATCATGAGTTGGTTGGCCTCGCCGGCATCGTACTCAAAACTTCTGAATTCGTACGAAAAGATGTCGTTGGCATCGTCCAACATGACGTACCACACGCGGGGTGTGCCGTCGTTGGCGGGCATTCCGATCACGCCGGCGTTGAGCCACAATTTATCTTCCCGGGCATCTGCAAACGGCAACCCACAGTGACCCGCCAAGATGATGTCTGCGTTTGCCGCTTCAAAATTGGCCGCTTTGATGGCCCACGGCGTGGATTTAAACACAAATTCCGAGATATTCTGCATGGAGCCGTGTAACACCTTTACGCGTTTTTGGGCGTAGTCAAAATCAAGGAAAAGCGGCAGTTTGGCAAGGTAGTTTAAATTGCGGCGGGTCATCCGAACGGCGGTGTAGGGAAACCACTGTTTGGCAAAAAAATCACAACGGCTGCCTTCGGAAAAATTGCAGCCGCAGTCGTCGGTGCCATTGAGCAGATTTTGTTCTACGTTGCCCTGAATCGCCCGAATGCCCCAGTCTTCCAGAAAATCCAGACATTCGACAGGCGAGGCGCAGTAGCCAGCAATATCGCCAGTGCAGATGATGTTTTGCGCGGAAATATTTTCCTTCATTGCCAACTGATACAACTCTTCCAACGCCTGATAATTGGAGTAAACACCCCCAAAGATCAGGACTTTTCCGCGCAGGGTACCGATATGTTGCGTTTCAGGCGTCACTTTCTTTTAAACAGAATAGGTATAAAAAACAGCGTAAAGCACCCTATTGTTCCCACGACGTTGATGCTGAGCAGGTCGGCGTATTTGCCGTCGGAGAATTGAATCCAGTGAACATCCTTCACAAAAATGGTGGTCAGTCCGCACGCGATGCCAAACAGGACCGAGCCGTAGAAAGACCATTTCGGGGCTTTTATCCACCAAAACAGAAAAATCGGGGCCAGTCCCAGCACCATCGTACCGCTGATGGTCGTGGCCGAAAGAATTTCAGGATTCAGAAATACGGGCAATGTTCCAAACAAAGCACACAGCACCATGGTAATGCGTCCTTTACGCACACTGATTCCTTTTTCTTTGAGCAAATCCAAATGAATGAGTTTGGTAGAAGAAGAAAAAGTGGAATCAATCGTAGAGGCCGCCGAGGTCACCATGATGGAATTCATCATCAGCATCATGGGCAAGCCGAACAGTTTGGCCACTTCCACCGTCGCGGGCGCGGGCAAGCCCTTCATGGAGCCAAAAATCCCGACAAAACTGAACAGGATGATGCACGACATCCCGATTACCGTCGCCATTACAAAAGACACCAACGTAGTGCGCGGCGGCGCAATAAAACCCCGGTCGGTCATGATGGGGTCGTGGAAAGGATAACTCAGGGACTGCAAAACCGCCACGCACAATAAATTGACACCCTGACTCATTTTCCATTCGCCTTTGCTCACCAGCGCCGTAATGCCGCCGGGCGTTTGCGGAATCAGCACGGCCAAAATGAACACCAAAAGCACCATAAACAGCACCAAGTGAATCATATCGGTAAAGATCGAACTCCGCATCCCGCCTTTGAGCGTGTAGGCCAGCGTCAAAATGGTAAACACCGCGATGGAAGAAAAATAGGGCACGCTCCCCTGCTCGCCGAAATACGTCCCGATAATGATGGTATTGGACCAAATCTCGTTGATGAGTCGAAAACCGATCAGCAACGAAAACAGCCCCACTGCCACTTCCCCGTAGCGTGTTTCCAGAAAATGGTGGATACTGCGAAACTTTCCTTTGATCCGCATTTGGTAAATCAGCACGCCAGCTACCATAAACGAAAGGTAATAGCCCGCGTAGGCCACGCCGCCCACGAATCCGAAGGCATAACCCAAATCGGCGGCGTTGGTAATGGATTTGGCAAAGAGCCACGAAATGACCAAACTGCTCGTCAGCCACAGGGAATTGGGCGGTACGTTGTCTTTGCTTCCCTTAAAAAAATCGTTGGTTTTACTCGTCAGCGGTGAGACCACAAACAACAGGAGACTCGACCCGATCATGATCACCCATTGCCACGTAATTGCATCCATACAAAATTATTTATCCCACCAAACGGGCGAATTTACACTGTTGTTATTGGTTTTGGACGCAGCCGCTCTAAAATTAGCATTATTCAGCGCATCTTCGGTCGTTGGGTAGGGCATTCTGACCGGTATCAGGTTTTGATTTAAACTGGCCGAGATGCTTTTCAGTTTCGGGAAACCCGTCCGTCGGTACTCGATCCAGCCTTCGTAGCCGTTGATGATATTGGCCAGCCATTTTTGCGTAATGATCTGCTCTACGGGATTGGCCCCGTTCAGTTCATAGGCCGCCGGGGCGGTTTTGAGGTAAGTATCGGGCAAGGTGGCTCCCCAATAATCAAACGCCTGCGTTACGCCCGTTTCGTAGAGTTGTTTGGCATCGGCGTTGATGAAGCCTTTTTCGGCGGCTTCGGCCATCAGGAAATTAACTTCAAAACTCGTCAGAAAATTGGCTTTCAATTTTCCAGCCTCTTCGCGAAAGATCCGTCCAGCAAAGGAATAATTTCCGACCGATATGGAAAGTTTGGACGCATCCGGCCCGTTGAGTAAGCCTTTGTAGACGTTGGCATTATTGGCCGTGGGCCGAAAGAAAATCTGCCTGCGCGGATCATTTAGTTTGGTCAATATCTCTTCGACTGTTTCCGACATGATGAAAAGGTTAAAGTCGCCAACGCGCGCGGTGGCCATGCGGAAGTTATTGGGCTGCGAAGCCGTAAATTGGTACACCGCGTTTTCGGAAGGCAACTTGATATAGTCTCCGGCGGTGTAGATCTTTGCCAGCTCAGCGGCTACATTTTCCTGCGCCGACACCCGCATCAAGTATTTGAATTTTAGTGAATTGGCCAACTTACGCCACGCCGACAGATTGCCCCCGAAAATAATATCGCCCTGCAATGCCTGCGCGCCTTTATAAGCCGTAATGATACTCACGGCTTTCGTGAGGTTGTCAATAATGCCGTCTTTGCCCAAATAAATATCCCGCTGCGCATCGTACACCGGCGCTACATTTCCTTCTTTTCCTTTCAACGACTGACTGTAAGGCACATCGCCGTACAAATCCGTCAGTACGCCCGTCAGGTACGCTTTGTAGATCAGGGCCGGCCCTTCGTACACGGCATACGCCGGATTGGAGCGGGACTTGGCGAGCAAAATTTCATTGTCGCGAAGATTTTCGTACAGAAAAGACCAGGGATTTCCGCCGTATTGCGCTTCGGTAAGGCTGTGACGGTCAAATAGATTGAAGTCAATGGCGGTGAATAATTGTCCCAGCAGATTGCCCGCTACGAAGCCTTCGTACGACATTTGGTCGGCGTAATCAAACAGCACTTTACGGAACAACAACTCCGGCTGCACGTCTACCGGTGCCACGGGATTGACGTTGATCTTTTCAAAATCATTGGTACAGCTTCCTAAGCCCACCAACGTGACGACCAAAAAACAGGAAATATATTTTTTCATGATTGAATGCATTTGAACAACAAAAACGCCGATGATTTAGAAAGTCAAACTCAATTTAACGCCCAAACTGCGCGAGGTTGGATAACTCATATCTTCCACGCCCGACAAAAATTTTTGTCCCTGAAAGGCCGTTTGCTCGGGGTCAAAATGACGCATGTCGCTGAGGGCAAGCACATTCCGCGCTACCAATGAAACACTGATGGATTGAAGGTATTTCCCCAACACAGATGCGGGCAGTTGGTAGCCTATCTGTACTTCCCGGAGTTTGACGTACGACGCATTGTAGGTATTATTTTCTTCGTGGTTGCGGTCATAGTACTGACGATAATACGTCTCGGCCGACACCGCCACGGTATTGGGCTGATAGACGGGGCTTTCGGCGGTTCCGGTATTCACCACACCTTTGGCCACAATGCCCGCCTCGGGACGGTCGGCAGTTTCGATCAACTGTCCGCCCACGGCCGCCAGCGCCAGCGTGCGCGACACCAAAATCCCGCCCTGACGCCAATCGACCAGAAACGCGGCGTTGATGTTTTTGTAGGTAAAGTTGTTATTGAAACCCACCATAAAATCGGGATTGTAGTTACCCAACTTTTTCAGGGTATTATCCGCAATGTACCCACCTGTTTTGTTGATAATAAAGTCACCGTTGGCATTTTTAAGATAGCCTGTTCCCCACATATCGCCCATTCGGCCGCCTTCCTGCACCTGATACCAAACCGTTTGATTGACAATGTCATACACGCGATTGTAGGCCAACGTAATGGTTTTGGCTTGGTCGGGCAACGACTCCACGCGGTTGCGGTAAGCCGTAAAATTGATCAACGTATTCCATTTAAAACGACGCTGTTGCACGGGACTAACATCTACGATTACTTCCAAGCCTTTACTCCGAATAGCGCCGCCGTTGACATTTTGCTGCACATAGCCCGACGACACCGCAATCGGCAATGAGATGATCTGATTCTTATTCAGCGAGTTAAAATAAGTTATATCCAATTTCAGGCGGTCATTGAAAAACCGTACATCAGTTCCAAATTCCACGGAGGTGATGCTCTCAGGCTTGAGATTGGCATTGGGAATAAAATTTTGGTCACTGAAACTCGGCAACCCACCCACGGGCGTACGTGAGGTAAACGTACCGTTGGTTTGGAACGGATTGGTATCATTGCCCACCTGCGCGTAACTCGCCCGGACTTTCAGGAAAGAAATGAGTTCGGGCAATTTGATGGCGTTGGAAACCACAAACCCCGCCGAAACCGACGGATAGAAAAACGACGTATTGGCTACCGACGTGGCCGTAGCCAACGCACTCGACCAATCATTACGGCCCGTAATATCCACAAACAGCATATTCTTAAAGCCAAATTTGGCAATCCCGTACAGGCTATTAATGCGTTTGTTATCGGCGTTTTGAAAGTATTCCAACGGCGATGAGGCATTCGCCAATGAATACACGCCCGGTTGCGCCAGCGACAGGGTCTGTATCTGCTCCAAGTTGGCTTTACGGTTCATTTGATTGCCTCCCAAGGATACATCTACTGAAAAGTCGCTGAGTGTTTTGGAATAATTCGCCAGAAAATCGGAGTTTATTTCCCGATAAAAAACGCTTTGCTCGGCATACGCTCCCGTTTTGAAACGATTGGAACTGAACGCTCTTCTGAACGTCCGGTCTTCGTTTTGGTAATCCATACCCGTCCGTACCGTCAGCGACAGTTCTTTGGTGAAGTCGTATTTCAACGACACATTACCAAACAACCGATCGCGGTTGAACGCGTTGCGGTTTTCGAGTAACGTAAAATAAGGGTTGTCAAAAAACGTGTAGTTGTACGAATATTGTTGCACATTTTCCAATCCCGGCTGCCAGTAATCTTTCAATGAATTTATATCCGTAGACCTTCCCAACCACCCAACCATAGCGTAGTTGGTGTTTTCGGAGCCGTATTTGGTCGCAGGACGGTTGTTGCTGCTGGTATTCACGTAATTGAGGGTCGACAGAATTTTCAGCGACGAAGTCGGGCTGAAGGTAAAAGCCGCCGAAACGGTTTTGCGCTTCAGATCTACGCCCGGAATGATGGATTGGCTGGCTAAATCAGTTAATGAGAGGCGCGCATTGTTTTTATCATTTCCTGCCGTAAAGGCCAGATTATTGATGCGTGTATAGCCTGTTTGATAAAAATCTTTGACGTTGTTGGGGTGAGAAACAAACGGCGTCGGCGTAATGGGTTGCCCGCCGTGAATCGCCAAATCACCCCCGCGCACCACACGTCCATCGGGCAAGGTAACGGGGCTGTCAAACTGCGGAATCAAAAGTCCGGCGTCGAGTTTCGGGCCGTAACTGTACGTAATATTATCATTGACACCACCGCCGAGTCCGTCTTTGAACGCAAATTTGCCACTGTTGCCCACGCCATACCCATTTTGAAAAACAGGCAGTTTGAAGGCCGTTTCGGCATAGTTGGTCGAGTTGAACGACACGCCGATACCTTTCTGAGCTCCTCCCGTTTTGGTTTTGATGATAATGACCCCGTTGGACGCCCGCGTTCCGTACAGAGCGGCGGCGGCCGGGCCTTTGAGCACCGTTACTTTATCAATATCATCGGGGTTGATGTCCATCGCACCGTTTCCAAAATCCACTTCCTGAAAGCCGGCAGCATCGTCATTGACGTTATTTACGATGGTGTTATTGTTAATGGGAATCCCGTCCACCACAAACAAAGGGTTGGCATTGGTAAACGAAGACTCGCCCCGAATGGTGATCTTGGTCGAAGAGCCCACGCCTGTGGTTCCGGCAGTAATGTTGACCCCCGCCACCCGTCCGGCCAAGTTATCCAGAAAATTGGTGGATTTGACCTTGCTGATTTCCCGGGCATCCACTTGTTGCACCGCAAAACCCAAGTTCTTCGATTCACGCTCCACGCCCAAGGCAGTGATGATGACCTCGTCTAATAATTTACCTGCTTTCAGATAAACCGTCACGTTGGTTTTGTTGACGACGCTCACTTCTGTGGTCTGAAAACCCACAAAGGAAATTTTCACTTTCTGGTTGCTTTCCGAAATAAGCAACGTAAAAACACCATTAATATCGGTTATTACCCCCTCATTTGGCCCCACATTGACGGATGCACCGACCAATGGTTGAGCAGTTTCGGCATCTAAAACCGTCCCTGTCAATTTTTTGAGATTTTGAGCCATAACAGTGTATGAACCTACGCAAAACAGCAGCACTAACAGGCTAAAAATTTGAATGGGTTTTCGTAAGTACAATAGCTTCATCGTGAAAAAATATACGTTTTAATAATATACGGTAAAACACTATAAAGAGTTTTGACTTTTGTGTACTAAGGTATTTATCCATGAATAGCACAACCAATTACCGATAAAATTAAATTATTTTTACCTTTGTGTTGTACAAAATAGTATGCTTGCATAAGACCTGTTGAAATTAACCAATGGAAACCTACGGAAAAATTCTGCTCATAGCCATGCCCATCTTTTTGGGATTGGTCTTACTGGAAAAACTCTACGGCTGGGCGGTCAAAAAACAGCCTTTTCGTACCATGGATATGCTTTCGAGCATGAGTTCTGGCTATACTAATATCATCAAGGATGTGTTGGGACTGAGTGTTTCTATCTTAACTTATGGTTGGATGGTCGAACACTGGGCCATTTATACCATTCAATCCACCATTGCCACCTACGCCGTGGCGTTCATCGCGCTTGATTTTTCGGGCTATTGGGTCCACCGCATGAGTCATGAAATCAACTTTTTTTGGAACAAACACGCCATCCATCACAGCAGCGAAGAGTTTGATCTGGCCTGTGCACTTCGGCAGAGCATCTCGTCGTTTGTCAGTTTGTTTACCATTTTCCTGCTTCCGGCTGCGTTATTAGGCGTTTCGTCCACGGTCATTGCCGTAGTAGCTCCTTTGCATCTTTTTGCCCAATTCTGGTATCATACCATTTACATTGGCAAAATGGGGATTTTAGAACACATCATCGTAACGCCTTCGCACCACCGCGTGCATCATGCCATCAATCCCGAATATTTGGATAAAAACCATGGGCAAATCTTTATCATTTGGGATAAACTTTTTGGGACATTTCAGGAAGAACTTCCTCACGTTCCACCTGTTTACGGCATTACGCGACCCGCCCAAACGTGGAATCCTATTAAAATCAATTTCCAACATTTGTGGCTACTCATTCGAGATGCTTATCGTACAAAGAGCTGGCGCGATAAACTGCGCATTTGGTTTATGCCCACAGGCTGGCGTCCAGCCGATGTAGAAGAAAAGTATCCCGTTTCTAAAATTGATGATCCCTACCATTTTGAAAAATACGCCACCAAAGCCTCCACTGCACTTTTGGTTTGGACGTGGTTTCAGTTTTTATTTACGTTTGCCCTCATCAATTATTTCTTTTTGAACATTGCCAAAATAGGCACGCCCAATATTTTTGTATACGGCGGCTTTATCTTCCTGAGCGTGTTTGCGTATACCGAACTCATGGACCGTAACCCCTACGCCTTAGCGTGGGAAGGGCTCAAAAACAGCATCGGGCTTTGGCTAATCTACTCAACTGATTGGTTTGGCATCGGTCAGTCACTGCCGTGGATTACGCTCGTGCTCAGTACGTATTTTGTTCTTGCTACCCTTACTACTGGGCTGTTTGTTTGGTTTGACATTCGCAAAGATTCCGCTCCTCAACCTGAAAAAAAATGGGCAACTGCCTGATAATCTTTGGCCCGGGCATGATTTTTTGGTGAACTGATTAGTAAAACCGCTTGTTGTTATCAGTTCACTAATCGGTTTGCCTCACTTTGCGGCAAATACTTTACAATTATGAATCGTTTACGGGTTGAAAATTCGGGGTTTGTTCCCTACCGATATATATGCCTTTTAGAAATTTTTCGCGTCGACTTTGAAGGAAACCCTCTGCCTTACGTCAGTCGCTCGACGGGCTTTTTGGTTGACAAAAATGTCATTGTTACGGCGGGACATTCACTGAATCAAACAGAATCGCGCATCAGTCATTTTAAGGTGTATCCTTTCATCAATGCGGTATTACCACCGCATATCTATTGGGTAGACATTCCCCCTTTCACGTTTAAAATCCACTCAATTCCTGACTATAAAAACCCCAACTGTTACGTTAAAGACGATTTTGGCGTCATACTGCTTGATACTGACGCCGTTTATCAGCAGATGGGAGGGCACTTTGATTGGAACGAAAACTACTTGGTAGCCGAAAACTTAACCGAAAACAGCCCCATTCACATCGCAGGCTATCCCATCGACAAGGCTGATTTTGAGATGTGGCGAGAAGAAGGCCGAGTTATTGAGGTTACGAAACACTGTCTTATCCATTCATTTACCACTACCCAACGAAACAGCGGCTCACCGATATGGATTGAGCACCAAGGCAGATTCATGGTCGTTGGTATTCACGTATCGGGCAACGCCGCCTCCTGCGGATACCGGCCCGAAAACCGTAAATTCGGAAGCGCCGTGTTGCTCACAAAGCACGTATATGATACTATTTCGGGATGGATAACGTCTCGCAATCAAACTTTTTCGCAGCAGTCTTTTAAACACTCTTCGTACACATTTGGTTAAAATGACAAACGTAAACTTACTATGTCATTTCAGGGAAAGAATATTTTGATTGTCGGGGCAAGTTCAGGCATTGGATACGCGCTTGCCAAAACATTGGAAACCGAAGGAGCGGTGCTTTTTACCGCTTCGCGAACAGCCCCCGAAAATCTAAAAAGTCAACACATTACTTGGGACGTAACCCAACCAGCCACGGGTATTTTTGATGTCTTGCCAGATATACTCCACGGCATTGTGTATGCTCCGGGCACGATTTCGCTCAAGCCCTTTCAACGCTTTTCGACTGCCGATTTTCAAGCCGATTTCCAAATCAATGTGTTGGGAGCAGTGGCTGTTTTGCAAGCCAATTTGGGCCGATTACGTAAAGCAAACGGCGCATCTATTGTGCTTTTCAGCACGGTAGCAGTACAGACAGGTATGGGATTTCACGCATCAATCGCTACCTCCAAAGGGGCCCTTGAAGGGCTCACACGTTCGTTAGCGGCAGAATTTGCAACGGCCAAAATTCGCTGCAATGCCTTAGCTCCTTCACTTACCGATACGCCTTTGGCGAGTAGTTTGCTTTCGAGCGATGAAAAACGGGAAGCTTCGGCCAAGCGGCATCCACTCGGACGCGTTGGCACCCCTGACGACATCGCATCGGCCGCTAAGTGGCTGCTTTCTGACGAATCAAGCTGGGTAACGGGGCAGATAATTGGCGTAGACGGAGGCATCGGGAAGTTGAAATAACTCCCCGATGTTATTTTTATAAGAAGTAATTTTGACTTTAGATACTTATCGAAGATCAATTACCTCGACCCCTTTGAATTGGGTAGGGTCAAAAGCGAAGAATTTATCTTCCACCTTTACATTGGGCGTAAGCTTATCTACTTTGAACGTCAGGCGCTGTCCACTACGCTGGATTACTTTCCAACTTCTGACAGATTTGTCTTTTTTGTCCACTTTAATTTGAACTTTAGACACCTTGCTTTCTTTCTTCTCGGGCGAGAGTTCTACTACTTCATACACGCGTCCGCTTTCGGTGACTTCTTCAATAAACACGTATTTGTAGCCTTTTTTGTAGATGGTATATACTTTTGTAGGGTCAATGTCACCTACTTCTTTGGGGTCGTAGGTATTAATAGTCGCTTCGTTGCTCTCTTTGATGTAGGTGGTCATCACCTTTCCGTCATTGAAAATTTCTTGGCCAGCCATTTTCAACCGAAACTTCGTTCCTTTTACGGTCGCGTCTCCTTTCAGGGTTTCTTTGGAGGCTTCATTGGTATACGTGAAGGCAACCTTGAACGAGGTCATTGTTTTGTACTTATTGCTCATCGCGTCTAAAATAGCGGTGGCGCGTTTGTCATTTTGGGCTTGGAGGAGCGTAGTCGCAAAAAGCGATGCTATAACCAAAAATTTTCTCATTGTCGTAGGTTTAATTGCTCTTTTTAGACAGTTTTTCCGTTTGAAGGTTTAAAAACTGTACCGTATTAACGAAATATACGTTGCAAAGTTACCACAAGTCCGTTAACAAGCGACAAAACCTTTACAAACAGCTACGTGGCGTTCGATGAAATCGTCAAAAGCAGGCTTATTCTTTCGTTAATTAAAAGTTTTTGAGCATTTGCTCCAACGACGCAATATCAGTAATGAGTACTTCACGCGCTTTGCTTCCTTCAAACGGCCCCACAATACCCGCCGCTTCCAGTTGGTCCATGATGCGCCCTGCGCGGTTGTAGCCCAGCTTAAGCTTGCGCTGAATCAATGATGTACTTCCCTGCTGACTAATGACGATAACCCGTGCGGCTTCATCAAACATCGAATCACGGTCGGCTAAGTCAACGGCTTCGCGGTCGGTTTCTTCATCATCTCCGCTGAATTCGGGCAAGTTATAAGCCGACGGATAACCGCGTTGGTTTCCGATAAAATCACACACTTCATCAATTTCGTCGGTATCGGCAAACGCACATTGTAAGCGAATCATGTCTGAGCCCGACGAAAGTAACATATCTCCCATTCCGACCAGCTGCTCGGCACCACCCGTATCCAAAATGGTGCGAGAATCTATTTTTGAGGTTACTCTGAACGACAAACGCGCTGGGAAGTTGGCTTTAATCAAACCCGTAATCACGTTGACGGAAGGGCGTTGCGTCGCAACTACCAAGTGAATTCCGATGGCCCGCGCCAACTGCGCCAAACGCGCAATGGGCTGCTCTACTTCTTTGCCAGCGGTCATCATCAAATCAGCCAACTCGTCGATGACCAGCACAATATAAGGCAGAAAACAATGCCCGCGCTCGGGGCTCAATTGCCGTTGCGTAAACTTAGCGTTGTATTCTTTGACGTTGCGAACGCCCGCTTCTTTCAACAAATTGTAGCGATTGTCCATCTCAATACAGAGGGAATTGAGCGTATGAACCACTTTTTTGGTATCCGTAATGATGGCTTCTTCGCTGTTGGGAAGCTTGGCCAAAAAATGTCGCTCAATTTTATTGAACAAGGTCAATTCCACCTTTTTGGGGTCGACCAATACAAATTTGAGCAACGCGGGGTGTTTTTTATAAATCAACGAAGCCAACAATACATTCAACCCAACTGATTTTCCCTGCCCCGTAGCACCCGCCATTAATAAGTGAGGCATTTTGGCCAAATCTGTGATAAAAAACTCGTTTGAAATGGTTTTCCCCAAGGCAACGGGCAAGTCAAACGTACTTTCCTGAAATTTCTTACTCGCCAACACCGACCGAATGGAGACCATTTCGCGGTTCTTGTTGGGCACCTCAATTCCGATGGTTCCTTTGCCCGGCATAGGCGCAATGATACGAATCCCCAACGCCGCCAAACTCAAAGCAATATCATCTTCTAAACTTTTAATTTTGGAAATACGCACTCCTGCTTCTGGAATAATCTCGTATAGCGTAACGGTCGGGCCAATTGTGGCTTTGATGCTGGCAATGCTGATACCATAGTTACCAAGCGTTTCCACAATCCGGTCTTTGTTGGCTTCCAACTCTTCCGCCGTTACTTTTGAACTGCCTTCACCGCGATTATGCAACAAATCAAGCGTTGGGAATTGGTAATTAGGTAAATCAAGCGTTGGGTCATAAGGCCCGTGCTCGGCCACCAAATCGTTGGCTAAGTGGTCAGCATTCGCAAAGGGTACTACGGGAATTTTTGTGGTCGTTCCTGAAACGGGTATCTCATCCGCTGGGCTTTTCTCATCTGTCATCTCATCCGCATTTTCAACAATCAGCGTCAACCCACCAGAGACCGATTTGGCCGCTGCTTTTCCGTTGGGTAGGTTCCCGTTCAATTCAATCGTTTTAGCTATTTCAGCTTCGACGGTCACGGTTTCTTTTTTAGGCAGCGCAACGGCGGGCGCCATTACTTCTTCGTCCTCTTCTTCTAGAATTGGTTCAGGGTATTTATCTTCTTCCGAAACCACTTCCAAATCAACAGGTCTTGCTCTTCTTTTGATGGGATTCTCAAATCGGTCGGCCAATTCATCAAATGAATTAATGCCATGAAAATACACCAGCACCGTTCCGAAGCCTCCCAAGACCACAAAGAAGCTACCCCAGCCGATGTAATGGTCCATTAAACTATTGATTTCGTAGCCGATTCCACCGCACAAGAAGCTCATCGAACGCACCGAATCCGTTTTTAAAACGAGAAATCCGAAAAACAGACTAAGCAAAAAAATGTACACTAAGGTGAGTTGTGTGGTGCGTTGGAGTGGCAATAATTCACGCTTTTGCGCAATTTTAAAACCAATCAAAAACAGCAAAAACGGGAATCCTAAAGCCGCTATCCCAAACCAACGGAAGATAAAAAAGTGGGAAAGCAACAGGCCAAAAAAGCCCATTCCGTTTTGAGTTTCTCGGGAAGAGATGCGAAGTTTAGTGGTAAAAGCAGAATCCACCACACTTTGGTCGGCCGCACCCGTAAACAGATACCAGACAAAAGCTCCCAGCATGTACAGCGACAAAAACACCAATGCCCAACCCCACATTTTTTGTTTGCGCGGATCTGAAGGCGTTTGCTTAAACGGGGCTTTCGGTTGCCCCATGTCGCTGCCAGCAGTGCTTTTTCGCTCACGCTTTTGGGGCGTTGAAGGAATAACATTCTTAGCCATCGATGAAAAAAAGGTTAATGTTTATCTATGAATCGTTAATGAGCGCAACTATCAAAAACCGATCAAAACGAAGACAGCCAGTGCGTACGGATTCCCTGCATCATACGAGATGATGTATTCAAGTAGGGGTATTCATGCGCAAGCGCTTTTTATGGGGTAAAATTGAAGCTCTATTTCAAGGATTTACAAATCCGCTTGGCCAAGGCCGGTCCTTCATAAATAAAGCCCGTATAAATCTGCACTAAACTCGCTCCTGCATCCAATTTTTCTCGGGCTTCTTCGGGTGAACCAATTCCTCCTACGCCAATGACGGGAAAGGAATGATTGGACTTCTGGCAAATATAACGAATAACTTCGGTCGAACGATGTGTCAACGGGGCTCCGCTTAACCCTCCAGCTCCGATTTTTTTTACAATTTCGCCATCGGTTGCCAAATCTGCGCGACTGATGGTCGTATTTGTAGCAATGACACCCGCTATTTTTGATGTTGTGACAATCTCGATAATATCGTCTAATTGGCTATCCGTCAAGTCGGGAGCAATTTTAAGAAGAATGGGTTTAGGTTCCTTTGTAGTAGTTGCTGATTGCCGATTTTCCAGTTTCTGACTTCGTTTCTTCAAGGCCAACAAAATCTTGGTCAAAGGCTCTTTTTCTTGCAAATCGCGTAGGCCAGGCGTATTGGGCGAGCTTACATTCACCACAAAATAGTCAACGGTATCGTAAAGTTCGTCAAAACATTTGAGGTAATCGTCGAGGGCATTTTCGTTGGGCGTCAGCTTATTTTTGCCAATATTTCCCCCAATCAGTATGTTGGTTTTACGTTGACGAAGTCGCTTAGCCGCCGCTGCCGCTCCCTGATTATTGAACCCCATGCGATTGATGAGCGCCTGGTCGGGCTTCAACCGAAACAGCCTTGGTTTATCGTTTCCCAGTTGGGCCAAGGGCGTCACGGTCCCGATTTCTACAAAACCAAAGCCCAAACCTGCCATCTCTTCTACCAACTCTGCATTTTTGTCAAATCCTGCGGCCAAACCTACAGGGTTTTTAAACTTCAAGCCAAACACTTCCCGTTCCAACGAAGGGTCTTCGTAGACAAATAATTGCCTGAACAAAAACGGAACACCAGGAATTTTAAACAAGAATTGAAGGGTTCCGCACACAAAATGATGCACCTGCTCGGCATCAAAGCGAAACAAAATCGGAAGGATGAGCCACTTATACATGGCCACAAAAGTAATAAAAAAATAATCGTCAGACGGTTTAAAACCGTCCGACGATTGGATTACGGCCAATTAAGCCTTAAAATACCTGTTGGCGATACGGGATATTTAATCGAATCCCAAACGTAGCCGAGGTTGTACTCAAATTTTGGGATTCTAACGGACTCTCCTGTTGGCGTACCATCAATCGGCCATCAATGAAAAAATTATGTTTGAGCATATACGACATCCTCAGGTCGGCAAAAGTGGTGTTAACGGGCGTTCCTTGTCCGATAAAATTGCCTTCGTCCCGCGCCCGAAAATCGTCATAGGGCCGATAAATATTGCTGCCATAATTCCATGAATCCGAATCTACGCCTCGCTTAGAGTAGGTAAATGTGCCGTAAACCGTCAAACGACGTGTGGGCTGATAGCGCAGCAAGCCCACTACTTCCCAAAAATTTGCCCCGAGCGGGTGCGCCAATGATTGATCGTAATGCACATAATTATTGAATCCATTTTTGTGCGAATACGTAAAGGGGCGTGCTACGTTGTATTCAGCCTGCAAATCTAAGTTCTTGATGCCCAAGGCATCCACATATTTAAGACCCGCCTGAAATGCATATTTTTTACCCCAAGAACCTTTTTTACCAAAATATTCAGATGTTTTGAACTCGTCTAACATGAATTGGCTGTAAAATCCAAAGTGTTTGAGAAAATTCCAACGAAAATCCACCCCCAATAACGCATTGTCAGAACTACCCAGATAGGTTTCGAGATAGCGATAAAAGATAATAGGGTTCAGGTAATTGAGGTCAAACGTATTATTTTCTCTACCAAATACTTCTGCCTCATAAATACCCAAGCTGATGTTTTTGGATAGGTTTATACTGAGGTGGTGAATGGCGGCAAATTTTTTATTAATAGGCTCTTCTGGCTTCCTACCCACTTGGTTGTAGAGCATGTTCGCCCAAAGATTGGTATACTGGAATCGGCCCAGCTGCGTCGTCATTTTTAAAAATAGGTACGGCGAACTCCAATCAGAGAGCAACATAGAGCGGTAGCCACTCCCCATCACGTTTCTATCGTGCCCAAATTGAAGATTGATTTGTTTGATAGGATTGAAAGTAATGTACCCTCTGGCTGAAATAAAATCTACCCCATACGTGCGGATGCTCTTGACAAAACTTTCACCCGGCAATACATACAGCGGATAGCCCAAATAGATTTCCCGTACGTTGAGGGTATAGTCCCGTACATACTTACCAAACATTCCCTGCGTATCGGTAACGTAGGTATAAAAACCCAGTTTTTTACCAATAACGCCTCGCATCTCAACCCCGCGTGCAGTCAGCCACAGATAATCTTTAGAGCTGTTTTCGCCTCCTAAAATCAAATGCGTGACGGGGCTTAAATGCAAATCTAAATCTTTGTTTTGGACGGAATAAAAGTCAGAAGGCCGTTGATAAAAGCGTTTCATAAACCGCTTTTGGCTCATGGGCGTTTTATCAGTGGACCACTCCCAGTTATCTTGCCGTAAGTATTGAAGATTAAAATAGTCAATATCGTTGAGCGGCATGGTGCGGTCAGCCTCGATGCTATCTAAAAGACTCACCACCGCCTTGCGCTGAAAGGGCTTTACCCCAATGTGAAAATCTTCCGATAAGCGGCCCCGACGAATTTCAAAACGGTCGATTAAATGATAGTAGTCATCGTTGAGTGGTACAAACTGTGATTGGGCCAAAGAAGGTATTTGTAAAATCATCAACAACAAAGAACTGTAGAAGATACCCAGCACAAAACACTGCTTTTTTCCCGTGCTTCTTCCCTGTGTCTGTAATCTCGTAAGCAGTAGTAATTGTCTAAAACTCATATACGCTGTTAAATTATATCGCTACTTGGCGCAAATTAAGTTATTTTTGTAGCTCTTTAAACAATAGTTTATCCTCTTGAGTAAGTCTTCAAATACCGTATATTTCCCAAATCTTAACGGCGTGCGTTTTATTGCTGCCTTTTCGGTACTCATACACCATATTGAGCAAGTCAAAGAAGTGTTCAAAATTCCGCATTTTTATGATTATCACCTCATAAAAAGTATGGGAAAATTAGGTGTTGATTTATTTTTCGTACTAAGCGGCTTTTTGATTACCTATCTTTTGCTGCACGAAAAAGGCCGCTTTGGGGCCATCAATACCCGAGACTTCTACATTCGGCGCATTTTGCGCATTTGGCCACTCTATTTTTTAATTGTCATTTTAGCTTTTTTTATCTTTCCTCATATCCCCTTTTTTGTAGCACCAAACAACGAGATTTCGTTCATGGCGCACAATTTTTATGAGCGATTGTCCCTTTTTCTGATCGTCTTGCCCAATATTGGCTTTATCCTTTACGGCTCGCCTTACTTATCAGCCCAAACCTGGTCTATCGGTGTAGAAGAACAGTTCTATTACCTTTGGCCGTGGATTATCCAACACCTGACTTGGAAACGTCTATTAATCACGCTGACGGTTTTTTCGCTCGGAACTTTCGGCGTGTTTTACATTTACTACCATTGGGTGGGTAATACGTTCTATGCAAACAACGTGCCTGAAATTATCCGTTTCTTTTTCAGCCAGTTCCGCATTTTAACCCTCGTCACGGGGGGCGGGTGTGCGATGCTGGTCTACTACCGCAAAGAAAAAATACTCAATGTACTTTTTCGCAAAGACGTCCAAATCGTGGTTTATGGCCTGCTGCTTTTTTGTCTCGCCACAGGTGTTCACATCAACCACGTCAATTTAGAGTTTTACGGGCTGTTTTTTGCGTATTTCATTCTCAACGTTTCGAGCAACCCCCGCTCAATTGTCAACTTAGAATACGGCTGGATTTCGTACCTCGGTAAAATCTCCTACGGACTTTATATCTATCAAACAGCTTTTATTGTGTTAAGCGTCCACCTCATTCAATGGGCTTTTGGCAAAGACTTACCGCACCTTACCTTCAACCTTATTCTTTATCCTCTGGCTACCTTTCTAACCGTCGGCGTATCGGCGTTGTCGTATCACTATTTTGAAAAACCTTTTTTGAAACTGAAAGAACGATTCAGCTCGCACTCAACGACTTGACAACTGAATCAATTCCGCCATCGTGTACGATTTAAGACCCATTCGTTGGGCTTCCGCCAGCATATTCTCCAACCGACTGACCGAAAACGCGTACGGCTCATCTGATGCCTCAAACAAAGGCCGGTGCCCCAGAAGCATCAGAACCGATTTCGTATTTTTGGCACGAATCAAACCATCTTTCAACTGCGCATCGGTGATGTTTGTGTATTGGTCAATCAACAGTGAATGTACTTTAGGGTTGCCATCAAAATGGTAGTAAATATCGTCGATGGCAAAAACGGGCTGCCGAAAAGTAAGCCAAGACACCCGCCGCTCGGTCATGGACACATCACGTAACAAAGTAAAATAATCTTTCAACAGGCGTCGGTCGGTGTACCACGTTTGTTGGCCGCCTACGTGCGCAAATGTAATGGGCTTAAAGCCCGCTTTACGCATAGACTGCAGCTCGGCTTCGATTTCATAACGATAAAAATCCTCCAACGCTCCCCCGCCCCGTAGCCAATCCAACACCCTAATATGCGCAGCCCCGTGGGCACCGATTTCGTGACCGTCGCGCACCAATTGGTGCAACTGCTCAATTTCTTTGGAGTTAAGACTATCAAACTGCGTGACGTAAAAAGTAGCCTTGGCGTTGTATTTCTTTAACAAAGGCCGCAGGCGCATCCATTCTTCTACGTAACGATCATCAAACGAAAGGGCAATGCCCGCAGGCGGAGTGTTTGTGTCCAGCGTTGAATCTTGGCATCCAAACAGGCCCAAGCCAATGACGGGCAACAGAAGCAGTAGCTTTTTCATGCGTTTTGTGAGCGGAGATTTGGGTAGATTCTCAACCCTGTTCTATTTCACTTTGTTTTTCCGCGAATGAGTTCGTATTATCGTTGCTACAAATGTAACGCCCCAAAACCAAACCGCCTATTTCCTCTTCAATATGTTTGTCCTTACTCAACAACCATCGATTGCCAATCATTTTTTAGCCGAGCTGCGCGATGTCAATATTCAGCAAGACCGGCTCCGTTTTCGTCGTAACTTAGAGCGGGTAGGTGAACTTTTGGCCTATGAAATCTCCAAGTCGTTGCCATATCGCCAGGCCGATGTTGTTACGCCATTGGGCAAAGCTTCCACGCGGCTGTTACGACAACCTCCAGTGTTGGCCACCATTTTGCGCGCCAGCTTACCTTTTCACCAAGGTTTTCTGCATTTTTTTGACCAAGCCGACAACGCGTTTATCGGTGCCTACAGAGGACATCACATCGGCGACGACGAGTTTGAAGTGGAAATGGATTACATTACGGCCCCCGATTTGCAGGATCGCACGCTGATTTTGATGGACCCGATGCTCGCCACGGGCCGTTCCATTGAGAAAGTGTATCATGCATTATTGCGTTTTGGGATTCCCGCCCAAACCCACATTGCTGCCGTCATTGCCAGCCCAGAAGGAGTATCATATCTGCAAAATCGGATGTCCGAATGCCGTCTTTGGGTAGGAGCCATTGACGAAAAACTGGACGCGCGCTACTACATCGTTCCTGGTTTAGGAGATGCGGGCGACCTCTCGTTTGGCCCTAAACTGTAACCTTTCGCTCATCCAACCATGTTTTTGCGGGGCTATCATATCAAACTGCTGTTTTTCCTGTGGAGCCTCCCCTTTTCCACATTTGCCCAAATCGGGCAGCAGCTAAACTTTGATAACTACACCCAGCGGGAAGGACTAGCCTCCGATATTACGGTCGATGCCCTAAAGGATAAACGCGGTTTTCTCTGGATTGTAACCCGCAATGGACTGTGTCGTTATGACGGCCTTCATTTCAAAAATTACACCTATAACCCAACCGATATTCACGGCATTAGGGGCCGAAGACTCTACGCCATCACCGCCGACTCCACGGGCCGAATCTGGGTTAGTATGGAAACTGGCGTGTGTTACTACGACGAAACACACGATAACTTTCAGTACGTTTATTATAAAAAAAACAACGGCAGGTGGGTTTTTATGCCCATCCTTGCCGATGGCCCAAACATCTGGATAGCCGCCAACGGCGCGGGTCTAATGAAGTACAATTGGGTAAAAAAACGGCTGTTTGCCACAAAGTTAAGCGAGCGCAAAACCAACTATTTCTTACGGCTATTTAAAAGCCGTAAAGGAGACATTTGGGTAGGCACAATTCACAGCGGATTGTTTAGATATTTTCCTAAAACCAATACTTACAAAGAATACGCCCACCAAGACCCAAACACCGAATACAGCGAAAAAAACGAAATCAACAGCATTACGGAAGATGCAGAAGGTAAAATTTGGGTAGGGTCAGAAGGCGGAGGCGTTCAATCTCTTGAGGTGGAAAGTGGCAAATTTGCGTTGTATTATCCCGAACAGAAAAACCTCAAAAAGCCATTTGCCGTCATAAAAAAGGTAGCATTTTTGCCTCAACTTACTGGCGATTCTATTTTATGGTGCGGCACCTTCGGCAAAGGGCTATTTATATTTAATATCCATACGCACATTTTTACAAAAGCATTGATCAATCCTCCCCTTGAAACGAATTTGGTCAGTCCTTTTGTCAATAATTTTTACCTTGACAATCAAAAAAATCTGTGGATAATGA
This sequence comes from Runella rosea, assembly GCF_003325355.1. Taxonomy (GTDB): domain Bacteria; phylum Bacteroidota; class Bacteroidia; order Cytophagales; family Spirosomataceae; genus Runella; species Runella rosea. The sequence goes on from NZ_CP030850.1 coordinate 3,708,991, forward strand.
CGCAAATGGGCGTTAGTAAAGTAATTTTTGACGACAATCGAATCCATTCTCTCAAGTTGCCTTTCCTGCAAGAATTGGGAAACCCTTACATCGACAACAGTATTTTTGAGCTAAAACCCGACCCTCACGATTCAAATATCTTGTGGATGGCTTCGTGGGGCTGTGGAGTGTTGAAATACGATTTTAAGCATCAAAAGCTACTTAAATCTTACCTGAATACCGATGCCAACGTAGGGCATCGAAACCTGCGTTCTGTCTACTTTGACCACCAAAATCGGCTTTGGGCCGGAACCGAAGACGGGCTCTTTTGGTATGACCCCGTTCATGATTCCTTTCAAGAATTTGCGCTTCAACCCTCCCATCAAGGGGCAAAAAAAGTAATTTATGACATCCTTGCCGATGCTTCTAATACGCTTTGGGTGGCTTCGAGCGGGGGCATTCTGCGCATTGACGCCCAAACCCAGCGCGTCCAACAGTTCAGTACGGAAGAGGGCTTGTCTGATTTTGTCGTCAACCGATTATTACTTGACAAACAACAGAATCTATGGGCTGCAACCCGAAAAGGGCTCAATTATTTTGACACCAAAACGCACAAAATCACCCACTTTATTCAACAAAACTCTGCAAACGATGACCTCAATGTGGCTTTAGGAATGGCTTTTGACCAAAAAGGTAAACTTTGGGTTGCCGCGCGAGGCGGCCTTTCGGTACTGGATGTTCCACAAAAAACGTTTAGGAATTTTACCGAAAAGGAGGGTTTTAATGCCAGTCAGTGCAATGACTTATTTATTGATTCTGATCAAAATGTGTGGATAAGTACGCAGGGGAATTTGTACGTTTTTGACCAAAAAAACCAGAATTTTCGTCAATTTACGGTAAAAGACGGCTTATTCGGCAGTTTTACGTACGACCGAATCAGCGCCATTAATGGGCAACTTTTCGTTAATTTCATTGGTGCCATTAGCTACTTTCGTCCTTCAAAGCTGCTCCAAAACCCTGCCTCAGCCCCGTTGGTTTTTACCGGTTTTAAGGTGCTGGATCAGGAAATTCCTTTTAATCAAAACCAAGTAGCCTCCTCGCCTATCAATATTCATTATGACCAAAATATCATTACGTTTGAATTTACGGCCTTGGACTTTATTAATCCCCAAAAAGCCGTATTCAGTCATAAACTAGAAGGGTTTGCCAACAACTGGTCAACCCCTCACTCCAAGCACACAATTACATATACCAACCTGGACGGCGGAGACTACACTTTTTGGGTAAGAACACTCAATGATTCAGGAAAATGGAATGCCCCTATTGCCTTTAAAATTTCAATTGAGCCGCCTTTTTGGAAAACTTGGTGGTTTCGTGCGCTGACATTAACAGCTCTTTTGGGGATTTTATACTGGTTTTATCGGGCAAAACTAATGCAAGAACGCCGAGAAGCAAGCTTTAGACAGCAGCGAGCTGAAGCAGAAAATAAGGCACTACGGGCGCAGATGAACCCCCATTTTGTGTTCAATTGCATGAATACCATTGAGTATTATATTCTCAGCAATCAGGCAGATAAAGCCTCTGCTTTCCTCCAAAACTTCTCTCTTTTAGTACGAAACATCCTAGAAAATTCACAGTATGACCTGATTCAGCTCACGCAGGAACTGGATACACTGAACCTGTACATTGAGCTCGAAAAAGAACGCGCCGAAGGGGCTTTTTCTTACGACATAACGGTAGAATCAACCGTGCCTGACAAATGTCAACTACCACCGTTGATTCTCCAACCGTTTGTAGAAAATGCCATTCTGCACGGATTAAGGCACAAAACAAATGAAAAAGGACAGCTTTCCGTCCGAATTTGGCAGGCCGATAAAAGCCTTTGGATTGAAATTCAAGACAATGGTGTAGGCAGAAAAGCGGCCGCCGAAATTCATCAAAAACAACAGCGCAAGAAGCAATCGCTCGGCATGAAAGTAACCGCTGATCGAATTTCGGCGCTGCCCACCGCCGAAGGACAGCCGCGAGGGGCCTTTAAGGTGGAGGATATTTTTCCGACGGGTACGCGGGTTACGATTCAATTACCCCTTTATTTGTAAACAATAGTAAAAATTTCAACTGACTAATTTATGGCAAACATTATCCTTCTGTCTTCCGAACAGGGCCTTACTAACTTTAAAAATTACAAACTCGCACAAATCGACGGCAATAAATCCCAAACGTTAAGCGATTTTTACAACGAAATCGAAAAGGCGCTCAATCTACCTGATTTTGAGCCTGATATGGAGTTATTAGATGGTCTATTGAATGATTTATCATGGATTAGGCAAGCCAATATCGCCATCTACATCACACATTTTGATGCTTTTCTAGCCCGCGAAAAAGAAAAAAAGATGGTTGAACTGCTCAGTCTGTTGGATGCCACCGCCGAAGACTGGAAATGGCTCGATGAAGATGATGACATTCCGAAGAAGAACATCAAAATTCTGATTCAACACAGCGAACGGGCAACGGTTATTTTAGAAAAAGAAGAAATTGCTTTTATCACCATGTAAAAGGCTTGCTCAATCTAAGCGCTACCATCCGACGGTTTTGCACCGTCAGATGGTAGCGGTTTTTTAATAAAAGGCGTCTTCAATGTGCTCAATCCGGGCGGTATGCTGTGTGATAATAACCGAGATTACGTCAAAACGAATATCGCCGTGCCAGTCTGTGTCAAAAATGTACTGCTCTGCGGCTTTCATAATGAGCCGGCGCTTGGTGGCATCCACAAACTCCTCAGGCATTCCAAAGCTGACGTTGGTGCGGGTTTTTACCTCAATAAACGCCAGAATTTTGTTCTTTTTGGCAATAATATCAATCTCAGAATGGCGAAAGCGGTAATTACGAACCAAAATTTCGTAGCCTTTATCCTGCAAAAAAGCCGCTGCTTTGTCTTCACCGAGTTTGCCAGTGTCTAAGTGTTCTGCCATGATTTGCCCGTTACGATTGAGGGTTAATAATTCATTCTCCGCCTCTCATGTACACCTTTTGGTATTGCAAAGGTGACTTCCCCGTTTGGTTTTTAAACTGGCGGTTGAAATTTGAGACGGTGTTGAACCCGCTTTCGTAACATATTTGGGTAACAGAATATTTTTCTTGCACCAACAACTTACACGCATGACCGATGCGAATCTCGCTCACAAAGTCCGAAAAAGTTTTGTTGGTACGACTTTTAAAGTACCGACAAAAAGCTGCTTCGGTCATGTTGGCCAGTGCGGCGACTTCGTTCAGGCGAATTTCTTCTTTGAAGTGTTTCATCACGTATTCATACACCCGCTGCATCCGTTCGGTCTCCGATACTTTGTGGGTATTGACGTACCCAACGCTCGTAATGTACACCACTTCCGAAGAATTTGCCAAGTGATGTAAGGTGGTCAATAATTCTAAAATGGTCTCAAAACCTTGATTAGAAGCTATCTTTTTGAGGTTTTCTCTTACCATCTGGCGGGCTGAGCCAGTGATATCCAACCCTCTTTGCCCTTTCTCTAACAATTGTTTTAAAACGTGCATTTCGGGTTTATCAAAGAAACCTTCACCCAGAAAATCTTCCGTAAAATACGCCACGATACCGTGGGTTTTCAGTTCTAGATTTCCCTCAAAATACGCCCGGTCGCTCCGCCAGAGGTGCGGGATATTGGGTCCTAAAAAAACGGTATCACCCGCCTCAAAGTGCCTGATATCATCGCCAATGAAGCGTGTACCAGTTCCTTCTAATACTGTAAAAAGTTGGTAATGTGGATGAAAATGCCAATTGGGGTCAAAATGAGCTTCTTGTAGCTCAATCGTCGTAAACGACGCCGATGGCAGTTGTAGTTCTTTTCTTACAGGAATACGCATCTCATTTTTTGGGGTCGTTTTGGGTTACTACTTGCCTTAAGTGTTCGCTGTCCCAGCTTATATCTGTCTCTTCTTTGGCCAGAAATAAGTCGTTTTGCAGGATTTGCTCCTGCCACTGTACTTGCTCACGTACCGATAATGCATATTCTTTCACATTATGGCGGTTTTTGGATAGTTTTTCCAATGATTGCTCATCGTACTGAATAAATTTTTGTGCTTGCCGGGTGGCGGTGTATTTTCGGAAGCCCAGCTTGACCATTGCATCCACCCCTAATCGAACCGCCGTATCAAGCGTTTCGCGGTAGATATGCTCCACGTGCATGTCCATGAGTTCGTAGGCATCATAACGGTTACGTGCTCGCGCAAAAATACGGAGATTAGGATATTTTTTCTTGGCGGTTTCAACCAAAAGATGGTTGAGTTCTGGCGGGTCGATGGCCGCAATCAAAATGGCCGCTTCCGAAGCCCCGGCGGCTTCCAGCAGATCAACGCGGGTAGCGTCGCCAAAGTACACTTCAAAGCCCATTCGTCGAAGTAAATCTACCCGGTCCGAATCATTATCCAAAATCGTAGCTTTGATTCCATTGGCCCGCAAAAATCGCCCTACGGTACTTCCAAAATGTCCAAACCCTGCGATGATTACTTTGTGTTGGGTATCAATCGTGTCAGATTCCTCCTGCTCATCGCCCTTGGTTTTTACGCCGAAATAAGGCTCTATCAGTTTTTCATTGAGCAATAAGACCAACGGAGTGGAGGCCATCGTAATGGCAACCACTGCCATCAGTTTAGCATTCCAAACGGCATCCAACAAATTAATTTGACTGGAAAATGACAACAAAACGAAGGCAAATTCTCCCACCTGACTAAGTCCAAATGAGAAAATGAGGTTTTGGTCACTGCTCATTTTGAAGAGTTTTCCCGTAATTATTAAAACGATAAATTTGAAAACCAGTACCAACACCACCAGCAGCGCAATGGTAGCTGGATCGCCCATGATTTGGTCAAAATCAATAGTAGCCCCTACGCTCACAAAAAACAACCCCAGCAGTAAGCCCTTAAACGGCTCAATGTCACTCTCCAGCTCATGTCTAAACTCAGTATTGGCCAAAACCATTCCTGCCAAAAATGTGCCCAATGCAGGGCTTAATCCTACCGCCTGCATCAGCGCCGCTACGCCTACCACGATAAACAACGCCGCTGCCACAAACAACTCGCGCATTTGGCTTTTAGACACAAATCGTAGAAAAGGAACAACTAAAAACTTCCCGATTAACAGAATCAATCCTACCACTACAAAGACCGAAATCGCCTGAATCCAAGCGGGTTGTTCCGAAAAAAGCGACGCATGAGTCTCCGCCCCCGCATGTGGTGTACCCAAAAGCGGCAAAAGTGCCAAGATGGGAATGACGGCAATGTCTTGAAAAAGAAGTACCGAAAACGAGGCTTCCCCGGCAATGGTTCTTGAGATATTTTTTTCTTTCAATGTTTGCAAGACAATCGCCGTGGAAGACATTGAAAACGCCAATGCCACCGCTAAGGCCATTTCCCATTGCCATTTCATCAACAGAAAACTGATAAAAAGTAAGACCGTTGTCCCTGCTACCTGAAGTCCTCCCAAACCGAGAATGGCTTTTCGCATTTCCCAAAATTTGCGGGGATTAAGCTCTAAACCAATCAAAAAAAGCATCATCACCACCCCAAATTCCGAAGCGTGCATGATGTCCTGTCCGTTTTCACCCACAAAACCCAACACAAAAGGTCCAATCAATATACCTGCTACCAAATACCCAAGCACGGAACTTAACCCGATTTTTTTGGCAATAGGCACAAGGACAATCGACGCCCCCATAAATACTAATGCTTGAAATAAAAATCCTGTGCTCATTTTGTGGTCGCTATTTTTTTGAGAAGATCATTAATGTACGTGTGTTGATATAGGTTTGGTTGGTATTGAATATCCTGCCAATTGTCCAAAAACAGCCCAAGCTCAGCAGCATAGTCCGTAAAACCCTGTTTGTCTAAGCGGTGGGTACCGTGAATCACAAAAGGAGGGAAATAATTCATCTTGCAGAGATTGGCCGTTTGTTCAAAAGGCCGAAGAAACTCCCTGATAGTAAACCGATTATGACCACTTTCTTGATACGCCTGTACACCTCCCCCTACCGTAATGGTCTGTAAAATGGATTTTCCTTCTAAGGCATCTCCACCTGGCCCATACGCCCAACCTACCTCCAGCACCATGTCTATCCATTGCTTCAACAACGGCGGACAACTATACCAATAAAAAGGATGATGCCAAATAATCATCTCGTGTTGTAAAAGAAGCTCTTTCTCATACTCCACATCAATATTGAAATCGGGATAGCGTTCATATAAATCATGAAACGTGACATCCTCTCGATCGGAGTACGACTTTAAAATCAAACGATTGGCTCGGGATCTTTCCAAAAGTGGGTGCGTGAAAAGAACAAGAACCTTATTTTTTTCAGGAAGCATGATTGAGTATATAAGGTATAATGGGTTGCGTAAAATCGGATGTAAAAGCCGAGGTGCTGGCTAATACAACACAGTGTTTTTCATCGTTGTTAGCGAATATTGGCATTTTTTGCCACAAAAGAAAGAAAAACTCTTTTTTTTAGTTAAAAAAGAGTCATATTTCTACATCAATTCCCACGCGCTCTGATACGCGTCGAGGCCTTCGACGTAGGTAATAAAATCAGCGTAAAACGGAAATTGCGCCAAGGTAGCGCTGTCGCCCACTACGACGAGTTTCTTGCGGGCGCGGGTCATCGCCACGTTCATCCGGCGGATGTCGGCCAAAAAACCAATGATTCCTTCGCTGTTGCTGCGGGTCATGCTGATATATACCACGTCGCGTTCTTGTCCTTGAAAACTATCCACAGTGTTGACGGCAATGTGAGCCAGATACGGTTGTAGTTCGGGTACATGACTGAGTTGTTCGGAAAGTACCTGAATCTGCTGTTTGTAAGGGGCAATCACGGCAATGCTCGGAAAAGTTTCACCTGTTTTTTGGGTTTCCCACTCGGCCGTAAGCATCACGAGGTGTTTCAGAAGCAAGGCGGCTTCTTCAGGGTTGGTACTACTGGTGCCTTCCAATTTTTCTTCAAAGCCACAACCAGCAGTGTCAATAAACAACACGGGTTTATCGTCCGCAAAAAGCCGCCGCTGCGCTACTGACGCGTGCGCTTTGAGTTTATTATGATAAAAGATTTGGGAAGAATAACCCATAATCTGTTCATTCATTCGGTATTGTTCTTCGAGCAGCGTAACGGCCTCAGGATGCGTATTTACGCACTTTTCGAGCAAGGTAGTATTCAGTCCGTTTTTGGCCGCAACGTCTGATTTTATCGTGGGAGATAACTGACAATGGTCGCCTGCCAGAATCACTTTTTGGGCTTTCAGCACTGGAATCCAACACGCAGGCTCAAGCGCCTGTCCCGCCTCATCAATCACGACCGTGTGGTAACGTAACTCCCTGACGGTGTAATGATTGGAACCAACCAATGTAGCCGTAACCACCTGCGCTTTGACCAACAAATCATCAATGATGTACTGCTCAGTGTTGCCCACTTCTTTCATAATCTTGTGGGCTTCGTCAAAAAGTAACTTACGTTGGTCACGTTCGGATTTGCCAAAATTACGTTTGTACTTGTGCGCCATGCCCTTAAACTCCTGCGCCTGTTTTTTTAGGCGCTTCGCTTCTTTCATTTGGGGGTGTTCGGCCATTTTGCTGTCGAGCGTCAATGCCATCAATCGTTCGGTGACGCGGGCGGGATTGCCAACGCGCAGCACGTTGAGCCCTTCTTCATGCAGTTTTTCACTCAACAAATCTACCGCCGTATTGCTCGGCGCTACTACGAGCACCTTTTGATTTTCGGCCTTGACCAACGCCTTGATTGCTTGCACCAAGGTCGTGGTTTTTCCCGTCCCTGGAGGCCCGTGTACGATGGCAAGCTCGTTGGCACTCAAAATTTTATGGACGGCAGATTGCTGCGAAGAATTCAGTTTTGGGGCACTAAAGTAGGGAACCTGCTCCTGAAAAGTCGGCTTTTTTTCTCCCGTTAAAATATGAACCAACCGCGTAGTAGGTTCGCTCGCACTTTTGTCATACACTGCCGCCGCCTGCTTCAGTGCGGATTGCATTTCTTCGTAACTGTTATCATCAAAAAGAACGTCAATGCCTAGTTTTCCATCCCGCGACCACTCGGGCAGCTCATCAGTGCGCAGGGTTATCTTCAGACGATTGCCATTTTGGTGGGTTACGGTTCCTTCAACGCGGTCGTTTTTGGGGTCGTGGTTGCAAAAAAATACGGCGGGCATCCCAAACCGAAATTGATGCGAAATATCTTGGTGCGTGGTGCGTTCGAGTTCAACGGTCAAATAATCTCCCCGGCTCATTTCAGAGCCTCTGATTGCTACCGGATACCACGTCAGGCCGTTGGCCCGGCGCTCGGCCACGGAAGATTGCTCGGTGAGTTTACGGTACTGATTATGGTCTTCTTCCCGTTCGGTTTTTAATAAATCAAGCAGCTTTTTAAAATACTCCATGCCCAAAGGTACGAGATAGTGGCCTAAATGACGTTTTTAACGCGTTGATTTTTCCATTTATTGGCTTTTTAGGGGCTATTGAATTAACTTAATTTTAACAATAATTATATTCATTCATTTATTTTTGGTCAAAATTCAGTCAAAACAAGCAAAAGGAAGGGAAGTTTTTAGCATTATTTTACTATTATTTTGTACTTGAAATTTTTTGCCCCTGTCCATTCCTTTTCCGTATGAAATTCAGCATGAATCTGCTCCTATGGGGCACCCAAATTGACGAAAGCCTTTTCCCAACGCTAGACCTGATTCAGGAGATTGGGTTTGAAGGCGTAGAAGTTCCGATTTTCAATCCCAACCCCGACGCTTGGCATGGCTGGCGCAAAAAACTCGATGAACTCGGCCTTCACCGCGAATGTGACACCTTTTGCGGTCCCAACGAAAACCTCATCAGCTCCGATGCTTCCATCCGCGCCAATGCCCTTAACAACCTCAAAAGAACCGTCGACTGCGGAGCCGTTTTGGGCGCCACGAAGCTCATGGGGCCGTATCACTCAGCATTGGGTGTTTTTACGGGCCAGCCCGCCACGGCCGACGAATGGAAATGGGGCGTGGAAGGTATTCAGCAACTGGCCGAATACGCCCAAAGTCAAGGTATTTTACTCGGATTGGAATACTTAAACCGATTTGAGTTATACCTCACAAGCTGCGGCGACGAACTCATTCATTTTGTGGACGACGTCAATCACCCCAACTGCAAAATCATGTTTGATACCTTTCACGCCAATATTGAAGAGAAAAACATCGGCGATTGTATCCGTAAAATGGGCGACCGCATTGCGTTTATTCAACTTTCCGAAAACGACCGCAGCACTCCAGGCAAAGGTAACGTTGACTGGGCGGGGGCTTTTCAGGGTATCAAAGACATCAATTATGACGGTTGGCTGAGCATTGAAGCCTTTAGTCAAAAGCTTCCTGCGGCCAATATTTGGCGAAAAATGTTTGACTCCGAAGAGCAACTGATGCGAGACGGACTGGCATTTATCCGCAATTCATGCAACAGCATAGGGATATAAAACACATTTTTTGATAAAAAATCAAACCATATCATGTCTAAAAAAATCAACATCGCCATCGTAGGACTCGGTTTTGGAGCCGAATTTATCCCTATCTATCAGCGTCACCCAAACGCCAATATGTACGCCATTTGTCAGCGGAATGTCGAAAAGCTCAACGCCATCGGCGACGCTTTCAACATTGATGTGCGCTACTCCAATTACGATGAATTATTGAAAGACCCCAATATTGACGCCGTTCACATCAATTCTCCCATCCCCAACCACGCCGAGCAAACCTTAAAAGCATTGCGCGCGGGCAAACACGTGGCCTGTACCGTTCCGATGGCTACCTCGGTAGAAGATTGCATGGAAATCGTAAAAACCTGCAAAGAAACGGGTAAAAAATACATGATGATGGAAACAGTAGTATATGCTCGTGAGTTTCTATTTGTGAAAGAGTTGTACGAAAAAGGCGAACTTGGTAAAGTGCAGTTTCTGAAAGCTTCGCATCAGCAAGACATGGACGGCTGGCCTGACTACTGGCCTGGCTTGCCTCCTATGCACTACGCCACGCACTGCGTGGGTCCAGTAGCAGGCTTGTTGCGGTTGGAAGCAGAATATGTTTCGTGTTTCGGTTCGGGAACAATTCGGGAAGAATTGGCCAAAATCCACAACTCACCATTTGCCGTAGAATCAGCCCATATCAAGTTTAAAGACAGCGATTTGAGCGCGTACGTTTACCGTTCGTTGTTTGACGTTGCCCGCCAATACCGCGAAAGCTTTGAGGTATACGGCTCTAAAAAATCATTTGAATGGCCGCTCATAGAAGGTGAAGAAGCCGTGATTCATACCGCCAAAAAAGAGGAGCACGAGATTCCAGAACGCGTCGCTACGCCCGATTATGCTCATTTGTTACCCGAAGAAATACAGGCGTTTACTACAAGAGGCGTGTATGACATTGACGAAAACACTCACCTTTCGTTTACGCAGGGAGCAGGGCACGGCGGCTCACACCCTCACTTGGTCCATGAATTTTTGACGGCTTTGGTGGAAGACCGTGCCCCATTCCCCAACGCGGCCCAATCGGCCAACTGGACGTCGGTCGGTATTTTGGCGCACGAATCGGCCATGCAGGGTGGCAAGATTATGTATTTGCCTGATTTTAATGCGTAACTTCGAAATCATCTGAATGAACCATACAATGAAACGTTTCCTACCCATTGTTTTACTCGCGATTTTGACATGGCAATGCGCTACGCAAAAACCCGCACAAACGGCCCAATCCAACCAACCCGTAACTCCACGCCGGCTGGAAATTCTGTTTCTGGGCGACAATGGCCACCACCGCCCCATCGAGCGTGTGCCCGCCATCATGTCTGCGCTGGGAAGCAAGGGCATCAACTTTACCTATTCTGACCAATTGGACGACCTCAATCCGACCAATCTGGCCAAGTATGACGGAGTACTGCTGTATGCCAACTGGGATACCATCAGCAAACCTCAGGAGCGTGCATTGGTAGACTACATCGCGAGTGGCAAAGGGTTTATTCCTGTTCACTGCGCCTCGTATTGTTTTCGCAATTCGGATGAATTGGTAAAAATCATGGGTGGCCAATTCTGGCGGCACACGTGGGACACCATTCGTCCGGTTTGGACCAATCCCAACCACCCTGCCATCATGGGCGTGAAGCAGTTCAAAACACTGGACGAAACGTATCTGCACAGCAAACTACAACCCGACAATCTGGTATTGACCGAGCGCGAGATTCAGCCCGATCAGTACAAAGATAAGCCTAATACTAAAACGGAGCCATACACATGGGTACGCACGCATGGCAAAGGCCGCATTTTCTACACGGCTTATGGTCACGACGACCGCACTTGGAGCCAGCCCGAGTTTATGAAAATGCTCGAAAAAGGAATTCGTTGGGCCGTGGGTGACCAAGCTGTCAAAAACCTAGATGCACTTGACCCGCTACCGTTTACGTATAAAGAAGCCAAACTTCCCAACTACGAAAAGCGCCCTGGCCCGCAATTGCAGCAGAATGCCGTTACACCTGAGCAGTCGATGAAACACATTCAGGTGCCCGCCGATTTTACCTTGGAGTTGTTTGCAGCCGAGCCTAACGTAATGCACCCCATTGCCATGAGCTGGGACGAGCGGGGTCGTTTGTACGTTTTGATTACCAAAGATTATCCCAACGAACGCAAAGATACAGGTGGCACTGACTATATTCTCATTTGCGAAGACACCGACAAAGACGGTAAAGCCGATAAGTTTACGCGTTTTGCTGAAGGCTTAAGCATTCCAACGGGCATGGTATTTGCCAATGGCGGTTTGATTGTGAGTCAGGCACCGCACATGCTTTTCCTGAAAGATACCAACGGTGACGACAAAGCAGACGAAAAGAAAATCCTTTTCTCGGGCTTTGGTACGGGCGATACCCACGCGGGTCCCAGCAACTTACACTATGGTTTTGACAACTGGATTTGGGGTTGTGTGGGCTATTCTGGATTCGAAGGAAAACTCAAAGACAACACCGACAGTCTGAAATTCGGACAGGCATTTTTCCGTTTCAAACCCGATGGTTCTAAAATGGAATGGATGACCAGTACTTCTAACAACACGTGGGGATTTGCTTTCAACGAAGCTGGCGATGTGTTTGGCTCCACGGCCAACAACTCACATGGCTGGTACATGGCCATCCCGCACCGTTATTTTACGGGCAATACAGGCATGGGCCGCGACAACGGTAGCCGAGGTACCGATACCCACAAAGACATGAAGCCCATCACCCCAAGGATTCGTCAAGTAGACGTTTTTGGGGGCTTTACCGCCGCCGCAGGACATAATTTTTATACCGCACGGGCCTTCCCTAAGAAATACTGGAACCAAATTGCCTTCGTCGCTGAGCCTACCGGTCACGTACTGCACCAAAACCAAATGGTAAAAAAAGGTACTGATTACGAAGACAAAGAAGCCTTCAACCTCATGGCGGGTGCTGATGAATGGTTTTCTCCCGTTTTTGCCGAAGTTGGACCCGACGGTGCCGTTTGGGTAGCCGACTGGTACAGCTTTATTATTCAACACAACCCTACTCCACAGGGCTTTGGCAATGGTAAAGGAAATGCTTACGACACCGATCTTCGCGATTATACCCACGGACGTATTTACCGAGTAGGCTACAAGCAAGCACCTGCCTACACACCAATTTCATTGAGCAAAGACCGCCCAGCGGAATTGGTAGCGGCCCTGAAAAACTCTAATATGTTTTGGCGAAACCACGCCCAACGTATGTTGGTGGAAAGAGGCAACAAGGACGTTGTACCGCAACTGATTGCGCTGGTCAATGACTCATCTGTTGACGAAATTGGCCTGAACCCTGCCGCAATTCATGCCCTCTGGGCGCTAGAAGGCTTGGGAGCTATGAATGATGAAAGTGTTTTGAAAGCCGTTACTTCTGCTTTAAAACATCCAAGCGCCGCCGTTCGCAAGAATGCCGTCCAAATTCTGCCTCCTACGGCCGCTACTGCACAAGCGCTATTATCTAATAATACCCTGAACGATAGCGAGCCGCTGGTAGTGCTGAATTCGCTTTTGAAGTTTAGCGAAACACCGTTGACGCCAGAAGCCGAGAAAACCATTTTGGCCCGTTTTGAAAACTCAAACGAAGCCGATGACCGTTGGTTACCCGATGCATTCTCGATTATCTTGAATGCACACGGCGGGAAATTAATGAAAACGTACTTGGCTAAGCGTACGGTTGGAATGAAAGCGGAGGTCGCACCGTCGCACGGCAAGGCGTCGGCACCCATGACCCATGACCACAGCGCCATGCACGGGCCTAATGCTGCCCCACCGCAAGCGTCGGCAGCAAATCATATGGCACACGCTGCCACTAAGCCCGACTTAGCGATTACCAACATTACCACCACCCCTGCGCAACCTTTTGTAAGGGAGTACGCCGCCGTCACGATTGAAGTCACCAACAAAGGCGCTGCCATTCCGAAAGAAATAGTGCCCGTGGTGAAAGTCCAAATTGAAGGCTTAGGACTCAAAATCAACACCGTCAGCTACCAATTGAAAAATGGTATCGGCGCGGGTGAAACCATTCAATTGGTCGAAAATAACAACGGCCCTTGGGTAGGTAGGTTTGGATTTACGGCCGAACAGGCGGGAAAATTGCGCATCAGCGCCAGCATCGACCCAGATAACCTGATTCCCGAAGAAGATGACGTAAAAAACAATTCATTTGCCAAAACCTTTGAAGTAAAACGCCCCGCCAAACTTTCTGACTTTGCGTTGGAGCGCGCCGCCCGGAGCTATGCTTCCTCTACAGTAAGCCCAGATTCGGTTATTGCGTTGATTGTCAAAGCCAATACGCTAGACAGCGACGCGCGTTATGCGGTGTTGAAAGGAATCGTAAATGGTTGGAATCCACGTCGTAAAGTGACAACCAACGATGCTAACAAAATGCTGTTGGTTAGCACCAAAGAAACCATTTCGGAAGATTTGAAAGCCAAATTCACGGGCATTGTGGAGTCTTTCGGGGCCAATGCTTTGGTTCCCGTAGACCCGAATTTGCAGGTCATCAAAATCAAATCCATCAAGGAAGCGATGAAGTTTGATGTCAAAGAATTTACGGTTATTGCTGGCAAACCCGTTGAATTGGTTTTTGAAAACCCCGATGCTATGCAGCACAACTTGGTGATTATCAAACCTAAATCAACAGATATTGTAGGAAATGCGGCTGATAAGATGATTACGCAAAAAGACGCGGCCGAGAAAAACTACGTCCCTAATCTGCCGCAAGTAATCGCGTTCACACCGTTGGTCAACCCCGACCAAACCTATCGCCTTACCTTCACGGCACCGACTGAACTGGGTAATTACCCATACATCTGTACGTTCCCTGGCCACTGGCGACTGATGAGCGGGGTGATGAAAGTGGTAAAAGAAGAAGTGAAGACGACCAGTAAGTAGTCAAACGTATAAAATTACAAAAAAGCAGCGCCGTAAGATTTGCGGCGCTGCTTTTTTGTATCGTTACACTTTTATAATAATTCCCTTCTTATACATCACGTACAGAATCACAAACCAAATCGTGATAAACGTGAGCGCACCCGCCAAAGAGGCGTTGTAAGGATTGTTGAACCAAACGCTTATCAGATTTTTCTGCATCCAAACCTGCGAACCTACAGGTCCTTCTGCCGTATTGATTTTGAGAAGTGGCAAGGTACGGGGAATAATCCCAGACAGAAAAAAGACCGTAATTGCATTGACACCGAAGGCCACGAAAGGAGCCGTCCAGCGGCGGTAGCCCTGCACATCAATCAACCAATAGCAGATTGCTAAAGCGACCATGGCCCAGCCCCCCGCATAAATCACAAATGAGCTCGTCCAGAGGGATTTGTTGATGGGAAAAAACTCGTTCCAAATCAGCCCGCCAATGATGAGCGCATTGCCCGAAAGAAACAGCCACGCCATTTTTTCGGCATCGGTTCGTTTAGTTCGCAACCATTGCCCAGTCAACACCCCCAACATGCCAGTGCCAATGGCGGGGATGGTGCTGAAAATTCCTTCGGGGTCCCATACTTTTGCCGACCGCCACAAATGCGCCGTGGTCAGCAGATTGCGGTCTACCCACGCGCCTAAATTAGTAGCAGGCTCCAGATTGGCGTATCCTACACCTGGCACTGGCACCAAAGTCATCAATAACCAGTAGGAAATAAGCAGTATAATAGTGGTAATAATTTGCGTGTTGCGCGATGTTTTGATAAAAATCAACGAACAAACCAAATACACAAGGGCAATCCGCTGCAAAACCCCGGGGATACGCACGTTGGCAAAATCAAACTTTGGATACAAATTCAGGAACAATCCCAATCCAAACAAAATCGCACTGCGCTTGATGATTTTAGGGATAGATGGCGTAGTCTTGGTCATAGCGAAGGAAATAGATACCCCTACGATAAACAGAAAAAAGGGGAAAATGAGGTCCGTCGGTGTACATCCGTGCCAATGAGCATGGAGTAAAGGCGAATAGACATGCTCCCAATCGCCAGGGTTATTGACCAAAATCATAGCCGCGACAGTAATACCACGAAATACATCCAAAGAAAGTAAGCGGTTTTGCATAGTTTGATGACTGAAGGGGGTTTACTATGCAAGTTAAACAAAATTATTAGTTGAGATTGCCGCCGGGCTTTAAGCCACTGGGCACGCGTTGGGGCACCGAACGGTCAAATTGGTCGTCATTGAGGGTATTCAGAAATTCTACAATCAACGAAATATCTTTGAAATCCACTTTGAGATTTTCAACAATCGGATCGAGTTGTTCTTTTTTTACTTTTGGATTACGGATTTTATCCCCCGCCAAATCTTCGTAAAATTCGAGCACATGTTCCAGCGTTTTGAGCGTACCGCTGTGCATATACGGCGCCGTGTAGCGCAAATTTCGCAAGCTTGGCGTCCTGAATTTGTATTGATTGTCTACCCCAGCGTCCGACTGTGGTAGTTTGTCGTTGTCAGCCACTCCCAATGCGTGCAATTGATAATCCGATAGCATCGGTCCATTATGACACTTGGCACATCCCGATTTCAAAAATGCCTGCATTCCGTCCACCTCATTGATAGAAAGTGCATTTTTATCGCCCCGCAAATATTGGTCAAAACGAGAATTACCACCCACCAACGTACGCTCATAAGCGGCAATGGCTTTGGCCATATTTTCTACCGTAATGGGTGATTCCATCGGGAAAGCTGCCCGGAAAAGAGCTTGGTATTCTTTGTTTTTTCTCAACCGATTCACCACACTGTCAAGTGCTGCTTCCGAAACATACTGATGCCCGCGCATCTCTTCCAAGGCTTTGATAGGCTCCAACGCCTGATTCTCAAGACTTTTGACCCGCACGTCCCAAAACATGGGCGCGTTGGAGGGATTAATGGCGGTAGCGGCGAGCGTAACTCCATTAAAGGCCGCATTCAGAATGGTTTGAGAATTTCGTTTGACGAAAGGAATATCATTTGGAACGTTAAACGTCCGCTTACTGCCCATGCCGCGCCCGTTTGCCCCAATGGAAAGTTCAAGACTTTCGGCAAATCCAAACTCAGGGTGGTGACATGTAGCACAAGCAACGTCTCTGTGACCAGATAAAATAGGATCAAAAAACAACAAACGGCCAAGGGCCACTTTTTCGTCTGACGGAGCATTATCGGCAGGAAAAGGCACTTCGGTGGGCAAAGCAGCCAATTTACGTATATCGTCCTGCTCCACTATTTTCTTTTGAGTCTGTTCTTCTCCACAGCCCCAAACCGTCACCATCATCCATAAAGCCACCGCCATCCATGGACGCAAAGCCCGTTTATTCATACATTTATACCTGATTTTGGAAGGCAAGAGTACAAAGATGCTGAATATCCGGCAATGACTTGTGTCACTCTACCTTATAGGTCACAAAAATAATCTTTTTACCATCGGGCGACCAGCATGGCACATTCAGCGTGCCTTGTCCACCCACAAAAGTATCCGTCAAGTCTTTGACTTGTTTTGTTTTAAGGTTCAACAAACGCAATTTTACTTCTTTTCCCAACGGATGTTTTCCTTTTTGGTCTTCCAAATAAGACATATACACCAGCCATTTACCGTCAGGGCTTGGGTGCGCAAACCAGTTATCAAATTCATCGTCGGTGAGTCGTTCTTGGTCCGTCCCGTCGGGCTTCATCCGAAAGAGCTGCATTCGGCCCGTGCGATTGGAGTTAAAATAAATAAATTTGGAATCATGTGCGTATTCGGGGCCTTCATCCAAACCAGTGGTACTAGTCAACCGAATCTCCTCGCCACCTGCTGTTGGTAGCTTATAAATATCCCATTCGCCGTTGCGCTGAGCAGAGTACAATATATTCTTTCCCGAACGGCTCACGCTATGCCAAAAAGAAGGGGCTTTTTCGGTCAATAAGAGCGGCGTTCCGCCTTCGATAGGGACTTTAAAAATGCGGGAGTTATCGTTGATACCAGCCCGAACGTCGTTATAACTGAAGAAAATGCTTTTACCATCGTAGCTGATACCGTGCGCGTTGTTGCAACGGTTGGCAAATTCGGTGTCAACTACACCCAACGATTCGCCTTTTAGGGATATTTTCTCTAGCAAACCTTTGCTGTTAATGATAAAATACTTCCCATCCCGCGACCAATTGGGCGATTCTAACAGATAACCAGCGGTCAAAATCACTTGTCTTTTGCCACTCCTAACGTCCATCACCTCGACGTTACTTTTTATTTTTCCAGCAACTGGCGCTTGAGAAAAAGCAAGTTGCGCACTTAAAAGGCTTATTAAAACAATGTATTTTTTCATAGAGGGTGATATTAAACAGCGTCTATCCCGAACAGTAGCATAAACTTTGCCAAAAGCAAAAAACTCAGATTTTAGCTCAACATTAACCACAAAAAATGAGAGAGTTTAAGTAATCAAATCTACTTAAACTCTCTCATTTTTTATCCTTTTCGTGCTTTAAATAACGCATAGAAAAGATTTTCTCCGCAAACGTTCCTTTTCTGCCTTATGCAGTCTCTACGGTATCCCACTTGCAGTCGTATTTCAGGGAAACCAACCCACTTTCATACACTTTTGAATCGGTCAGTGTGAGCCATCTTCGTTCTTTTAAACTACTAAAAAGCGGCTTTCCCGCCCCCAAAATAATGGGGTGAATGGATAGCCAAATCTCATCTACCAAACCAAGATTCATGAGAGTATTGGTGAGCTCAGCGCCCCCAAAAAGCCAAATATCTTTGCCTTTTTGGTTTTTAATTGCTTTAACCCTCGCTTCAATATCTCCGCTGATAAGCGTTTTTTTGGGGCTTATATCGGCATCGGTGAGGGTTGTTGAAAAAATATATTCCCTCATCTTAGGAAGCCAGCTCTCCTGCCCATCCTCTGCCAAGGCCATTTCGTAGGTTTTGCGGCCCACAAAAATGCTATCTATCCGCGTAAAAAATTCATTTAATCCATAATCCTGATCGGTAAAGCACCAGTCGTATTCACCATTGGGGCCTTCAATGTAGCCGTCTAAGCTTACGGCTAGGCCCAACACAATTTTTCTCATAATTATCAGATTTTTTCTACTTACCTTTTTCGCTTTGGTTTTTCCGCAATGATATTGTTGTACGCAGTTTCGATGGCTTCCACAAAAGCACTCTTTTTGACTCGGTTGAGGTCAACATGCGTCCAACCGTACACTCCCCATTTGTTGGGAACGGGATAAAATGACGTGTCTTCGCAGTAAATTACCTGTTGTTCAGGTGTTAGTTTCAAGGTTACCCACTTATTCTCAATGTTGAAAGTAGCAAAAATTTTACCGTTGATTTTGTAAGCAGGTTTGTCAAAATGAGGTACCTCCACCGCGTTGGGCATTGAGGATAAAATCTCATAGGCTTGTTCTAAATCAACCATAGCATAAAAAATAAACAACGAGCTGTCAAAAGGAACGGGCAGCAACGAAATTACTTCATACATTGAGATTTACTTCTCTAAGTCGCGAAAATACCGCAGGGTCTCGCCATAATTCAACCCCATCGTCATGCCCTTGATCATCATCGAAATGCGCTTGGTTTTGGTTTCTACCGTCTTGGCCGACTCAATCCATTTGCTATAATAATTTTGGTGGCTAGTAGGCAAACTGTTGAAATACGCCAACGCTTTGGGTTCATCTTCCAAACACGCCAGCAAATCGTCTGACTGCGGCAATGGGTCGGTATCTATTTCAAGCTCAACCTCGATGCTTGCACCTTCTTTTTTACGAATGCCTCGCCGCATATCGGCATTGACAGGAATGATAAAACCGCCCTCGCCCATAGGCAAAAGAGCCACAAGTTTGATAGAATACCCATCTAACTTGCCCTTTACACGGTACGATGTTCTTACACCAGGATTGAGTTCATTGGCAATATATGCCGGAATCTCAAAATACGTCCAGCCCGTTTTTTCGCCTTTTTTATCAAATTTTTGCAGCAATGCCTTGAAAGAGACCATTCGTTCATCGGTTGTCGGCGGCCAATTTAGCCCTTATTCAGCTTATTAACGATGCGGTCACGCTTTATTTTCCACCAACTTTTTCATTTCTTTTAAAAGGGCCCGCCAGTTATTTTCTGAGTGGGCAAGCGCTTCCTCGTCTTTCAGATTGTCCTGCGTGATGGTCAAGCGTGTTCCATCCTCGGCGGCATCTAGGATGTATTCAATGTTGGCGTAATTTTCGGCAACATCATCCGTCCCGCTGAATGAACTCCAATAATTGTACGACAGATAACGCTCAGGTTCAAAGGCCAATACCGTTCCTTTGTCTTCGTAAGCCACACCATCCCACTCGCCCGTAAAGCGGACTGGTCCACCCACTTCCCAATCGGTAATCAAAGTAGTACCAAAAAAATATTCTTTTACAACGGCAGGATTTGTGAGGGCATCCCAAACGGCAGTAGCAGGGGCATGAAGCAGAATTGATGTTTTCAGGGCTAATTTTGTATTCATAAAAGTGCTGTTTTTTGTTTCGACAGCAAATAAAACACCCTCCACTGACAACCCTATGTCAGTACCATTTTGATTTGTTGCTGTTTTATATAATCGTTGAGGTGTTGATGGTTGGCTTTACGAAAAGCCTTGTACGTATTCTGTAATTTCAGGATGCGGGCCACCTTAAAGTCACGGTATTCATTTCGCAGCCAACACCACCCAATCACGTGCCAAGCCATAGAATAAAAAATCATCCCAATCGGTTCGATTTCACGCAGACTTCCCTCTTGACCAGCATTTTGGTAGTGTAGCTGTAAAATGGTCTGATTCGTAATTGACGTTTGAATTTCGGCCAAGTATTCAAAATTATGATTGGGGCAAGATGCACTCGTCACCACCTTCTCTTCCAGATGCTCAACGTGTTCTTTCTGCTGATGTTTAAGCACGGATTTTACTTTATTGAGCGCCGAATGATAATGTCGACGAATAGACTTATCGGTAAAACGCTCCACAATCGACTCCACCAACACCAGTGCATTGGCTTCTTCGGTACTAAACATCACAGGGGGCAAAAAATAACCCTGCATAATATAATATCCCTTGTTTGACTCAAATCCAATCGGAATCCCAATTTCGTCCAATGCTTTTAAATCACGATAAACGGTACGAACACTCATACCAAAGCGCTCAGACAATACCTCGGCCGAGGTATATTTTCGAGATTGCAGTGTAAGGGCAATGGCCAATAAACGGTCGATGCGGTTCATGGAAAAAAACAGAAAAATGATAAACAGAAAATCAGAATGTAAAAGTATTAGCTCACGACTCCTGATCCGTTGATGCGCACGGGGCGAATAATTTATTTTTAAAATTAGAAAAAAAAATCTTCTTGGCTGTCCAGTTTTGCTTGAGTCGTTCGTCATTCGTACAAATTCAATAAATTCGTTCACAAAAAACACAACTTACCATGAACAAGTACATGCTCGCCTTCTGGAACGCCATTCCTTCTGAAGAGTCTTTTGCCCAATTGTCGCCCGAAGCGATTCAAGTTGAAATCGAAAAATGGAACAATTGGATTGGAGGAATTGCGGCCCAAGGCAAAATGGTCGCCACCGAAGCACTGCACAATACGGGAAAAACGGTCTCAGGCTCCGCCAACATTGTTACGGATGGGCCTTTTACGGAAGGTAAGGAAATCATCGGCGGCTTTATGATTCTCACGGCCGACAGCCTAGAAGAAGCCGTAGAATTATCAAAAGGTTGCCCTATTTATGAGTCGGAAGGCCGTGTAGAAGTACGTCAAATTCAGGTCTTTAATTAATCTTTAGGATGACGGAAGTCAATCGGATGGCAGAGCATCTTTTTCGGCACGAGTCGGGAAAGATGCTCGCTGTACTCACGCGGGTATTTGGTTTTTCCAACTACGACATTGCCCGCGACGTAGTCCAAGATACTTTATTGGCCGCTCTGGAACAGTGGAAACTAAATGGCATCCCCGAAAACCCAACGGGCTGGCTATATACTTCGGCCAAAAACCGAGTGCTTGACCGGCTCCGTAGAGAGAAAAAAATGGCCGAAATAAGCCCTGACATTGCCTACGAATTCCAATCAGAACAGCAAATGCAGCAGCACATTGACCAATTGTTTCTCGAACATGAAATGGAAGACAGCCAACTCCGAATGATGTTTGCGTGCTGCCACCCAAGTTTACCTCCCGAAGCCCAAATAACGCTTATTTTACGAACCCTCTGCGGGCTAAGTATTACCGAAATTGCCAACGCGTTTTTATCCAACGACGAAAACATCACCAAACGCCTTTACCGGGCCAAAGACAAAATCCGCAGCACCCCCATTGAGTTGGAAGTACCCTACGGCGATGAACTCCCCGCGCGACTGGATGCGGTTTTGAAAGCAGTTTATCTGCTTTTCAACGAAGGTTACAATTCGCAGCACCCCGACCAGCTTATCAAGCAAGACCTGTGCGAAGAAGCCCTCCGACTAGGCACACTGTTGAGTCAGCATCGGTATACCGACCTCCCAAAAACCGCCGCGCTACTATCGTTGATGTATTTTCAAGCATCAAGGTTTGATGCCCGACAAGATGACGAGGGAAATATTATTCTGTTAGCCAATCAAGACCGCCAAAAATGGAACCGTGAGCGGATAGGCGCTGGCATTGCCTTTCTAAACAAAGCCTCTCAAGGACCCGAAATCAGCAGCTACCACCTGGAAGCCGCCATTGCATCTTATCACGCCCGGGCTGAGCGTTTTGAAAGCACTAACTGGCAGGCCATTATGTATCTTTATCGGCTGTTGGAACAAATCAATCCGAGCGTAATGGTACAATTCAACAAAGCCATTGCAACAGGATTTGCAGAAGGACCACAACGGGGTACGGAGGCTTTACAGAACATAAAGGGACTTGAAAACAATGCTTATTATCACACGGCACTGGGTGATTTTTTTGCACAATTGAAGGATTCAAATAGCGCAAAATTACATTATGAAACTGCCATTCAGTTGACAAAGTCAAAGGCTGAGTGGCAATTGATATGGAAAAAAATAGAGATGCTCTAATCACGGATTTCTGGACAAATTCAAACCATTGGTAATACCAACACGCTGACAATTCCTCTATCACTTCCGATAAAGCCTACCAAAAACAGGCCTGCCTTTGTACAACGGCTGATCGGGCGGTTGTTCCGTTACAGCTCCTTCAAATGACGTTTCATCAGGGACGCTATTGAAAATCCCCCTTCCCATCGCCCAATTTTGTATCGTCAATCTGCCAAACAAAGGCCCCTTGACGCAATGCAGCCATAAAACATACCGCAAAACCCTCCGTTGGAAATGCCGCCGTTTGCCGCTGCAGTGCTATAATTCAGCCATTTTTTCCAACAATTTCAAGTCATGAAAACCATCCTTCGTTTCATCTTTATCGGTCTGGCCGTGGTGGTCACGGGCGTTAGTCTTGTACTGGTCTATGTTAAATTTTGGTTGCCCGATGTAGGTGCCGCTCCCAAATTAAAAATCAATACTACGGCCGCCCAGATTGAACGGGGGCGCTATCTCGCCAATCACGTCAGCGTGTGTATGGATTGCCACAGCACCCGCGACTGGAACCTTTTTGCAGGCCCACCCATGGCAGGCACCGAGGGCAAGGGGGGTGAGCGCTTTGGCCCAGAGATGGGATTGCCGGGCACTATTTATTCGCGCAATATCACCCCCGCTGGCGTGGGTCACTGGACCGACGGCGAGCTGTTTCGCGCTATTACCTCAGGGGTAACCCGCGATGGCAAAGCCCTGTTTCCATTGATGCCTCACCCTTCCTATGGCCGTATGGATCAGGAAGATATTAAATCTATCATTGCCTACCTCCGCTCCCTCAAGCCCATTTCAAACGAGGTGCCTGATTCAGAATTAGAATTTCCAATGAATTTTATTGTCAATACCATTCCGCAAAAACCCAATTTTCAAACTCGCCCCGACACAACCGACCAGATAGCCTATGGACGCTACATGGTCAATGCCGCTGGCTGTGCCGATTGCCACACCAAAAGAGAAAATGGAGAACATGTAGCAGGAATGGAATTTGCGGGGAGTGCAGAATTTGCCTTACCGGGGGGTATTGTACGTTCGGCCAACCTTACGCCTGATGCCGAAACTGGGCTAGGACGCTGGACCAAAGCCGCCTTTATAGCCCGTTTCAAAGCCCTCGACCCAGCCACAGGCTATAAACCACATCCTGTAAAACCCGGCGACCGACAAACGATTATGCCTTGGCCCATGTACGCAGGGATGAGCGAGCAGGATTTAGGGGCCATTTATACCTACTTACAAACGCTTAAACCTATCCCAAACAGGGTGGTAACCTTTACCCCTACCACTTCTGAAAAGGAGACCATTGCCTCAAAATAATCAACTAACAGTAAAACAATCAATTTCTCACAGCCATGAAAAACATTACAAATACACTACTGGGCCTCGCGCTCATCACCCTCTCGGTTTCGTGTACAGAGCCCGACCCTGCTCCCACCAATTTGCCAGAACCTACTGGACACGTTACGGCAAAGGGCACCCCAGATGGTACGGCCGTAACGGCCGCAATAGGGCCCGCCGGAGGAACCATTGAGTCGACCGACAAGCGTATCCGGGTTGACATCCCAGCGGGTGCATTGACCGCTACTCAGACCATTACAATACAACCCATTACCAATAAAGCTCCTAACGGCCAAGGCCAAGCCTTCCGGCTTACCCCACACGGATTACAGTTTGCCAAACCAGCCACTATTTCTTTTAAATACACCGATGAAGACCTCAATGGTACTTTTGCCGAGGCATTGGGGATTGCTTACCAAGATGATAAAGGTATTTGGAAAGTACCAACCGGTTTAACGTTGAACAAAGAAGCCAAGACAGTTACTATCAAAACAACCCATTTCAGTGATTGGAGTTTCTTTGAAGCCATCAGTCTTGAACCAGCCTATCGGTATATGGATCCCGGAGAAAAGGGCAACTTGGCCGTCAGATACGTGCTTCCGGACGAATTTCTTTTAGTACCCATTGGCGATGAAGCTCAGGAATTGGAGTTGCTCAATCCAGAACATCTACTGGATGCCAAATATATCGACAAGTGGGAACTGAAAGGCGACGGTGAACTGAAACCCACCAACAGCACGGCGGTGTATCAGGCACCCAACCACATTCCGGGGCAGAATCCGGTACGGGTGGAAGTAAGCATTAAATCCAATGGAAGAGCCGTCGGACTGCTGATTGCCCGTATCTACGTGGCTCCCGAAGGCATTACGCTTCAAATAGACGGCGGCGATTGGATCACTTTTCGCGGAGGCGCTAATTTTAACCATATTCAAAACGTGATTGAAGGAAAAAACGGTAGCCAGTACGTTTCAATGGGTTGGTCCGGCGGACGGCAAGGGCAGTTTCACTGGACACTCAATACCCAAGTTTCCTTTGTGCTTTACACCGGCTTCAGACACTACCAAAACCGCTACGGCACGCGGCCTGACGTAAGCGGCGGAACCCTGAACATAGACACCGACCAATGGCAGGGCTACGTTCTTGGCACCTTCCATCTAGAACCTGCCGGCTGGTATCAAGCCGACCCGTACAATCCTGTGGGTACGTCACAAATTCGGGGAATATTCAGAGTAAAAAGTGTGAATTAGTTTCATTATCAACGATTTATAGCCATGAAATACATACCTATTATTTGCACAATCCTCTTTTTGGCGGCATTGATGGCCATGCGCCCAGTTGATATTCTTTCCGACACTGGCGTAACCCTACGGGATGTGCGTCAGGGAGCATTGGACAACTTAAATGAAGAGCCGTATTTTTTCTTCAACAGCACCTCCGCCATGCGTAGCATCGCCAAGCGGATTCCCGAAAACACCCGGGGAGCTGCCGTTCGTACACTGGGAAAATTTGTCAAGGCGTATGTCGAATCTGAAGAATTTAAGGAGGAATACCGCCAATCGCTCAAACAAAAATATCCCCTTGACGAAACTTACAGCGATGCGGTTGTAGCACAACGCGAACAGGAAGTAGGTGGAATGGATGCGGCTATTAGCCAACAAATGGCGCTGATTCAGCAAACGTATGCGCAACTCGACCCAGCCATTTTGCAAATGAGCATTAAAGCACAACTTTCTCAGCAAGAGGCTCAATTGGCGACCCTTGAGGGTGAAGAACGCGCTGCAAAAGCCCGTGAGTTGGCAGAACTTAAAAAGATTTTGGCTGCCACGGAAGGTAAGCCCGCTGAATTTAAGAAGCAGTTTATCGCTTACCACAGCCGATTACTGAAACAGGGAAGCGGACAACATAAAAATCAACAACAAAAGGAGTTGGACTACGCCAAAGAGCGCAATGCCCAATACAAACAACAAAAGGCAGTTTTGGACGCTCACACCGATTTTCGGCCGGTGTTACGGAAACGCCTCAAAAGCTTTATTGCCCTCTGCGATGACGTAGATTTCAACGCCCAACTGCGGCCTGCGGGCAGAAAACAGGAATTTATTCACCCTGAGTACCAACGCAAACCCGCCGAATGGAAGTTTTTGTACCGTCTTGGCAAAACGCCCGTGATGGAAGCCCGAGCGTTTGCGCAGGAATGGCTGGCCAACTTAAAGTAAAGGGAATCCATTAAGAGCCTTGTTGTCTTTATTTTTACAAAGTATGCTCAGTAAACAACCCAGTTCTATGAAAATCGCTATCATTGGAGGAGGAATCGCAGGTCTGACCACCGCAATTGCTCTCCGGCAAATTGGAATCAACGTAACCATTTACGAAGCCAATCAGGAACTTCGCCCCGCAGGAGCAGGTATTGCCTTGGCTGCCAATGCAGTAAAAGCCTTTGAATTACTCGGTCTCCGCGACAAAATATTGGCTCACGGAAATCCCTTCGAGCTCTTTTCTATCTTAGATAAACAGGGGAAAATCATTACCGAATCCAATCACTTTGCAGCTAAAGAGAAATACAAAGTAATAGGAAGTTTTTCCATTCATCGTGCTGATTTACAAAAGACGCTTTTAGAAGCAATGGAGGATATTCCTCTGTACTTGGGGCATCAATTCCTCACACTCACCCAAAACGATGAAGGAGTCACCTTGGTATTTCGTAATGGACATACCGCTACTTTCGATTATGTTTTGGCGGCTGATGGCATTCATTCTGCCGTTCGGCGGCAATTGGTACCCAACACCAAAATAAGATATGCGGGATATACCTGTTGGAGAGGAGTAACCGACACTGCTCCAGTAGGTCTGAACCCCAAACAAGCCACCGAAACGTGGGCGTCAGAAGGAAGATTCGGCATTGTGCCCCTTCAGGGAGGGCGTGTTTACTGGTTTGCCTGCGTCAATGCGCCAACAGGTGATGAACCCCGTTTCCGAAATTTTACCAAAACTGATTTGTTACACCATTTTGGTCAACTACACGCTCCGGTAGCCGAAATCATTGGCCTTACACCCGATAAACGGATTTTGCACAATGATATTATTGATTTAAAACCGCTTCGTCAACTGGCGTACGGCAAAGTATTATTGATAGGCGATGCCGCTCATGCCATGACCCCCAACATGGGGCAGGGCGCGTGTCAAGGAATTGAAGATGCAGTGGTACTTCAACGGCTGATTAGGCAATACCCAACCGACTTGTCGGAAGTCTTTCAGAAGTTTGAAGCAATACGTTTACCTCGAACAACAACCATTGTAGACCGCTCTTTTACACTGGGCAAAATTGCGCAGGTGAGTCAGCCCTGGCTGGTTGCTTTACGGAATGCACTTTTCAGGCTGATGCCTGCTGGTATGAACAATCGACAGTTAGATTTTATAATGGATATGAATGCCGCCTAAACCGGTACACTCAACCCATTGAGCCGTGGGAAAAACATTAACAAAATCAGAAAAACTAAGCCATGAAAAACATTCATTTAAGCCTGTATTTGATCCTGGGGCTACTTATCCTCGCTCCCCAAAAAACACAGGCGCAATCGCTCAGAATCAGTTATTACGGCGAAACCGTTACGCATTATGGCCTGAAAACAGCGTATGAATACCCGATTTTCAGTAAAATAAAAGAGCGGAATCAATCCCGTAAAATGCTTTTGATTGCGCCAAGTGCGGCACTTTACCGCCATCCGCGTAACCATTTCGGTATCATCATAGCCCCCGAATTGATATATCGACGGATAGGAAAACGGAGTACTCTGTTTGAGGCAGGCATTGCCACCGCGTACTTTCGTTATTTTTTGGAGGGCTCTACCTACCAAGTAACCGGTAATGGTGAATTGGAACGCGTACGTTATGCAGGAGGAAATGCTTTCCTGCCTACTGTGTTCGCAGGCATCGGACAAGATGTTCGTCACGCCCTTCCTTTTGCTTGGTATACTCGACTGAATATCAGCCAACAACGTCCCTATAATACATCCTCTCTTACCCGATTCAGTCTGGAAATAGGGGCTATTTTTCCTTTCAAAAAGCAATGAAAACAATCAATAAGCTATTTAAGAGCCTCGCAGTTATCCTAATTTTGGTTTCCTGCAAAGACCAAGATGTAGAACCAACTGAGCAAAAAACACTTTTTCTCCGTCATAAAGGAGCCGATATGCCCGTTTGGGTACACGGCAATACCAATTCCAACAAAATTGTGCTGTATTTGCACGGTGGACCGGGCGATTGTGCAATGTGTTACCGGTATTATTTTAAAGAACTGGAAAACGACATGATGGTGGCCTATTGGGACCAACGGGTAGCGGGAGCATCGTCCGGCAAAGTAGATTCGGGAACGTTACGCTATGATCAATTCAGTGAGGATGCTTTTTATGTTGTCAAACTGCTCAAACAACAGTACCCCAACGCTCAGATTTATTTGTTAGCGCATAGTTTTGGCGTTGAGCTGGCTTGGCAGTTTTTGACCACAAACAATAATCAGCAAATGATTTCTGGATTAATGGCCGTCAATGGGATGTTTTCTTATTACCGTTGGCTGTACCATGTTCGGGAATGGGCATTGCGTGAGGCAAAAAAGCAAAACAATGCCGAGGCGGAACGTGAATTATTGGCTAATCCGGTAACTATTGAAAATACAGCAACCGTTAATTGGGAGCTTATTTATCGGTGGATGTACAAACTGGGCGGTAATCCAGTGTCCCTATATGACGACAAAAAATACCTAGCAAATTACGCCTTTGCTTCACCCAATACCGCTTTAGCGCAGTTTACTCATTCCAAAGCCTACAGTTATTACGGCGAAGTTGAAAGTCGTCTTTTTGAAAAAGGAGCCTTATTGAAGAATATTCGGATTCCGGTCAGGCTGTTTTGGGGAGTAAAAGATGGTATAGTACCCGTAGAAGTAGGACGTGAAACAAAACAATTACTGACCAATACTTCTGTATCTACGGTAGAGTTCAGTCAATCATGGCACGAACCTTTTATTACTGAAACTCAAGAATTCAATAATGCCGTACGCAGTTTTGTGAAGTAATCTTTTGTAAACCATCGCATCGCGGGGCCGATGCGATGGTTTACAAAAGAAGGTTTACTCAGAATATTCCACCGGCTCCAAAAAGCCCATTTTGCCCGATTGATAATCCTGAAGCGTTTGCATGATTTCGGCTTGCGTGTTCATCACAAACGGGCCATAACTTGCAATCGGCTCATTGATAGGCTCTCCGCCCAAAATCAATAACCGCGCCCCTTTTATGCCAGTTGACACCGAAATCCATTCTCCTTGCTGACTGAGTTTGGCAATGCGCTTGGCAGCGGCTTTTTCGGTATTGTTCAAAACCACCTCGCCTTGCGCTACATGAATCGCCACGTTGAACCCTTCGGGCAGTTGCAGCTCAAATTGGCTTTCACCAGACGCAATCACCTCCGCTAAAAGTACTGGCGTGTAGGTTAGAGCGGGCCCTTTGATACCGTTCAATTCGCCCGAAATAACCCGTAATTGTGTATTCTCATTGAGTTGAACCGAAGGAATTTGGGCAGAGGTAAGTTCCTGATAACGCGGCTTCTCCATTTTATGCGCTCGCGGCAAATTCACCCACAACTGCACAAAATCCAAAATCCCGCCCTGACGCGAGAAATTGGCTTCGTGTTTTTCTTCATGAACTAACCCCGAGGCGGCCGACATCCATTGCACATCGCCCGCAAAAATAACACCCTTATTACCCGCTGAATCACGGTGTTGAAGTGCGCCTTCAAAGACGACCGTCACGGTTTCGATACCTCGGTGTGGGTGCTCATCCACACCTTTGGGGATACGTGAGGGTTTTACCTGCATCGGGCCATGGTGGTCGAGCATCAGAAAAGGGCTAAAGTCTTGAAATCGTTGAGAAGGAATCATGCTTTGTCCCACAAATCCATCGCCCACCTGCTGCGGACGGCCTTCCCATACGTACGAAATGGTTTTGAATGTTTTCATTATGCTTGGTTTAACACCTGATTAATGTGATTGATTTCGTCCTGAAAAACACTATGCGGGGCGTTTGGATAGATTCTTTCCGTTATGTTGGCCCCTAAATTTTTGAATACTTCGGTACTGTCCTGAACGCGGTGCAAAGGCACATGCGAATCTACATCAGAACATCCCAAAAAGATAGGCGTTCCTTCAAAATCGCCCGAGTAACGCTCCGCCTTGATGGAGTCGCCAATGACACCACCGCTTAAAATAAACACTCCCCCCAACGGCTGGGCATTCCGCGCTGCAAACTCTGCTGTCAAACACGCACCCTGCGAGAAGCCCAACAGGTAAATCTGCCGCGAATCAAAGCCTTGCCGTTTGATCTCTTCCACCAGTTGGCTCAATACCTGCAACCCTGCCGATAAACCTGGTTCATTTTGATTTTCGGGTGCCAAAAAACTGTACGGGTACCACGTGTTGCCCGTAGCTTGAGGCGCCGCCAGCGCAGTGTTTTCCACGTTGAGTTCAGCGGCCAAACTCAGAATGCTTTGCGCACTTGCCCCCCGTCCGTGGGTCATGATGAGTACGCGTTTGGCTTGGGCAAGCGGCTCGCCCGCCCAAACGGTATTTTTGATGTTGTGCATTTTGGTATATCTTTTTTTAGGGTTGCAGACGCAAAAACTTTCATCCGCAACCCTCAATCTAATTAGCCAATATTATATTTTTGATAAACAGCTTCCAGCGAAATTGGTTGCAACAATTGCTCAATTTGCGCACGATTGCGTTCTTGCCAAGGCGGCAATTTGAGCGCTTCACCCAATTTTGCTTTTTCTTCGTCCAATAAAAAGCCAGGAGGCGTAGTGGCTACCTCAAACAGCACCCCACCCGGTTCGCGAAAATAAATGGAATGAAAATACTGACGGTCAAGCACATGCGTTGGCATAAAGCCCGCCGAAAGCACCGCCTCGCGCACTTCCAGCTGAGAATTGTCGGTCGGAGTATCAAAGGCCACGTGGTGCACGGTTCCCGCGCCGTTCATTCCCCAACGGTTATTACTATCCCACACAATATCCACAAACTGGCCTGCATGCCCACCTTTGGGAGCGTAACGACGACGAGCGCCTGCTTCGGCAATAAACTCATAATTGAGCGAATTGGCCAGCAACGCCTCCGTGCGTTCGTAGGTGGTTTCCCACAATTCGATATTCCAAAAACCACGAATCGAATACTCCAACGGAATATGACCGTAAGTAAAACCTGGGCGCGTATCCACATCGTTGGCGACCAATTCTAACCCTAATCCATCGGGGTCTTCAAAGTATATAAACACTTCGTTGAACCGTTGTTGAGGATTTTTGTACAAAATGCCGTATTGATCAAAACGTTTGGTCCAGAAGTCGATGGCCGACGTAGGAATGGAGAAGGAGGTGGTAGCCGCCTGCCCTTTGCCGTGGCGTCCTTTTTGGCTTCCCTGCCCAAACGGGAAGAAGGTCAAAATACTGCCTGCATTGCCTGTTTCGTCGCCATAGTAAAGGTGATATACGTCGGGAGCATCAAAATTGACGGTTTTTTTGACGAGCCTCAATCCGAGTAAACCTACGTAAAAATCCACGTTTTGTTGAGGGTCAGCGGCGATGGCCGTTACGTGGTGTATGCCAGTGATTAAATTATTAGTTTCCATTGTCTTGGTTGTTATTGCTTAAATAGCGGTTGTTTCTTTTGTTGGTCAACTTTTTTGTTTTATTGACTCTGCAAAGGTCACGCAATAATATAGGTTGAACAATGGCGAAAAGAAGGAATGCGTTGTCAAAATCATGGCTTTATCTGACTTCAATAGAGTTAGTCAGGGCTAAAGCCCTTATTGAGATGCCTTTTTGCTTCAAGCCCCACGCTAAAGCATGGGATTAAACGAGGTTTGTGCAGGCGGATTCTCAAATCCGCCAGTGAGGTTTCTCAAAACCAAATGCCCTTTCATTGTCTGTTTCCTAAAAATTTATCCAGGCTATTGGTTTTTACATAACCATTATTTTAATTTACGTAATTAATTACGTAAATAATTTATTCATGGAGTTATATCGAACATTAGGCTACGTGGCCTTGGGAAGTTATATGCGTCGACTGGGTGAAATCAGTCAGCAAGCCTCCGCTCAAGTGTATCAGATGTATGGAATGGATTTTGAGGTAAAATGGTTTCCAGTATTTTTGGCAGTTGCGCAAAAAGAAGCCGAAACGGTCTCAAAAATCGCCGAATGCATCGGGCAGTCGCACGTGGGCGTTAGTTTGATGGTCAAAGAAATGGTGAAAGTGGGCTTTTTAGAAAGTCAAAAAGGATTGGTCGATAAGCGTGAAACCACCGTTCGGTTGACCCAAAAAGGGGACCAAATGCACGCCCGCATGAAAGAACTGCTGGAAGATTTGGAAGATACCATGAACGAAGTGAAAAACGAATGTGAAACCGACGTGCTACGCGCCCTGATGGAATACGAGCAGGTGATTCTACGCAAAAGCTTACCCGAGCGCATCAAAAGCAGGCTAAAAACGCGCGAACGAAA
Organism: Runella rosea; assembly: GCF_003325355.1. GTDB lineage: Bacteria > Bacteroidota > Bacteroidia > Cytophagales > Spirosomataceae > Runella > Runella rosea. The sequence continues at coordinate 3,741,447 of NZ_CP030850.1, forward strand.
CAAGGTCAACATCACTTGGCTTGACCCTCAAAACGAAATCCATCGCGCAGGATTCAAACGCATCAACTACGAATGGATTGAGCGCTACTTCAAGGTCGAACCCCTCGACATGGAATCGCTCGAAAATCCTGATAAATTCTACATCAACAAAGGTGGACTGGTGTTATTGGCCGAATACCAAGGCAATATTGTAGGAACTTCGGCGCTCAAACCCATGACCGAAGACAGTATGGAACTCTCAAAAATGGGCGTCGACAGCAACGCCAAAGGACTGGGAATTGGCGAGTTGCTGGGGCAATCCATCATTGACGAAGCCAAAAAAATGGGTTTAAAACGTTTGTATCTAGAAACAAATTCGCGTTTATTGCCCGCACTGAATCTTTACCAAAAACTAGGTTTCAAAACCGTCAAAGATTTCAGTTCGCCCTATTCCCGGGCCGACGTTGCTATGGAGTTGTTTTTATGAGGGTTGAGTTAATATTTTTCCTTTACAATTGAATTTCTGGCAGGCCCGCTTCAATGATGGCGCGGTTGTGTTCTTTGTCGTTTGGTAGCATGAGGTGCGTGCCCAATTCTTCGACCGACTCATCGACGTCAAAGCCGGGGCCGCTCGTGGCAACTTCAAACAATTGGTGCGAAGGCAAACGGAAATAAATGGAACGGAAATACTTACGGTCTTTGATTTCGGTCACTTCCATGCCCAACTCATCGACCAGCCGGTGACGCAGCGCCTGCTGCGCTTCTTCATTGTCAATTTTCCAAGCTACGTGATGTACAGTACCGATACCGTTTTTGCCACGTGGGGTGTCGGCAGCGGCCCGGAGCAGTTCTAGGGCGTTTCTTGATGAGCCGCCTTTTACCTCCAGACGAATTCGGTCGCCCTCTTGCGCCACTTCGGCCATGTTCATTTCGGCGGCCAAAAAGTGCCTCACGGGTTCCCAATCATTCGGCGCTACCCACAGCGTGACGTGGTGAATGCCCCGAATGGCCACTTCTTCGTTGACCTCATCGGTGATGAAAGGCTTACGGATGTCGTTATCGTCGGCAATTAATTCAATTTGAAGTTCGGCAGGGTCACGAAACCACAGCACCTGTTGCCCAAAACGAACTGATGAAACCACGGTAATACCAGCGTTTTCTAAACGGCTTTTCCAAAACCCTAGCGCCGTCGAAGGAATCGAAAATGTGGTGGAAATAATCATCCCCGTTCCTTCTACACCTTTACGAATCCCCTGATTTTGATACGGAAAGGTGGTAAAAATGGTACCGGGTGTACCTATTTTATCGCCGTAATACATGTGATATACGGCATTGTTATCAAAATTGACCGTTTTTTTAACCAGTCGAAGGGCTAGCAATTTAGTATAGAAATCGTAATCTTCCTGCGCTTCGTTGACGGTGGCGGTTACGTGGTGAAGTCCTTTGATGAACGGCTTGGTTTCCATGGGGAGTAAAGGTTTATTTGATGGCAAAGGTGGCGGATAAAACTACCTCTATCAACGTAAAAACCATGGAAGTTGTTGGCGTTTTTACGGTTCGGCGTTTTCGCGAAACTCACTGAACGCTATTCCTTCACTTTTTTTGAAGAATTTACTGAAATGGGCAATGTCGTCATAGCCCAATTGATAGGCGATTTCTTTGGCGTTGAGCTCTGAATAGCGCGCCAATCGCTTTGCTTCCAACGCCAACCGGTTCTGAATAAATTCTTTGGCCGACGTCCCCGTTTCACTCTTAATGACGTCGTTGAGGTGATTGGCGGTCAGGTGTTGGCGGTCGGCGTATTCATTGACTTTATGGTATTTCCGAAAAAAAAGCTCAACATCATTTTTAAACTGTTTTACAATCTCCGCCTGACGATTATCCCAGGTTTTGTTCAAAACTTTTTTGTCAGATTTGAAACGTTTGCATTGAAGTAAAAACAACTTTAGCCATGCGCCTACCGCTTCCCATTTTTGAGAGCGTTCGGCCTGCGCTTCTTCCGCAATGCCCCTGACGAGCGGTCGCAATTCATTCATTTCGTCGGGGGTCAGTTCCAGCGGCAGCGACTCATCACAGTTAAAAAACAGGTCCATGTCGTACAACTGCGAAGGCGAAAAACTGTATTGCTGCAAAAAATCGGGTCGAAAAAGAATAACATGTCCGCGCGGATTGGGCTCCGTTACGGTCAGGTGGTGAATTTGCTCGGGAGAAACAAAATACACAGTATTTTCCCGCAACGTATATTCTTTAAAGTCAATCTGGTGGGCTCCTTGAGCCCGCTCGACCACAATAACGGTGAAGTAATCGTGCCGATGTGGCAAATCGGGGGTTTGAGAGCGGCGTTTTTCCACCTCCGCCATGCTACGATACGCAAACGGAGTAGGAAGATGCGCCTGCCGAATATGGGTTTCAGGTTTTTGCATAGCGGGACAAGAACAAAAACGGCATGACTTACGCCATGCCGTACTTATCAATTAAATATCGTCTGAATCGTACACAATGACTTTTTCCCACAAATGCGCACAGTTTTCCACAAATTTATGGTGAATTGGGTGGTCTTGATACACATCCTGCTCGGCTTTAGTATCAAACAGCATCAGCCACGACACCGAATACGAACGGTCAATAACTCCCCGGTGCGTATCGGCCACTTTGCCGATGTGGGCAAGTTTTACACCCTCAAGCGCGGTTAAGGTCTGTAGGCCTGCTACCAATTGGTCGCGGTCGGCGGCGCTATCGGGATTTTTCAAAAAAAAGAAAACGTGATGTACAAACATGGTTTTGGAAGGGGGTTTTATAATGAGAAGCAATTCTACCCAAAATCTAACCATCTAAAATCACCTAAAAGTTCACCATCATGCCCATTTCAGCGCAAAATACTGCGGTCTATTTGGGACAAAAAAAGAGCCGGGGGACAAAATCTCCCGGCTCTCACCCATTCCTAAACCCTTTACCTTATGAAAAATCTACTACACTATTTTTTGATTGGAACCGTGTGTGGTACTTCATTGTATCCACGATTACCGCTCATGTTTTTGCTCTTTGAATAGTCGATGCTTTCCTCTTCGGAGGTGTGGGCAACATCAGACTTGATTTTACTTTCTTCGGGCGTCTTTTCTGGCACAATTGCGTCCGAAAACAGTGCATCGGTTGAGTTTTCCGTATTTCCGGATATCATTTTTGTGTTATCCGCGATTATTTCGTCTTCAATCAATGTCTTTTTCATGGCTATTGTTTTTTCTAACCGCCCGTATATTTTTCGGCCTCTTCGGCCTTTTTCTTTATTTCTTTATATAACTTGATGTCTACTTTTTCAGGATCTACATCGGTTGTTTTTGGTAACGTTTGTTCCTCTTTTTTGTGGATTTCGCCCGTTTTCGGGTTCTTTTCAAAATCCTGAGGAGTGGTGAGGCTCTCTGGCATATCGTTCTGTTTTTAGGACTTATTAGCCATTTTTCTTACTAATTTTATCTTGTTCTGCTTGGCGCTTGGCGTCTTTTTTCAAGGTCTGATTGGCCACAATCGCTATCTCAACCCGCTGATTCATACGACGTCCTTCATCGGTGCCATTGGATACCTTGGGGGTTTGTTCACCAAACCCTTGGGTCACCATTCGTAACTGGGGCACGTTGTGAGCTAGCAAAAAATCCGCCAATGATTCGGCCCTTTTTTCAGATAAGATTTGGTTTTGCTTAGCATCTCCTGTTCCATCCGTATGACCCGCAATCAAAAGCTCGGTGTCTTTGTAGTTAATCAGCGTTTCGGCCATTTTTTTCAGTTGTTCCTGAGGCGTATTAGAGAGGGCATAACTATCACTTTCAAACAACACAACTGAACTCACTGTAATCTTTATGCCCTCTCCGATACGTTCTACTAAGGCTATTCCGCTCAAATCACGGTTCAAGGCTGTAGCTTGTTTTTCCATGTATTTTTCAATAACAGCACCCGCAGCTCCCCCAATTGTTGATGCTACAATGGCAAAATTAGCGGGGTTTTTAGACCTGCTGATTGTTGGTTTGGGTGCTCCTGAGGTATCGTTACCCGATTTTCTAACGTTTGGTGTGGATGTACAGCCGGAAAGCCCTGCGATAAACAAAAGGTTTGTCGCAAAAATGAATAATCTTTTAATGGGTATATTGATAGTTATTGTTTTCATGGCCTGTTTTCCCAATTAAATAACCCACTTCGCGGTTTCGTCACTCATCTGGGTGATAAATTGGTATTTCGATATATATCCTTAAAAAGTCGTGCCGGGTATCAATTTTAAAAGGGGTTACGCAAGTATTTTTATAACAAAATATACGGTCCGTAGTTATTTAATCCGATGGGAATTCAGTTTGACCTTTCGGAAAAAATCATCCCGTTTTTGTTGACTAAATCTGTTAGCCGAACTAGCAGAGGGCGTAGTGGGTGAATGCGATAGATACAACATGCCTACCGAGGTGGCCAAACCCACAAATCCGGTGATAGTAATTAACAAAGCAATTTCCATAGCATTAAGTAAATCAAAGTTTTACGATGTCATATCTACGCATTAACCACTTTTATATATAACGCTGAGTAAAGTAACTCTCAGATGCCATATCTACGTACTAAATAGTGCCCCGGCGAATAAAACCGATAATGACGGAAATAACGGCCAGTACCAGAAGGATATGAATAAGTCCTCCTGCACTGTAAGCAAAAGTTCCTATAAGCCAACCCACAACCAGAATAACAGCGATAATATATAATAGAGAACGCATGGCTTTAAAGATTAAAAGGTTTCAATTCATTTGATGATTATATACCTTAAAACACTTGTGCCACAAGGCTATACAAGTAAAAAATGTAGAAAACTGGGTTGTATATAACCTGTTATGAGGAATATTTTCCCCACTGTCGCAGTGAATAACGGCGTGGAATAATTGTTGACTCCTGTCAATTAACCTTAACTATCACCTATATGACAACGCTTTGGAATAAATCAGCTGTAAAAACCTATCAAATTTTGAATTGGGTCTTTTTTTTAGCAATGGTTTTTGTGAATTATCTGGCAAATGCCTTGCCGATTAATGACAAAACCACTGGTCAGCTCTCTAATCAATACCCCAACTTGTTTGTACCTGCCCCACTCACTTTTTCGATTTGGGGCGTGATTTATCTGTTATTATTGGTCTTTTGTATTAAACAAAGCAAATCACTTTTTAGCACTCAGGTCGACCCCGCCACGGCCGAAACGGTCACGGTCATTGGGCCTCGTTTTATCTTTACCTGTATATTAAATATGGTTTGGATTTTGGTCTGGCATTATGAATACGTGGCTTTCTCGGTGTTCATAATGGTATTGTTTCTGGTACAGTTAATCAATATCAACGCCCGCATTGACTCATTAACCCCTTATTTAGCCAAAAACTCCCGTTTTTCTGTCAAAGCACCTTTCGGGCTTTATTTGGGGTGGTTATGCATTGCAACCGTTGCTAACTCGACTACGTTGTTAGTGATTTTAGACTGGAGCGGCTGGGGGCAAAGCGAGGTATTTTGGGCCTCAGCTATGGTGCTGATTGGGGCGGTTATCGGTAGTTTTGCCTTACTGAAATTGAGAAATGCTTACATCGGCTTGTCCGTTATTTGGGCGCTTATCGGTGTTATTATCGCCCGACTCGATGCAGACGTGTACCACCGTTTTGTGGTTTGGTCTTCAGTATTCGGTATCATCGTTGTTAGCGCGGCAGTCATTGCAGAAATTACTGGCTCTTTGTTCAGAACCAAAAAAGTAAAAGTCGTCGAAACAACTCAAACCATTATTAGCTCCAATTAACGTAAATAAAATACAGCTTTTCTGACTTCTCATATACCCAAAAGGGGTTGTCTCAAAATTTTGAGACAACCCCTTTTGGGTCGAAAATGGCCGAGAGGGTTTCAAACGTTTTACCGTTCTGGTCTTTCAAAAAAACGATATTACGCACAACCCAGTGCAAATTCCCAATTACATTTGATCGTTTTCGGCCTTCCCAAGTCTTTTTATTAACTCAAAGGAAACGTAACGGTAAAAGTTGTTCCTTTTCCTTCTTCCGATTCCACCTCAACCGAAGCCCGGTGGGATTGCAAAATGGTCAGCGTGGCCGCGAGTCCTAGGCCTAACCCGTTTGATTTAGACGTAAAATAAGGCTCAAAGAGGCGATTAATGTTTTCAGGGCTTATTCCAGAGCCATTGTCCTGTACTTTTACACAGCAGGAGGTTTTAGATATTTCCGTCGACAACGTCAACACCCCTTTGTTTTCTTCCATGGCCTCAATCGCGTTGATGATCAAATTTAGCAACGCGATTTTAATTTTGGGCTCGTCTAGTAGCAACAAACAGTCTTTCCCATAAGCTCTATTGAGTATAATTTTTTTTAGACTCAATCTATCTTCGGCCTCGTTGACGGTCTGATCCAATAATTCATGAATAGAAATTCGCTTCAATACAGCTTCATGCGGCTTGAACGAATTGAGAAGCTCCGTGATGAGAGTATTGATACGCTTACCGTTTCGCCGAATAATATCCACAAATAACCGCTGGTCATCGTCCTGTAAATCAGTCTCAAGCTGATCGAGCGATAAGTGAATATTGGTGAGCGGATTACGGACTTCATGCGCCAACGTACGCACTAAGCGCGCCGTCGATGCTGATTTTTCGGCTAACAACCTGTCACGTTCTACTTTTTTTCGCTCAGTAATATCCTGAATAACAAGCAAATAATACGCCTTCCCTTCGCTATCATTTTGTTTGCTGGCGTGCAAAGAACAAAGCACGCGCTCACCGCTTTTGCGCACCAGCCACATCTCCAGATTTTCGACCAAGCCCTTTTCTTCCAGCGCGTGTACATACATGGAGTGTTGCGCCGGAATCGCAAACAAATCCAGCGAATGCAATTGCAGGATTTCTGCTTCCGTATACCCTAATAGGTCAAGGGCGGTATCGTTGTGATAAAAAACGAGTCCTTTGGGCCATTTGAGCAAAACGGCATCTTTCAACTGGCCAAAAATTCCCCGCAAACGCGTTTCACTTTCGCGCAGGCGTTGCAACACCGCCGAACGTTCGAGGGCGTAGCGGATGCAGCGTTCAAGCTTTTCGGAATCCAACTCACTCTTTACAAGATAGTCCATGGCCCCTAATCGCATGGCCTCCACATCCACCCGCTGATCACCTTTGCCCGTCAGGAGCACAATCGGACAGCTTACGCCGCTCTGAATGGCCGCTTTCAAAAGATCAATTCCAGTTTTGGCACCAAGCAGGAAATCAAAGAAGCATAAATCAAATTTGGCGTGTGTAAGTTGTTCAATTCCTGCCGAAAACGAACCTGCCCAAGTAATGATAAATGTTTTGTTGCGAATATCTTTGAGATAATCTGACGTAAGGAAAAAATCATCTTCATCATCATCTACAATGAGTAGTCTAATGGTGTCTTTCTGCATCAGTCGAGGGAGTTGGGAAGTTGAACAATATCAAACCAATAATGCCCGACGGTACGGGCTACTTCTATAAATTCTGCAAAAGACACGGGCTTTGTAATGAAACAATTAACTCCCAAATTGTAGGTTTGCAACACATCTTGCTCGGCCTTCGACGTAGTGAGTACCACTACTGGGATAGACCGGAGATCAGGGTCAGATTTGATTGCCTTCAACGCCTCCCGTCCGTCCATTTTGGGCATATTGAGGTCCAATAAGATAATTCCTGGACGGGGGCTATCGTCAGGATTACTGTATTTATTTCGGCGCTTCAGGTAGTCCAATAATTCCACACCATCATTTACAAAGCGAATTTCGTTTAGCAGATAATTCTCTTCAAAAGCCTCCTTCGTAAACATTCGATCATCCTCATCATCGTCGGCAATCAGAATCATAACACTTTTTCGCGCTTCACGAATCTCTGTGGTGTCCATAGTACGTCAGATTAGTTATAAGCAGGGTTGTTTTTCGCAGACCAGCTCACCGTGCCTCATGCTGTCTGTGCGGTAAATAAAAAATAAATTCAGCTCCCCCCCCTACATTTCCGTGCGCCTCAATGTACCCGTGATTGGATTCTACTATTTTACGGCAAATGGCAAGCCCCAGCCCAGTACCTTCATACTCGGAGCGGCCATGCAACCTTTGAAAAATGGTAAAAATTCGTTCGGCATACTCTGGCTCAAAACCAATTCCGTTGTCAGAAACACTTACTCTGTAGTAGGTTTCGTGGGGGTTAAGCTGCATAATTCCCTTGATTTCCTGAATGTTGGCCTTGCGCGCCTTCACTGCTACCACCGGAGCCACCGATGGCTGGGTAAACTTCAGGGCATTCTCAATTAGATTAAGAAACAGTTGATGCATTTGTACTTGTCGTGCCTCAATAGTAGGGAGTTTGTCGATAATGATAGTGGCATTCTTGTCCTGAATTTTTACTTCCAAATCTTCAATTACATTCTTTACAACTTCTTCAAGCGAAATAAAAGTAAGCGACTCAGTTTGCCGCGACACCCGCGAATAAGTAAGTAAATCTTCAATCAGCCCGTTCATGCGATAGGCTGCATTGGTCATTCGCTCAACAAAAAACTGGCCTTCAGTACCGAGTTGTTCTTTGTATTTTTTATCCAACCGTTCGCCAAAAGCAATGATTTTGCGCAGTGGCTCCTGCAAATCGTGCGAGGCTACGTACGCAAATTGCTCCAAGTCTTGGTTGCTTTTTTTGAGAGCTACCAGCCGGCGTTCCAGTTCTTTTTGGTAGGTTTCTATTTCGGTACGGTCGGCGGCTACGCCTATCACGCGTTCCAATCGGCCATCTTCTCCGTATTGGCAGCGCGCCCGCAACGTGAGGTATTTTAGATTTCCAGCGGCATCAATGATGCGGTGCTCTATTTGAAAGGTATCATTTTTTTCGACCAATACCATTTTGGAATAATTTTGGACCCGGGCCAAATCTTCGGGCACAATGAAGCTTTCAAAAAATGCCCTAGTTACGCTTTTATCAGGATAGGCCTCTGGCGCAAGCCCCATCAGTCTAAACAGTCCCTCCGACCACCGAATCCCCTTTTCATTCTTTTGCCACTCCCAACTTCCGCATTTAAAAATAACCTCGGTTTCGTTAATTTGATATTCTTTTTTTTGCAAGTCCATCTCGTGGGCAAGTGCATCGGTAACATCTTCGGCCACGTTCATGATGAGGTGGTTTTTTCCGTTCTCATCGTACGTCAATACGGTTGCTCGGCTGCGTATACTGCGAATACCTCCATTTTTGTGGCGTATTTCAAACGTAAATTTAGCCGTTTCTCCTTCTTTCAGGACTGCAAAACGTTGGTATATTTCTGCCACAAAACGATTTAAATCAGGATGTACTAATACCGAAATCAACGACCCGCCCATCTGCTGAATATCGTCGCAAGTATAACCCAGTATGTCTTGTACACGATTACTGATAAACACCATTTTGCGTAGGTTCACGTCAATGATGTACACCAAATCGGGCGAAATCTGAAACAACCTCTCCACTTGTTTCCCGGTCAGGTCAAGTCGAAAGGGGTTTGGGACAGCAACGGGGATTTCGGCAAGCGGCATCAGTTACTTAAGTTTATATTTTTCATTTTATTATAAAGCGTTTTCCGATCAATGCCCAAGGCTTGAGCCGCTTTACTCTTATTAAAATTTACTTGTTTGAGTACGTTCAAAATCATTTCATACTCGGCTTCTAACGCCGCCGATTTCAGGTCAACCTTTGAACTAGCGTATGGCTTAGGAGCGGTGGGCGCTTCGTAAGAAGGTTGAGGAGAAGGCAAATCCTGAACGGAAGAGGTTGTTATCGTACCAGAATCAAAAAACAGCAGTTTTTCATAATTTAACAATTCAAACGGCAACGTACGGGCATCTACGTAGTCGCCTTCAGTGAGGAGCGTGGAGCGCTTGATAACGTTGCGTAATTCGCGCAGGTTTCCGGGCCACGGATATTCCCGAAAAGCCCTTTCAACTTCGGGCGTAAAGCCTTTTACCTGCTTTCCGAGTTCAATATTTGTTTTATCCAGAAAGAATTGGGCAAAAATCATCAGGTCAGAGCGGCGCTCACGCAGGGGTGGCACATCAATACTAAATTCATTGAAACGGTAATATAAATCTTCGCGGAATCGGCCCCGGCGGGCGGCATCCATCAAACGCTCATTGGAAGCCACAATCAAACGCACATCGACGTCGATTTCACGGTTGCCGCCAATGCGCCTGAGTTTACGTTCTTGTACCACCCGCAAAAGTGACACTTGAACATCATAGGGGAGGTTGCCGACTTCATCCAAAAAAAGTGTCCCTCCGTTGGCCATTTCAAAGTGGCCGATTTTCTGGGCAAGGGCTCCCGTAAATGAGCCTTTTTCGTGTCCAAAAAGCTCACTAGCGGCGAGCTCCCGCGAGATGGCCCCGCAGTCCATTGCCACAAACGGGCCAGAGGCGCGTTTGCTTCGCTTGTGGATTTCGAGCGCAACGGCTTCTTTTCCAGAGCCACTTTCGCCATAAATAAGGACGCTGTAATTGGTCGGAGCTACCAAGTCAACCTGCTTGTAGAGATAGGTTGATTCGGGGCCTTCCCCAAAAATATAATGAGCCTGCGTGCTTTTTCGGCGCGTAGCGCCTCCGGGCGTTGCAGGGGTTATTTCTTCGGCAAACTGCCCGCCTTGCTCATGAGTCTGTGAGTGATTGAGCGCTTTCCGAATCGTAAGTAAAATCTCATCAGGAAAAAGGGGCTTAGTGATATAGTCATACGCTCCCTGCTTCATGACATTAATGGCCGTTTTGATGTCAGAATAGCCCGTAATAATTAATACGGGCAGGTGAGGAAATTTTTCCTTGATGCGCGTCAAAATAGTGGCTCCGTCCATGTCGCCGAGTTTGAAATCGGTGAGGACCAAATCTGGATGAAATTCTTCCAAAATTGCCAAGCCTGTGACACCGTTGTGGGCCACCGCCACCTCAAAACCGTGTTTGCTCAAAAAACGACGCAATAGTAAGCAAATGTCGGTGTCATCATCTATAACCAATATTTTCTGTGCCATCTAACTTAAAAGTTCAAGAGGTTGTATTCGCTTTTGTTGATAAATTCCTGCCGCTCTGGTGGTGCGGGTATCATTTATACATCTGCGATTTGATTTATTTTCGACTTTATTTTCTCATCTGCTCAACATATACGCGGTTGGCCGATTCAGGTTATAAAATTCTCCGCAATGAGGCGGCTGGAATATCCATTTGTTCGCGGTATTTGGCCACTGTACGGCGGGCCACGGGGTAACCGCGCTCGGCCAACATTTCAGCCAATTGAAAATCATTAAAAGGATGCTGCTTGTCTTCTTTAGACACCAATTCGGCCAACACCAACTGTATTTGACGATTAGAGACTTCTTCGCCGCTTTGGGTCAAAACTCCTTCCGTAAACAGGTCTTTGAGGTGAATAACGCCAAAAGGTGTTTGGGCGTATTTGCCGCTGGTCACCCTCGAAATCGTCGAAACATCCATGCTAATACGCTCGGCTACGTCACGCAGTACCATGGGTTTCAGCAATCTCACATTACCCGTTTTAAAATAGTCTTCCTGAAGTTTTACGATGGTCCGCATGGACTTCAGCATGGTATTTTCGCGCTGCTGAATGGCTTCAATGAGCCAATTGGCAGCGTTTAGCTTTGAATTTACGTACGTATTGGCGGCCCGGGTTCCTCCCACTTCTTTGGCGTACGACTTGTTGATTTTCAAGGGGGGAATCCGCCGGTTATTGAGTTCTACATCAATCAAATCTCCGTCAACGGTGATGATGTAGTCAGGCACAATATTATCTTTGATGACCAAACTGTCCGTTTGGCTGCCAATTACGGGTTGTGGATTAAGCGTACCAATCAGGGCTACAATGGATTTGAGTTGGTCGGAAGTGATATTGTTGGATTTCATCAGTTTCTCGTAATTACGAGCCGCAAAATCCTCAAAATTATTTTTAATCAACTTCGTTGAGATAGCCACTTCGGGGCCTTGTAAACGCTCCAACTGCAACAACAAACAGTCCTGCAAATCGCGCGCACCCAGCCCAGGCGGGTCCATTTTACGGAGTAACTGAATGATTTCCTGCACTTCTTCTTCCTCCACAAACATCCCACTCGTAAACGACACATCGTCGGCAATAGAACCAGCGCTGTAGTTGAGGTAACCGCTATCGGTCAGCGAATCCACCACAAAATCAGACAATAACTGTTGACGTTCGTTGAGCGCCAAGAGGTGAAATTGCTCTTTGAGTTCGTCCCGCCAAGTAGTGATTTCTGCCATCATGGGCGTATACTCGTTATCGTCATCCGAAAAATTATTGATTCGAGTACGATAATCTGGGGTATCATCATCCCTAAACTCGTCCCAATCCATATAGTCTTGGGTTCGGTCTTCGGCTTTTGTGATTAATCCGCCCTCATCAGCCGCATCAAATTCCTCTTTCGAATCTTCGGGCCCTTCTTCCAGAATAGGATTATCCTCGAGTTCATTTTTTATATGTTGCTCAAGTTCGAGCGTATTGAGTTGCAGAAAATTCAGCAGTTGTATTTGCGCTGGAGATATCTTCAGCGTTTGTTTCTGCGATTGAATAAGGTTTAGCATGGGAGCCGCCATGGTTGGACAACATTTTTTGGTAATTGAGTACCAAATCGGATGCCTCAGAGATTCAATGAATTACGTAAAAGCCTTCTTTATTTATGTAACTTTCAACAAAATACTTCTAATCAGGCATTTATACTTAAAAACTTTTTTATTAAAACAACGTTACTAATTTTATAGTTTTCTCGTCTTGCTGATTTTTACCCAAAATGGGCATTTTTTTCCACAAAAATATGTAGAGAAAACACCTCAATTATATTTTCTTATGATTTTACGAAATGCTCTTTTAGGAATATTTTTAGCCATGGGGGTTAGTTTAGCCATGCTGGTTTTCTTAAGTTGGTTGGCTTATGATCGTAGTGTAGAGTCAAATAATCGTACTCAATCCGTCAATCACACCTACCGAGTTAGACTCAAAAACAAAGATATTCTTGCCACGGTCAATACAATCGAAACGGGCGAACGCGGCTATTTATTGACCAAAGATGAAAAGTATCTGCAACCTTATGGCGAAGGAAGAAGCAGTATGAAAGGCATTTTGAGGTCGATGGAGCTATTAGTAAGAGACAACCCCCGCCAACAAAAAAGAGTAGATAGTATCAAAAAAGAAATAAGCCGACGAATTACCCTGATTGAATTTAACATTGAACGAACACGCAACGGATACGGGATTGATACCGTGAAATTGAGTGACGGCAAAAATCACATGGAAAATATCAGAAGCTTATGTAAAGAACTGGACAACGAAGAGCGGGAGCTTTTGACCTACCGGAGTATCCTGCAAAAAGAAGCCGATGAGAACACCAACTTTTTTTTGTTGCTTCTTTCGGCCGTTTCACTGGCGTTTTTATTGGTGTTTTTCCGACTTCTGTACATTGAGCTGCGTCGCCGAATTACTTTTCAAAAAACCCTCGAAGAAAAACTGACCGATTTGGAACGGGCCAACGCCGAACTAGAGCAGTTTGCGTACGTGGCCTCGCACGATTTGCAGGAACCGCTGCGCAAAATACGGGCCTTTGGCGAGCGCTTGAAAATAAAACAAAGTGAACTGCTGACCGACGATGGCAAAACCAATGTTCTTAAAATCAACCAATCGGCGATTAGAATGCAGCAACTTATTGATGACTTGCTGATGTTTTCACGAACGGCCAATTTACGCGAACGCATATTTGAAGAAGTAAACCTAAATTCCGTTTTTAGGGATGTAAAAGACGAGCTGAACGATTTAATTGAACAAAAAAAGGTGACGATTATTTCAGAAGTATTGCCGACCGTACAAGGCATAGAATTTCAACTGTTTCAATTGTTTAACAACCTGATTTCCAACGCCATTAAATACAGCAAAGCCGACACGCCCCCCATCATTGAAATCGACTGCCAAAAAGTGAATGGCAGTGAACTGCCTAACCTAGGAGATATTCAAAAGGATAACATTTACCACCGTATTTCGTTTATGGATAATGGGATTGGATTTGACCCCATCTATTCAGAAAAGATTTTTATCATTTTTCAACGTTTGCACAACCGAACCGAATACGAAGGAACAGGCATTGGCCTCGCACTTTGCCGCCGGATTGTGACCAATCACAACGGATTTATCGTTGCCGAAGCAAAACCAAATCAGGAAGGTTCAATTTTTCATGTATATTTACCTACCTGAAACCCTGGCGATAACCCCGTCAATATTTTATGAACAAACAAGCCACTATTTTAATAGCTGATGATGACGCCGATGACCGTTTTTTGCTCCAATCGGTGTTTGATGATTGCGGATTGGTGAATCCTACCGTCTATGTGAAAGATGGGCTTGAACTCATTGAATATATTCGCCGCAGTAACAACGAACATTCCGTAGGCCTGATTTTACTGGATTTGAATATGCCCCGAATGGACGGGCGAGAAGTGTTGAGAATCCTGAAATCAGAACCTCATTTACGAAAAATACCAGTGGTGGTCCTGACAACCTCCAAATCTGAGCAAGACATCAACGATTGTTATGACTTAGGGGCCAACTGTTATATAGCTAAGCCCTCGTCTTTTGATGTTTTTAACGATACCATCTCTACCCTCATTAAATTTTGGGTAAAGGTCAGCCAGCTTCCCGTGGTACCAGAAGCCGCCCGATTTCTTAATTAACACTGACATCTGGGGGAACAACGTGATTTTCAGCACTTGAGGTGTGTCCGTTGACCCGAACATCTGTCGCTGATGGTAATAATTTTTGTTGACTATCTATTTTTATATCAGGTTTCTTCTCCGTCTTCTTTTTCACCCATATCAGGGCGTTTTCAAGGAGGGAAGTACGGTTTTTATAGATAAGATTGGTAGCTACGTTGCGCGCAATAAAAGGCACAACCAATCTCGGTAGCCATCCAGCACGTGCCAATAGGCCTCTTTTAAGCAACATATCTACTCCGATACCAACCCCAACGCTGAGCAATCCTTTTTTGGGGGTTGTCAACAAATCACTTAAAGCACCCACCGCCTGACGCGCTGGATTTATTTCGGTCTTAATAGCCGTGATGTCTTTCCGCATTTTTACCTGTGAGAGTGCGAGCTGGTTTTTCAACCGGGCTCGTTCAGCGCGTACATCGTCCAACGATTCGAGCTTAGTTTTCATAATAAAATCTTTTTATAAAAGCATTGACAACAGGTACTTTGATTAAAGTGTCTTTGACCAAAAACAGGATAATACATACAAGTGCATAAAAACCTCCTACAATCAAATACCCAAAGGCGGGGCTATTGAGGCGCTCACCAATGAGCCAAGCCACTCCCAAACTCAAAAAAAGTAACGCAACGGTGCCAACTGTACCGATAATAAGCACCGACGCTAGGCTCGATGCGGCACCCGCTGCTTTTTCGGACATATCCAAAACGCCCAGGTTCCAACGGGCTTCAAAATAATCGGAAGCGTTGTCAAACCAATCGGTTGCACGCTCTTTAATCTCATTCGCAGAATCTATTACTTGCATGGCTCAACAGGGGTTTTAATTTTTACGGGATGACCAAGGCCATCCCGCAGAAATCAATGGGTATCTAATTCACTAAGCGTAACGTTGCGCTTTATTTTTAACGTTATCTACTTCATCGCTTACCCGGTCTTTTACTTCCGAGATTCTATCCTCTGCTTTCGATTTTAGCTCTTTTGCGGTGTCTTCAACATTGTCTTTCATTTCAGTATACTGTTGACGACCGCGCTGGAGTGCATCCAGCAAATCTGACGCAAATCCATTGGCGGTTTCACGTACTTTGTCACGGATTTCTGTTCCTTTTTCAGGAGCAAACAATAGCCCAATCACGGCGCCCGCGGCCGCAGCGGTAACGAGTCCTAATACTATTTTTGAATTACTTGTCATGGCAATGTGCGTTTAAAGGATTTTATAAAAATTAAACAATTTGACATAAGCAGTAATAAAAATTTTATTCCACCCCTGACTTTGCCGCATTATACGGGTACTAAAAAAAATCCGTGGACACTTTTCCCCAAATTGGGATATATTGAGCAGCCACTATCCTACTCCTTTGCTAGTCCGGCACGGTTTTTTTAATTACACAATCTAGTAAACTTAAAATGTATAATGTATTTGTTAACCACCTAATTAATTAACTGAAATGAGTAACAAGGCCTTTTCCAGTTCTAATCAAAAGGCTGTAATTATTGACGACGAAATAGATACTTGTCTTTTGTTAGGAATGGTATTAAAACGTTTTGGGATTGTCTCCCTGCGGGCGCATACCCTCGCCGAGGGTCTTCAAAAAGCGACTGAGGAACAACCAGCTATCATTTTTTTAGACAACAACCTTCCTGACGGGATTGGAATTGAACAAATCAAAGAATTTCGTAAAAAAGCCCCTGCTTCTAAATTAGTCATGATTACTGCCATGAGTGGCCTGCGAGATCGGGCACTGCTTTCGGGTGCAGACGGTTTTGTGGAAAAGCCGCTCGATATGACCAAAATTGAAAAAATCATTATCTAGATAAATACGCTTTATCTGCGCGGCTACCGCTGTTTCCAAACACCTTCCTCTCTTTCATTCAAATTCGACGACTTTCACGGATTTTCCATGCCCACTACCGCTAGCTCATTGCCGAGACGCTTGTGTTAGTGTACGCTTAGTAAACAAGAAGAACAAAATGGGCAATTATGCCCGTAAATCCCCGTCATAATACTCAATGATTGGGCCATAACAATGCTCCAGCCCAATACTTAAAAGTACGGCCTGGAGCATTATTCTATTCCCGTCAGATTTTGTGCCGATTTTAGCTCAAATCCTCTTTCATTTCTCTCTTTTTAGCCGCCGCACGGTCAGCAATTTCTTCCGCTTTGTCTTTGGTATCCTCCCAAGTATCTTCTACCTTATCTTTGAGGTTCTCCCATTTTTCTTTGGCTTTTTCAGCCAACTCAACGGCTCCTATTTTGACGTCGTCTACCTTTTCCTTAAACTCTGACTTTAGGACTTCCGCTTTCTTTTCGGCGGTTTCGGCTTTGTGTTTTGCCGCTTCTTCGAGCAATTCTTCTTTGGTCGTTTTCATGTAGTTTGAATTTATGGTGTATTGAAATAATTAATTCCCAATGATGGTATCACTTTTGTTGACCATCGCTGAATCTTGCGCATTTACAGGGCCCATTCTACGGTCTCCATTGGGGCCTCCAGCCGTGAAATAACCACTCGTGTAAGCAAATATCATTAGTCCGATACCGATGATTATTACAAACAAAAAAATCGTTTGAGCGGATATCTTTTGGGATTTCTTATCATCGCTCACGCTCTCTTTTTCCAATTCATTCCTTTCAGTTTCTTTTTTGAGACTGCTATTTTCGAATTCGTCTTCGTCCATGATTATCACTGTGTTAGTTAAATACTCTTGTTGAACGAATAACACATAAGAAAATCAAGTGCCAGAGCCCACTTGTTAAAAATCAGGGGTAAAAACGCCTCATTATCAGCGAGTATTTCCTCAATATTACCCTAAAATGAGTGGGTATTGATTTTTATGCTGCAAGGCAGCATACCCAGCATCAAAATCTCATGAATTCCAATCAACAAGATATGATCGACATTCTTAATGGGCTCATCCAAATCAATAATGATCGGATTGCAGGCTACCATCAGGCTTCTCTTGAAACAAAAGACGGCGATTTAGAACAGCTCTTTAGGAGTCGTCTCAACGAGAGTATTAATTTTTCAGAAACCCTCAGTGCATACATTAAAGAGATGGGCGGCGAGCCTGCCTTGGGCGGAACAACCGCTGGCATAATTCACCGATCATGGTTGAATTTTAAAGCTGCCCTCCAACAACATGACCGAATCGCTCTGTTGGAATCCTGCGAATTTGGGGACAAATCGGCCATTGAAGCTTACGAAAACGCTCTTAACAACGAGCTTATCAAAGCCAATGAAGAGCTGAACGGAGTACTGCTTCGGCAACAGGCTGATATTGAAAGTTCTCTCAAAATTATTCAGACCCTTACTCCACGCACCAACAGCACTCAAGCGGAGCTTGATGCCCTAAAATTACGTTAATGGCAGATTTATTTGACTTGATAATTTACTCAACACTACCAATCGACCTATGAAAAACAATGTACTTAACTATTCAGAAAGCGAGCTCATCGGTAGGCTGCTTACACAAGACCGCCATGCGTTCAACTATCTGTACACAAATTATTCGGACGCACTGCACGGAATCGTCCTAAAAATTGTAGTAAAGGAAGAACCTGCCCAAGACTTACTTCAGGAAATTTTTATCAAAATCTGGACAAATATTAATAGGTACGACTCCGAAAAGGGGCGTTTTTTTACGTGGATGCTCAACATTGCCCGCAACAGCTCCATTGATTATCTGCGAGGACAACGCAATGACATTCAAGACCTTGACTCCTCCATCCATTGGATTGAAAGCAATCAGGCAGTATTTAGCGAGATAGAGCACAACGAACTGCGGGAGTTGGTCTCACGCCTTAAATCCGAGCAAAAAACAATCATTGAGATGGTTTATTGGGGCGGTTATACGCAAATCGAAGCCGCCAACCGCCTCAAACTGCCGCTGGGAACTGTCAAAACCCGTCTACGGCTCGCCATCAAAAACCTTCGACTTCATTTGGCCGATACCTCTTCTTATTCTTCCTCTATGGCCAGTTAGTGCCTCAACCTTCTTCAGTCCGTTATTTCTTCCGTTGTCACTTCCAGAGATTGAAGTTGCGCATTTCCAAACTGCGTAATCATCGCCACATCAGCCGCATCGCGACCGTATCCTATCACAATTCTGCTTCCGTGCGTTTGGGCCTGCACTGCATCAAACGTGTACCATTTTCCGCCCACAAAGGCATCAAACCACGCGTGTAAATCCATGTATTCCAGCTTGTCCAAATACCCCACTGTCATACGTGCGGGAATCGAAAGACTACGGGTCAGGGCAAGGCCCAGATGGGTAAAATCACGGCACACGCCCACGCGCTGATAAATAGTATCCAAGGCGGTAGTCACGGAGCTAGAGGTGTTGTATTGGTAGCTAATGTTTTGGTGAATCCAGTTTCTAATGGCTTCTACCTGCGCGTAGCCGGGGTCAAGATTTCCCACAATTTCAAAGGCTAAATTGTTGATTTCGTACAAATCTGATTGGCAATAACGGCTGGGCAGTAAAAACATCATAACTTCATCAGGAAGTTCTTCTACGGGTACATACGCGGGCAACGGTTGCGGCGGAACCAAACCCGGCTCTACGAGCGCTTCCGCTTCCATGGTGATGGTGACCTCCCCAACGGGCAAAACTGCTCGTTGGCACTGATTGCCGAACTGATCAATAAATTCTACAAACGGTATAACAGGGTCAATGCTGAATTCTTCTTTGATGATTGATTGCCCCTCCTGCCGCCTTGAGCGCAGTAGCATTTGTACGGGCGTAGGATTATTCACAGTGTATTTAAACACACTTTTTCCTTTGAGTTTCATGACGGTGGGTGATGCGTAAAATGAATAAAATTTAGCGAAGATAAAGGTAATGCAAAATGTTGAGTATCGTTTTGTTTACAATGCTGATGGGTTCAAATAACGCAATAATCGAAGTGAAGCCCTTACCCGGCCCAGATTACGCAGTAAAAAACGGGCCAATTCTGGATATTCCAGCTCCCATGAGGCATCTGCTTGTAAGCCCGTATAGGTCTTGAGCAGTTGTCTATCGGTATCGTGCAAACTTTTACAATCCTTGACAATTGGCAAACACATATGGCCCCTTACCCAGTCAAACCGGCTCACTTCCTTCAAAAAAAGATCGGTTTCATTATAAAAATGTCGGACAAACGCCTGCTTGTCATCAGACAACACCTCCTTTTCTAGCTGCTTGCACAAGTGCCGGCGGCACAGGTACAGCGACCAAAGTTTTCTAAACTGCATCTTTATCGACTCTTTCACGCTTTCCATTCTCCGCTTTCGATTTTAATATTTATGTACTCAACATTGAGTATTTTGCATTAAATACCGCCAAGCCGTGAGTGTCACAGCTTGGCGTTTGATATATATGCATTACTTTTACTTTTCGATGTCTTCCTGAATCTTATCAATTTTGGCGTTCACATCCCGCTTAAACTGTTTCCAGTCGCGTTTTACGTCTTTTTTCACTTCCGCCAATTGCGCATCCAATTCGTTCATATCTTCTTTTAAGTCGTCTCGGCGCGCCTGCCATTTTTCTTTTTCTTTGGCCGAAGTCGTCTTGATTTTTCCGTCAATTCGGTCCATTTCATTTTTAAGAGCCACTTTTCGTTCTTCTATTTTTGCCGAGATTTCCTTGCGTTCGGCTTCTATTTCGGCGGCCGTTTCATTGCCTGCTTCTTTAACATCTTCAGCTACGTTATCAGCCGTGTTTTCTACTTTCTCCTGAGCATCTTGTACGCTATCAGCGGCTTCGCGCTTATCGTCGCGCGAGCAACTAGCCATCATCAGTACCCCAGAAACCATCATTGATATTGTAAGTGTTTTTACCCTTTTCATAATTTTTTGTTTGGTTGGTTTAAATGAAACATGCATTATTCTTTTGAATAAATAATCGTACTATACGGCCCAATGGATACATTCGCCACAAATAAAGCGTTTTCCCGATGGCCGACGGCTTCGGTATCGAAGCTGAAATAATTTTCAAAGTCAGTGTCATAACCCTCCCAATCGCTATTGAATCTGATTTTCCAGACTCCCTCTTCGGGAAACGTTAAGGAATAATTGTCGATGGCCTGATGCGAGTAGTTCATCACTACCACCGTAGTATCTCCCACCCCACCGTCTTTCCAACGCTGGAAAGCAATCAGTTTACGGTCGTTATCCATTTGTAACACCTCTACATGTTGTCCCGAAAGGCCCCTCGTAAAGCCCCCCTTATTGAGCCGCAAATGAATCAGGTCGCGGTGCAATTTTGTAATCCCTTTGAATGCTGAAAAACGATTCCAATCAAGTGGGTCTTGGTCGTCAAACCAGCGATTAGCCAAAATTGTCTGCCCCTGAAACAACATCGGGATTCCAGGAGCGGTCATCATGAGTGCCACTCCGAGTGTGGCGCGTTTTTTGGCGTACCACGTGTTGACATCGTCTTGGCCAGCTATTTCCTGCACCACCCGGGCCTGCCCGTTGGATACTTCATCGTGCGACTCGGTATAAATCACCCGTTGAAATGCGTCATTGTTGTACCTATGCATTATAGAAGCCGCCACCGCATTCATGTCACGGGATTCATCGTGCATATCAATAATTACTTTCCGAATCGGGTGTACAAACCCGCCGTCCCACTGACTACTGTAGCCCAATCCGCCGTGTTCGACGGGGGCAGTAACAAAATCCAGACAATGGAGATCTTCCGCTACGGTAAAACGGCCTGGAAAACGACTGTGAATTTCTGAATTAATCCACTGAATCAGACTATATCCATCTTGCAAATCGTTGGCAGGGTTTTCATCGGCGTTTACGTTCCTAATGTAAGGCACCATGTCCATTCGTAATCCATCAATGTGGTAATCTTCTAGCCACATTAAGGCATTATCCCGAATGTATTGGCGCACTTCCGGACGGCCATAATCGGGTCGTGTATCTCCCCACGGGGTTTTGGCGCGCCAGTCGTTGTAAAAATAAATACCACCCATCCCATTTTCCTGCCAGCCGTCAAACTGCCACAAGTCCATATCGGTCGGGCCAAAATGGTTATAAACCACGTCAAGTATCACCGCGATTCCAGCGGCATGAGCGGCCTTAACCAGCGCTTTCAGGCCTGTTGGGCCGCCGTATTCTGATTCAACCGCAAACGGATGGGCTGGATTATAACCCCACGAATGCCCCCCGGGAAACTCTGCCACGGGCATAATTTCGATGGCATTAACGCCCAGCGCTTTAAAATAATCGAGGCGTTCGATGACCCCGTAAAAATCTCCAGGCTTTCCTTCTTCCTTGACGTTAAAGGTACCGACGTGGAGTTCGTAGATCACCATCTCATTCCAATCAGGAAGACGAAAATCTTCCTCTTCCCAGTCAAAAGCAGGGTCATGAATGATGCTATTACCGATTGAATTGGTCAATTCCCTGGCATAAGGGTCATTTTTTATCAATTCTCCAGTCTTCGTTTTCAACACATACTTATATTGCTGTCCAGTGGTTGCTTCGGGTACTTCTACTGACCAATAGCCGTTTTCTTCCCGCGCCAGCGGAATGGCACTTTGGTTCCAGTCATTGAAGTCTCCCATGACAAATACTTTTTTGGCATTGGGCGCCCAAACCCTAAACGAAACTCCTTTTTCCGTGGCAATTGCCCCCATACCGGCGACTTCGCTTTTAGGATACTTTGCTACAGATTCGATTTCCATGGTTGTGTAGTATTAAACATTAGGTTCTGATAATTACACCCTGAAATCTAAAAATTCATGCCAAAATAAGTTCCCTTCTGAAAGTGGGGAAAGTACATAAAGAACGGGGAAAAATTTCCCCACTCTCACTAAACGGTCGATTTCCCAGCGCGTTTTTTCTTAAAAAGTGACTTTACTTCGTTGGTTGTATCATTAATAGTATCCACAACTTCGCGTTCGATTTGTTGCACTTTCCTACTTTTTACGGCGCGTTCCTTCGAGATTTCTGGCTCTCCCATCAAATATCCATACGGTTTTAAATAATCCACTGCATCAAATATCACCTTAATGATGGCCGTAAGTGGCAACGCCAAAGCCAGCCCAGCAATGCCCCATAGAGAACCGCCTAAAAACAAGCCAACGATGGCAATTAGAGGGTTTACAC
This sequence comes from Runella rosea, assembly GCF_003325355.1. Lineage (GTDB taxonomy): Bacteria > Bacteroidota > Bacteroidia > Cytophagales > Spirosomataceae > Runella > Runella rosea. The sequence continues at coordinate 3,764,295 of NZ_CP030850.1, forward strand.
TTATCTTTGAACCCACAATATAGGGGGTAATGACGTTTCCTTCGAGCATTTGTACAAAAAAGAAAATACCCGCCACACCCAACGCATACATGGGCGAATCCTTGGTAACTAACGCCACGACAATGGGCAGAATAGAACCAATTAAAATACCTATGTAAGGGATAATCAGCAACATTGCCGCCAAAAAACCAAAGAATATTGCCGAAGGAATCCCCAATATCAACAACCCAACCGAATTGAGGGTACCTACGATAAGCGTCACAATAAATAGGCCTGATAAGTAGCTGTGGACCACTTCGTAGATTTTGTCCAACACTTCATGCACTTGCGTTTTTTTGGCAGAAACAAACACTTTACAAAAAAACTGGCGAAACATATCCCGATAATACAGCAGAAAAAATATGTAAACGGGCAAAATCGACAGATTGCCCAGCATAGAAGTAGTTGTAGTGACGGCAGTACCTACTAGCGCACCGCCTCCTTCGGCCATATTTTGATAGTACTTTTGAACTTCTTTCAACTGACGACTTGGTGGAATGTTGAACCTATCGTAAGCCCAAAGTTGCAGTTTGTTGAGAGAGGCATTTATTTTTTGAATCAATTGCGGAAGCATCGTCGTAAAATCCGTGACTTGATACACCAATAAAGTGGCAATACCCGCCGCAACCAATGAAAACGCCAAGATGGAAATCGTAATGGCCAGCATCCTTGGAAAGCCCTTTCGTTCGAGCCAAGCCGTGAGTGGATACAGGGCAATCGAAATAATAACGGAGAATAAAAGTAGCGTTATGATCGAATCTAAAATATACATCCAATAAACCAGTATCGTAATACTGATAAGTGCAAAGGCCAACCGGGCCACGTACGGCAACTGAAAATTTTGAGGAATTGGAGGCATAGCTATTCACTGTTTTGATTACCCTCTCAATAAAATTCCCATTCCAAAGCGAGAAAAAACGAATTTGAGGTAAATGTTCCCCAAAAAGACTGGCATGGGTTTTTGATTTTTCTACACATTCATATCACTAAAATAAACACGAAAATCATGCAAACACCAGCTCCAGGGCAAGAGCCCACACCGCCACCTGCACCTCCGCACCCGTCGCCAGAGATTAAGCCACATCCAGCCCAACCAGAAATACACCAGCCGGAGGTACCTATTCCCTCGGTTTTGCCAGAAATAGACCCAGACAAACAAACAAATCCAAATCCGCAAAAACACGAGATAAACGGGCAAGAAGAAATCCTAAACAAGCCCGACGAAGTGGTAAACGGGCAAAAAGAAGTTTTTGAGAAATAACCTTTTCAGGGAGATAGTATAAAAGAAGGGTTAAAGGGCCGAAGCAGCTTCTTGCTTTCATCCCCTTTAACCCTTCTTTTGTTTAAGCCGTCAGGCATTAACTATGTCATCTAAAAAGCAAATCCAATGGTGGCTTGCAAGAGATTGAGTTTGCGCTCAAATTGCGCCTGTGCCTGCGGATTATCCAATTTAAGCTTAACGACATCCGTTAAATTTCCCTCGTAGCGCAGGTCAAAATTCAACTTACCAACGTCAATTCCAATCCCTGCCTGATACCCCAATGATGCACGACGGAAAGCGTCATCAAATGTATCCTCGTTGGTATAATCATTAAAAGCATCTTCTAAATTTCCACTGTTGCCGATATTAAACGCCGCTACTGGGCCCGCATTGATACGCAAAAAACGCGCGATTTTGACCCCAAACATCAACGGAAAATCTATGTTGGACATTTTAAAACTCTTGGTAGTGGTAGCAGAGCCATCGTACAGGCTAAATTGTCCTCCTTTTTGAGAAAACATAATTTCGGGTTGTACATAAAAAGTACGGCCAATCCGCATAAAAATCCCGCCCGTAGCTCCCCATACGCGGTTACTTTTATCACTCAATTGCCAAGTGCTGGCGTTATTTCCAAGTGATAAATCATTACCTCTCACTTGCGAAAGATTCGCCCCTGCCCGAAGGCCCAAACTGAAAAATTTTGTTCCATCCTGCGCCCAAGATACCCCCTGTACCAAGAGTAATGCCAGCAGTAATACATTCGTTTTCATGATTTTTACTATTTTGTTTCCATTCAACGTAAAAAACGCATTCCAACGCGTATAAGACATTAAACTGGGGAATTCTCTCCTCAAAAAAGCGCATAAAAAAACGCAGCCGGCTCTTTAAAATAAAAGAACCGACTGCGCGTGATTGTACTAAATTACCAACGTAACCCCTTACATCGGTTTCTTTGCGGATTTACGACCCATCGCATACTCTATTCCCCCCAGCAAATGTTGCACAAATAAGGGTTCAACATACGACTCATCTGTATGGCCTCCTCCTGTATAGAAAGAACGGCCTCCATCAAACTCACGGTACCATATAAACGGGTGGTTTACGCCATTGGCCCCTCCCTGGTACGTACTTTCATCGAGCGTAGCTAAGACTTTGATACCTAATATTATCTTTTTATAACTGTAAAGTTCGTCAAAACGCTTCCAACGGTCGGGTAGCATCACGGTAGAAGGGTGCGTATGGTCGTGAACTACCACATCCACATTTTGCTGCTTGGGGTGGCTCAAGAAATAAGCACCCACCAATTGATTATACCAAGGCCAGTCATATTCGGTATCGGCCGCCGCGTGGATACCCACAAAACCGCCGCCACCGCGAATGTATTGCTCAAAAGCCGCCTGTTGCGTGTCGTCCAAGATATTACCCGTTGTGCTCAAAAACACAACTGCTTTGTATTTTTTTAGATTTTCAAGCGTAAAAACAGAGGCATCTTCGGTGGTATCTACCGCAAATTTGTTCTGCTGGCCCATTAGCACTAAGGCTTCTCTTCCCTTCGGAATGGAGGCATGACGGTAGCCTTTTGTTTTGGAAAAAACCAAAATCGCATCCTTTGTAGCCGCTGACTTCTTCTTTTTTTGCCCAAAAGAACTGATTGAAAGCGCAAAAAGTAACGCGCAGAGATAAAACGTATTTCTCATAATTGTCCAGTATTTTCAGATAAAAGAAAAGCCCTCTACAAAACTACTATTTGACTTTTAAAGAAAAAGGGCGGAGATAAACGGTTCTATGATTCGGCCTCTCCCCTACGGTTTTTCGTATTTTTTGGGCGCATACAAAAACCCAAAGGCTTCGGCACCGTCGCGCTCATGCACTTTATGGTGCACATAATGCGCCCGAATGATGCGATTTAGATACCGATTTTTGGTTTTAAACTTGATTTTAACCCGACGATGCACAATCACGTCATGGAAAATAAAGTAAGAAATACCATAAAGCGTAATACCAAAGCCCACGTACATCAACCAACGCAGGGATTCTATTTCAGAACCAACCACAATCAGGGCCGTGGCTGCAACTCCAAAAATAATCCCAAACAAGTCGTTGGTTTCCCACCATCCTTTGTGATGCACATGGTGCGATTCGTGCCAATTCCACATCAGGCCGTGCATGATGTACTTGTGCGCAAACCACGCAAAGCCCTCCATAAAAACAAACGTTCCGAGAACAAGAAGAATATTTAGAAACATAACGACTAGTAGTATACTGATAAACAGTGGTTTACAAACAACTCTTCAACGGCCTTTACCTACGGCCAATTACTTGTTTGACATTCTTTGTTGATAAAACCATTTTTTGGCTTCCTTTGTTAGTGAACAAAACCAAAACATTGCAAAATTAGCTTTATGTCAGCAATAACCATCCCTCAACGTCCCGCACGTACTTTTTTGGGCGAAGAATTTGAATTAACAACGTGGGAGCAACTGCAACCGTTTTACGAAAATCTTAAAAAACGCGCAATTCATTCTGTAAATGACCTGCGCCAGTGGTTTCTGGACAAAAGCGAATTGGAATCTTACCTTTCCGAAAACTTTGCGTGGCGTTATATCCGCATGACCTGCGACACGGGCAGCGAACAGTATCAGAAGGAATTCAACGATTTTGTGGAAAACTTCCAGCCCCACCTTTCCGCTTACGGAAACGAGTTGGACAAAAAAGCGCTGGAAAACCCGTATTGGGGCGAATTGAAAGACAGCGGCTTTGACATTACGTTACGAAGTATGAAAAAAGCCATCGAGATATTTCGCGAAGAAAACATCCCGATCCAAACCCAAATCCAGACCGAACAGGCCAAATACGGGGCCATCGTCGGGGCCATGACCGTCAACATCGACGGCGAGGAAGTAACCCTTCAAAAAGCCTCCGATTACCTCCAATCCACCGACCGCGCCCTGCGCGAAATGGTCTGGAACAAACTTCAGGTGCGTCGATTTGAGAGCAAAGACCAATTGGATGAGCTACTAAATACACTACGCGATTTACGCCATCAATTGGCCGTCAATGCAGGTTTTGCCAATTTCCGCGACTATATGTTCGCTGCATTGGGCCGCTTTGATTATACGCCTCAAGACTGCTTCAACTTCCACGAATCAGTGGCCGAGGCTGTGGTACCCATGCTCAACGACATGGCCGCCGAGCGCAAAGAAGCCCTCCAACTCGACAGCCTTCGTCCGTGGGATTTTAAGGTAGACCCACAAAACCGCCCACCGCTCAAGCCTTTTAGCACGGGGGAAGAATTATTGGAAAAAACCATCACCTGTTTTACCCTTCTTGACCCCGAGTTGGGCGATTACCTGCGCGTAATGAAAGCCATGGGCCATCTCGACCTCGAATCGCGCAAGGGCAAAGCGCCGGGTGGCTATAACTATCCGCTGGAAGAAATCGGTGTGCCGTTTATCTTCATGAACGCCACCTCCAACCTCCGCGATTTGGTCACGCTGCTGCATGAAGGCGGCCACGCCGTCCACAATTTCGTCACGCGTGATTTGCTGCTCAACTCCTTCAAAAACCCACCCGCCGAAGTGGCCGAGCTGGCTTCGATGAGCATGGAATTGTTGACGATGGATTATTGGAACGTGTTTTTTGACAACGAAGAAGACCTGCGCCGGGCCAAGATCCAGCATTTGGAATCCATCATTGAAACGCTGCCGTGGGTCGCTACGATCGATAAATTTCAGCATTGGCTTTACGAAAACCCTGCACACAGTATCGAAGAGCGCCAAACGATGTGGCTTCAAATCTACGAGCAGTTCAGTGATTCCATCACCGATTGGAGCAGTTTTGAGGAGTTCAAAAAATACATTTGGCAGAAGCAGCTGCACATTTACGAAGTACCGTTTTATTACATCGAATACGGCATGGCGCAGCTGGGGGCCATCGGTGTATGGCGGAATTATAAGCAAAACCCGCAAAAAGGACTGCAAGGCTACCTCAACGCCCTCAAACTCGGCTACACGGCCCCTATCAGCGCCATCTACGCCGCCGCCGATATTCCGTTCGATTTCTCAAAAGAATACATTACGGAGTTGATGAATTTTGTAAAGGGAGAATTGGAAGGGTTGTAGGGGTAAGAGTTCTTATGCCTGTGAGAAAGTTCTAAGAAAATTCTCACAGGCTATACCTGAACTGCCTTCTCAGGCATTACGTAAAAAAACGTCAAACATTTCTACTTTACGAAACCCTTTTTTGCGCAATCCTGCATAAAGCGGAGCATCACGGGTAAGCAATGGAATATCAAGCTGTAAAGCTAAAGCCACATAAGAAATATCTTTGATATCAATATCATGGACAAGTTGAAACGCTTTGTTATTTGCATCATTATCAATTAAATAACCGGGCATAAAATGTACATGAGTAAACACAAAATACGAAAATCGCTGAAAGCTGTCTGTTTCTAACCTTGACTTTTGCCTAATGATACGTTGGTATTTCTCAATTTCAATAAAAGCAAAATCACTGCTGAAAAAAGTATAGTCTGAAAGCAGTGTTTTATAGATAGCTTTTCCACTGATCAACATAGACATCAATACATTGGCGTCAACGACTGCATCTCTCATAACGCCAAATTCTCATAGTTATGTTTATAAGTTTCCCAAGCCAGCAACCTCGCGGTCTGCCACTGCGGGTCGTTAACAAGATCAATGGATGAAAGTTCATCAGCCGCTTCCTGCAACTCCAAACGCTTCTTGTATTGCATTAACCATTCCTGCAATAATTTTTCAATTTGCTCTTTTCCAAGACTCTCAATGAAAGCGTCATCGATCTTTAAGGTAACTTGTGTCATCTCATTTCCTTTTTTTCAAATGTAACATTTTTCTTTCAAATCCTGTTCCGGGCTTTTTAACGCGCCTATGCATGGGAAAGTTAGGAAACAAAGCCCTATTTTTGTACGCATTCGATTCTCCAACCATAAACCTTCAACACCTTTGAAAAAATCGATCTTCCTCCTCCTCTTCATCAGCACAACCGCTTTTTCTCAGACCCGCGAAGATTCCATCATGATTCGCAAAATCTACAACGAAGTACTCACCAACGGACAGGCCTACGAATGGCTGCGGTATCTCTGTAAACAGGTCGGTCCGCGCCTCAGCGGCTCCGTCGGGGCACAAAAAGCCGTTACCTACACCAAAGAATTGATGCAAAAACAGGCCTTTGACCGCGTGTTTTTGCAGGATGTCAAAGTGCCGCATTGGGTGCGCGGGGCCAAAGAAGAAGCGTACATCAAAGTCGGTAAGCAAAAAATCAAAGTTCCTATTGCGGCCTTGGGGGGCTCGGTCGCTACCGCTCCCAAAGGCGTGGAGGCCGAAGTGATCGAAGTAAAAAGCTTTCAGCAATTGCGTGACTTGGGCAAAGACAAAGTAAAAGGCAAAATCGTCTTTTTCAACCGTCCCATGGATCCCACCAAGCTCAACACCTTTGAAGCCTACGGCGGGGCCGTAGAGCAACGTGCCAACGGGGCCACCGAAGCCGGCAACCTTGGGGCCGTGGGTGCCATTGTACGTTCGGTCACTACCTTACAGGACGACGTTCCGCACTCGGGCAGCATGCGCTATGCTACAGGTGTGCCACTCATTCCGACCGCAGCCATCAGCACCAACGCCGCCAATTTACTGAGTGAGAAGCTGAAAGAAAATCCGAGCCTCACGTTTTATTTTCGTCAAAACTGCGAAACACTCCCCGATGCCGACTCACACAATGTAGTAGGCGAACTGAAAGGCCGTGAAAAACCCGAAGAAATCATCGTCGTAGGTGGGCATTTGGACTCATGGGATTTGGCTGAAGGGGCCCACGACGACGGCGCGGGTTGTGTCCAATCCATTGAAGTGTTACGTCTTCTGAAAGCCATCGGCTATACACCCAAGCGCACGATTCGGGCGGTGATGTTTATGAACGAAGAAAACGGCCTGCGCGGCGGGGTGAAATACGCCGACTTAGCCAAGCAAAACAACGAAAAACACATTGCCGCTGTAGAATCAGACAACGGAGGCTTTACTCCTCGCGGCTTCGGCATTGTGGGAAAAGCCGAACAAAAGGCCAAAATAGCTGAATGGAAAAGTCTGTTGGCTCCGTATGGTTTGCAAGAAATCGGGCCGGGCGGCGGCGGGGCCGACATTGGACCGCTGGCGCAGTCGGGCACGGTGCTTTTGGGATACAAACCTGATACACAACGGTATTTTGATTATCATCACGCTGCCAACGACAATTTTGAGAATGTCAACAAACGCGAATTGGATCTTGGCACCGCCTCTATGGCGGCGATTATTTATTTGCTGGACAAATACGGGATTTAAAAATGCCGAGGGAACTTCCAAAAGCTTTGCGGATTTGAGAATCCGAAAGCACCAAAAAGCACGAACGATGCAGACTTGGAAAGTCTTGGAGACTTTCCAAGTCTAATGCTTTAAGCCAAAATCGGCTTGATGACCTTCCCCGCCACATCCGTCAAACGGAAGTTACGGCCTTGAAAAGGATAGGTAAATTTTTCATGGTTAAAGCCCATCAAATGCAGAATAGTGGCCTGTAAATCATGGACGTGCGTACGGTCTTTAACCCCATAATAGCCCAACGGGTCGGTTTCGCCAATGGAAAAGCCTTTTTTGACACCTCCACCCGCCATCCAAACCGTGAACGCATCTAAGTGATGGTCTCGCCCGGAATAGGGCAGCACCTGTCCGTCGCGGTTTTCCTGCATGGGGGTCCGGCCAAATTCTCCTCCCCACACCACGAGTGTTTCATCCAGCAAACCTCTCATTTTAAGGTCTTTCAACAACGCCGTCACGCTTTGATCAGAGGCTTGGCACTTTTTATGAAGGCCAATTTCCACCGAGCCATCTTCACTCGTGCCGTGGGTATCCCATCCCCAATCAAACAACTGCACAAAGCGTACGCCGTTTTCGACCAGTTTTCGGGCCAACAAACAGTTCATAGCAAACGAACCTTCACCAGGTTTTACGCCATACATGTCCAAAATATATTTCGGCTCTTTGCTCACATCCATCACTTCCGGCACCGACATCTGCATCCGGAATGCCATTTCGTACTGACTGATACGCGTCAGAATTTCGGGGTCTTTGACTTCTTCGTAGGCTTGTTTATTGATTTCGTTGATGGCTTCAATGGTCTGCTTCCGAATGTCGCGGTTCATGCCCTGCGGGTCAGAAACGTACAAAACTGGGTCGCCGCCCGTGCGACATTGAACGCCTTGATACACTGTTGGCAGGAAGCCACTCCCCCACACGGATTTACCTGCGTCGGGCTGTTTTCCGCCGGAGGCCAATACGATAAAACCAGGCAGGTTCTTATTTTCCGAACCCAGTCCGTAAACCGTCCACGCGCCAATGCTCGGTCGGCCCAAACGGGCGCTTCCCGTGTGCATCAGCAACTGCGCGGGTGCGTGGTTAAATTGATCTGTATACATGGCTTTGACGAAAGAAACATCGTCGGCCACCGTTTGTAAATACGGCAAATAATCCGAAATCCACGCACCGGATTGGCCGTGTTGGGCAAATTTGCCCTTCGGCCCCAACATCTTGGGAACGCCTTTGATGAACGCAAACTTTTTCCCCTCCAAAAACTCCGCTGGACAGTCTTTGCCGTGGTATTTTTCGAGTTCAGGTTTATAGTCAAACAATTCCAACTGCGACGGTGCGCCTGCCATGTGAATGTAAATTACCTGTTTGGCTTTGGGCGCAAACTGCGGCAATCGCACGCCCATGGCATCAGCCGACTGAAGCGGTGCCGATGCAACCTTATCTTTCTCGAAATAACCGCAACTGCCTAGCAATGAACCAAATCCCAACGAGCCAATCCCCGTACCCAGTGTTTGCAGAAAATACCGCCGCGTTTGGCGCTCCAACTCAGCGGCTTGAAGTTCTTTGAGTAGTTTTTCCATAAAGGCAAAAGAAACTTTCGTGATAAAATTACCCAAAATCTTGATTAATGCTTGACGGAAAGATTGCCTTTCATCCAAACTCCCCAAAGGACAATTAGCATCAACAATCCACCCAATCCCCACCACCAAAATGTATTGGAAGGTAAAGCGGAGGCATCGCCAATCAATACTAATCCTGCCCAAGCAGATGGAGCGGCGTTGGGGTAGGTGGAGATATATTGAAATTTAGCCTTTTGCAAAGCTTCATCTTTGGTGAGTCCTTCGTTCAAAAATGTATAGAACAACTCCGTCAGCAAATAAGTCTTTTTATCTTCAACACTCCAAAGCGTGGTAATCGTAGAAGGAATTCCCGCCATCGAAAAACCTCTTGCTAAACTCAATACACCCTCCCCTTTGGCTACTTTGCCCACGCCCGTTTTGCAGGCCGACAATACCAAAAGATTGATTTTGAAGGAAGCATTTCCTAAATCGGAAACTTTAAGCGCAGAGTCAGCAAAATAAATATGCGGTTCGGTTTGTGTACTGTCGGCGAAAGCATGGGTATATACCTGCACAATGCGGTGCCCAGATGCTTGGTTCAGAAAAGCATTTTTGGTGGCTTTCTGATGAACCAATTCATTTTTCCACAGATAGGCCCCGCCGATGCGCTCGATGGATTCAGCAGAGCCAGATAACATATTAAGTTTTTGTGAGAATTGCACGGGAGCAACGCCCAAAAATGATTTTTGAGGCCAGAAATTTGGCTCAGGTTGATTTTTGAACAAAAACTGTGCTGAATACGTATAAGAAACAGCATATTCGTTGAGCAAATAGAGCGGCTTAGATACTGACAGGCTCAATGCTTCAAAGGGTAAAAAAGCCCCGTCATACGAAATAATCACATGGCCCTTGGAGACATTGAGCGGCGCAATCAGGCTTTGATATAATCTGTTACTCACCGCCAAAAACTCATTTAATTCGGTCTTGGTCGAAATATCTTTGGCGCAGAGTCGAAGATAGGTCTGAGTATCATTGGGGTCAAATCGGAGCGTTTGAATCTTCACTGAAGAAGGCGAGACTACGATTGCGTAGGTAAGGCTATCGGCCACAAAATACTCAATCAACGTACTCCCTTTGGGCCTCAAATACTGTTGTATCTGCTTTAAATTAACCGTTGTCGTATCGTATTTAAAGCGATAGTAAGCGGGATTGGTCTTTTCGAGATTTTTGATAAAATCACTTTGGGCATTTTCTGCCATCAAAAGCTCGCTTTCTGTTTTGTCAGTGCCAGCTTTACCTCCTTCTGATTTATTTCTAAGTTCGTCTATTTTGGCTTGCAATTGAGCCTCTTTGGTGAGGTCAGCTTCCGAAAGAATTTGCTTGGCCCCCAGTTCGTTGAGTTTGTCGTTGAGCAATACAGCGCGGCTTTTTTCAAAGAAGTAAAAGGCTTTTTCGTAATCTTTAAGCAGGTAGCAGGTTTCGATGGCGTTTTCGTAAATAGAGCGGGTTTTGTTCCGCCAAAAGAGTTTTGATTGAGTCCCTTTATGCTCCCACCGCATCAAATCAATCATTTGGTCAGCCACCAAAAACGTTTTTTCAGCATTGCTTAAGTATGCTTTATTTGGGGCCTGTTTGTATTGCGCCAACCATACCTTCCCTTTATTCTCTATCAAATCAAGCAGATAGTTTTTTTCGGCGCAGTATTTTATTGTTTTGGGAGATGGATTACTGTTGATATTAGAATACTCGGCAAACGCGGGCAAGAAGGTATGAATGGCCTGTTGTAAATACGAAATAGCCTGACTGTACTTTTTTTGTTTGTAATAAAGCATGGCTAAATTATCCAGAAGACGCGTTTTGATAGCAGGAGTGTCGGCAAGCACCAAGCCTTCCATGTACAATTTTTCGGCTTCCTGCGATTCATTCAAGGCGTTTTTTAAATAGCCTAAATTAGTTTTAACCATGGCCATACCATAGTTAAAATCCGCCTTACGAAATACTTCAAAAGATTTATCGAAGTAAATCTCCATATTTCGGTACTCTTTTTTCTCGTAATAAAGTGCCGCAAGATTTGCCAATGCGTTTCCATGGTAGATTTGTTTGGGAGAAGATTCTGCCAATTGAATAATTTCCTTCATGGCCGTTTCTGCTTCATTCAACCTGCCTAAGGCCCGCAACGCATTAGATTTCTTTTCGAGACAACTTGAGCGTTTTTCAGGATTATTACTTTTTCGGGCTAGGTTTTCTGCGACAAAAGCTACTTTTAACGCTTGCTCATAATCCCCTGTTACATTGAGCACTTTAGCCATATTGCTGCCAGCATCAGCGGCAACGCTATATTTCTGCGGATATTTTTGGCCAATAATTAAACTTCGCTCATAATGCCACATCCCTTTTGCAATATCCTGCGGCAGAAGTTCATTTTCATACAACAAGCCGAGGTTCAGATGGCTATTGGCCAGGTTGGCCTCACTAACGTCAGGGCGCTTCTGCGAATTGATGAATACCGCTTTTTCTGTATATTCTATCGCTTTTTTAACATGATTCTGGTCTTTTTTATCCCAACCCAAGGAGCGATGCCGACGGCCTAAATAGTGAAAGATTTTAGCATACGATGAATCTTGGGGCCATTTGGCTTTTTCCCAAGCGAGCCGGGCTTTTTCAAGCAGCTGAATGGCGGCTTTGTCTTCCAAACCAGTAGTGGCTTCTACTTCTTGAATTACTTTTTCCATAGAAGCATTTTGCGCTGATACGCTGCCGACAAAGCCCATAAAAACGAGAAAGAAAATAATTTTCTTCATGGTTCTTGAAACTAAACATACACTGTACCGCCTTACCAATAGAACACACATAATCACTCACCTAACAAGCACACCACTTCTGATAGAGGCATTGATTGGATAAGTTACTGCTTTGAATTTATATCTGTTAGGTATAATACCTGGTGTGGTTGAAAGGATAATATCTTTCTGATTTGGTAATGACAATGGATGGGTTTGCCCGCTAAAGCTAAAAGCGGCCGCAATCGGCGTGGCGTAGGATGAGCCCCAATCGAAGTCAAGACCAGAGGAGTCCGTTTTAAATTCAAAATACTTTTCTTTATCTCCCATCACTCCTACATCTACATATCGCTTGGAGAAGTTCTGATCAGGAGCTATGCGCGTGGTTTCGTGAAAAGTGTAAACAGTGGTAGCTGAAATTACGTTGCTAAACTCTTTGGAATGCGAAGCAGGATAAAATTTATACTTTCTTACATCTAGGTCGCGCGGGTTTCCAGAGTTATCGCAGGAATCAGAAGGGTGTGCATTGCCTGCCGCAGCGACCAACATAATTCCTCTATCTTTAAGTTTGCCAATAAAAGTTTCTAAAACAGCGCTTTTGGGGCCATAATAACCTAAGCTGGCATTAATTGTTTTCAGGTCAGGAATCTTAGTAGAATACGCCATTGCACAGAGCATCTTGAACAATCTTCCTTCTTTTTTTTCATTTAAAACGACCATAGGCACAATTTTATAACTCTTACCACGGAGCTCACGTTCAAGTAAGTAATTTACCATTGTACCATGAGCTTCATCTGCATTAGTAACTACATTAGTCCCATTCACAAAATTCCAGCCTTGATAGTCATTGATTAAACCATTACGATCATTGTCTATGGCATCGTTTGCCTTGGGGTCATTTTCGTTATTCCAAAAATTATTGGAATGAACCCCTGTATCCATTATTCCTATTAAACCTCCTCCGGGTAGAGTTTCGGGGAAAAGTATTAAATTTTTAATAGAATGATCGTTAATATCTGGGCTTCGTACGATATAATCTGGTGAAACCTCAAACCCCAGGGTTGGCAGTATGTTTGCCCTAATTCTGGAGCCGCTTGCACCGCCTGGTTTGCTGTCGCCATTATTTGCCAGACCGTCGTGCCCAAAAATGGGAATATCTGTTGTATCACCCCAAAGTTGCAGGTTAGAGTCACAGGGGCAGGTTAAGGTCTTCTTCAGCCCTAACGATTTAAGCAAATCTATATCTGCCTGCGATATCCTTTCTTTGTAAATGATGACTGACGTTGTGTCATTATTACTGGAATTGGAGCATGGTTTTTCACATCCAACCAATAGTATTGCTGGAAACAATACAATTAAAGAATGATAGAGTCGCATAGCAGTAGGAAGAGGTTTAGGGATTAGTCGCAAAAGCGGGTACTGCACTAACAATAATGTTGGTGAATTTTTAAGAAAAATCAAAATTTATCACCTAGTACTTATTTAGTGGTATTGAGCCATTGCTCGGCTTGGGCTTTCCCTGCTAAATTTTTGGCAATTACTTCTTCCAGGAGGCGGTGGGCGGTATCAGTATCTCCTTTTTTGAGGTGGGCCAGAGCCGCGTAAAATTTACCTCTGTTTTCTAACAGCTCAGTGTCGGCTGCCATCCGCTCAAAAATAGCAATGGCAGCATCGTAGTTTTTGAGATGAAGTTGCGTTAAACCCTCATACTCATAGGCTTTTGCGCTCGTAATACTGGCGGCCAATCGGTTAAAGATGGGTAAAGCTTCTTGGTATTTTTGATGGTTATAATAATCAATTGCTGTTTGAAGGCTATCATTAGAGGTATCCATTTGGATATTCAGCTTCGTCAGGTTCTCTTCAATATAGACTTCTGCGTATTCCTGAAGAGTGAGACTAGAAGGAGTCATAAAATACCAAACAACTACCAATAACACCATAGCCGCCGCAACCCCTGAAGCCCATTGCCAACGCAACGGTCGAATGGAACGCTGTCGGGTCCATTCGGCATGGCGTTTTTGCAGGTTAGCTTCTTTGAGGGCCGCTTTGGTGCTGAGATAAAAAGCTACCTCATCGGCCAGCGCCTTATCTTGCGCCAGTTTTCTTTCGAAAGCCTCGCGCTCGGTGGCTGAGAGCCGCCCCTCAAAATAATTGTCTATGATTTCGTACATAGTTTCATCATTGGCTTCCCTTGTACATGACTCTCAACTTTTCCAAACATCGCAACCGCGTAGTTTGCGCCACCCCATCCGTGTTATAATGGTATTGCAGGGCAATTTCATGGTCCGAAAAACCTTCACTCCACAGGGTCAGTATTTCCTGACATCGTTCTCCTATGCGCGCCAGCAATTGTCGAATACGCTGATGGTCCTGTTGCCGAATAAGATCGGCTAAGGCCGTCCGTTGGGAGTCTGGCACAGGTATTAGCAGGTCGTCGAGGGATACTCGCTGAAATGCCTGCATAGTATTAGTCGTGCGTTTGCGAATTACATCAACACATTTATTCGAAAAAATTTGATGAATGTAGGTTTTCAATTCAGAACGACCTTCAAATCGTCCCGTAGTGATATGCTCAATGGTGGTTAAAATCGTGTCGGAATAGGCCATTGAAGCATCTTCGTCTTCGATTTTATGGTTGCGGCTCCCGCTGCGAATCAAATAACGGTACTTATCGTAGAGTTTGTTTTCAAAATACCTTCGTGGGTTTCCGCCCGTACGGATACCAGCCACTATATCTTGATCAGAAAGTTGGGTACCGAAGATAGTCACGAGGAGCAGGGTTGAGTGAAAATCCATAAGAAAGTACGGGTATTTCTTGGCTAAAAACAAATTTATAGGGCCTTTTTTTGCTCGTTTCGCGGGTTTTTGAAAAATAATCAAAAAAATATGTTCGTGTTTTTCAGACTGTTGCGACTAAGAGATAAAACAATTTAAATACATGTAAAGCCGCAACATCAAGCAATCGCTTGCGTGCTGACGGCGGAACACTTTTACCCAACTTTATTAATAAACTCTTAAACAACAAAAACATGAAAACGCTTCTTTTTAGCATCGCCCTCCTTTTCGGAATGGGTATTTACTCGCAGGCTATGGCACAGTCAACCGTAGAAACACCGTCGTTTACTGCTTCGATTTATCCCGTAGTCAACACTTCCAAAGTTCGAATTTTGATCAGCAAGGAATACGGGGAGAAATTTTCTCTGTCTATCATTGATGACAAGAAAAACCTGATTTACTTCGATCAACTATCAAAAAAAACAACGCAGCATCGTTTTGATTTGAACATGCAAGAATTAGCCAACGGCCGATACTACGTTAATTTATCAAATGGCAAACAGCCCGTTGTGACCAAAGTCATCATCAAAGAACAGGTGGTTTTGGCAAAGCCCATCTTATCGAATCAAATTTTGTGTGTGAATTGACCAATTAGAGCATCATGGGGCCGGGTGAAGGAATATCCTCAGCGCCATGGTGCTTTTTTTAGTACATCTTCAAATAAGCATAAGTTTTCCGTAGAAGGAAGGAAAAAGTCTAAGAAAGTTCTCCAAAAACCCTATTTTGCGTTAGCATAACGCTAAGCCTTCTGCGTTTTTTCAAAACCATGAATAAAACTACGATTGGAGTATGGACGTGGGGATTGATTTTTACCGTAATTCTGCAAGCCGTGGCTCAGGAAAAGCCACGCATTATCTCCGTTATTTCAAAAGGAAAGGCTAAAACGCTCACCTCCCAAAATACCTTAGCATTAGCCGCTCTGGAAAATGATTTAATTATCGAATGGAAACCCTGCAATTGTACCTATCGCTACTACACGGCTGGATTAGACTCCGATACAGTTACCTTAAACTACCCAGTTGCACGCTACAACAATCTCAAAGGCGGTGAGTATTATTTTTGGGTACAAGTACAGCAAAACGGACAATGGTCAAAGCCCGCTCAAATCACGCTTGAAGTAGAAGAAAGCATCACGGAAGAAGGGTGGTTTTGGCCAGCCGTAGCTGTGTATGTGTTACTGTTGGCGGGCGCGGCAATTTACTTTTTTCTGCTGTATAATTTTCGCCAAAAGCTCAAACTGCAAAGTCTCCGCAACCGCATCGCCGCCGACCTCCACGATGAAGTGGGCGCGACCCTGAGCAGCATTGCCATTTCGACGCGCTTGGTAGAGAAAAAATACGGCCAACAAGCCCCCGAAATGCTTTCGATTTTACAACAAATCAAAACCGACTCCGAAGAAACCATCCAAACCATCCGCGACACGGTCTGGACGCTCAATCCTAGTAATGATTCGGTGGAACAGTTGCTTGAAAAAATGCGTTCGTTGGCGTTTCAATTGCTCACTCCACAGGATATTTCGCTGAATTTTAATAATCAACTTTCTGCCACCGAGACCCACCGACTCCAGCTAAGCATGGAGCAACGGCAAAACCTTTACCTCATTTTCAAGGAGGCCTTAAATAACATCCTCAAACACGCCGAAGCCAGCAAAGTAAGCATAACCTTCAAAATGAACGGACAGGAACTGTTGATGAATATCGCCGACAACGGTAAAGGCTTTGACGCTACCCAACGCTACGAAGGAAACGGCCTCAAAAACTACAAAAAACGCGCGGCCGAGAGCTTTATGGACGTAAAACTGGACTCAAAAACAGGTGAAGGCACCCAATTGGCCGTCACCGTCATCTCCATTTAACCCTCATTGACGCTACTTATTCAAGGAAAGACGGCGCTACCCAAATTGGGGGGATGACCGTTTGATAACTTTCGGGACTTTTGTAACGAAGTATCAATCATAATATTCTACATTTAACAACCGACAAAAAAGACATACCAAAAAGTCGCATTTGGCTTTAACGGTTTTCTTTTTGTTCCTGACTCCCAAGCCCATGATTCGCGTCGTACTCTTTGAGGATAACAAAAGCTTTCGCCAAAGTCTGTCGCTGTATCTGGCCGGCTCTGACGAGGTGTTTATGTGCGCTTCGTTTGGCGATGCCGAAGGCTGCGTGGGCAAAATCAAACGCTACAAACCCGACGTGGTCCTGATGGATATTCAGATGCCGGGCATTTCGGGCATTGAAGCCTTGCAGGAAATCAAAGCGACGCTCCCCGACACAAAGGTGCTCATGCAGACGGTGTTTGACGATGACCACCGCGTATTTGCGGCCATCTGCGCGGGAGCCAACGGCTACGTACTCAAAAATCCCGACCCGGAAGTGATGTTACAGGCCATCGTGGATGTTCACGGCGGCGGTGCTTGGATGACCCCGTCCATTGCAGCCAAGGTGCTGCGGATGTTTCAAAGTCAATTTGTCAAAACCCAACCGACCTACGTATCCCTCACCGACCGCGAGCGGGAGATTCTGGGTTGCATGGTCAAAGGCATGAGTTACAAGATGATAGCCGACGCCTGTAGTCTGAGTTTTCATACGGTGCATTGGCACGTTAAGCATATTTACGAAAAACTCCACGTCAATTCCGCCCCCGAAGCCGTAGCCAAGGCCATTGAGGGGAGGATGGTGTGAGGCATTACGAGAGAATCACTTTTATCCTAAACCTCTATAATCATGAACACTAAAAATCTATTCACCTTCAATGCCATCACGGCGGTATTATTTGCCATCCCGATGCTGCTTGCTCCAAAGATCGTGGCCGACCTCTACCTCACGCATCCCGAAACCGCCAATGATGCCACATGGGTACTGATGCGGGGGTACGGCTCCCTGCTTTTGGCCCTTACGGTTTGCCTTTGGTACATCAGACCCGCCGCTCCCTCCCGCGCCTTGAAGGGCATTTTATTACTGATCTTCGTAGGCGACATTATTTTACCCATTGTGCATATCCACGCTATCCTCAACGGCGTCGAAAACAACCAAGCCTGGGGCATTGTCCTCGTTGGAGTCGTTTTGGCCGTATGGTCAGGGTTAGTGCTGCGTAAAATAGAGGTTGGGGAGTGAGTGGATTTCGGTTTTAAACAATGCCCACTTCTCCTCAAAATTTTTAAAACATTCTCCAAAGCTATTGATAGGCAATGACCCTAATTTAACTCATTACAATAACCTCTAACAAACTTATTTTTATGACAGTAATTGTTTATAATTCAACTAGACTAAGACGAAAAGTATTAATAGAAATTCTTTCTTTTTGGGGCGATACTGATACAAAGTATTTCAGTATAGATTTAGACAGCCTTTGGGCGGGTCTCGCTCCTTTCAAATCAAAACTTGAGATCACAGTCAGTAACATTTCTTCTCCTCTCTTTACCAATTTTAATCACAATTTTGTTCTTCCCCAACCTGATGAGCCCATCATGCCTTCGCACTCTATCATTAACAAACCAGTTATACATACCTTAAAGAGCCTCCAAAAGAACCGAATTGCATCAAGTATCCCTTTTGGAAGTCAAATCAAATACCAAGTGAGTAAACCTATACTTGAAGAGTTATACAATCGGCACAAGGGACAGGAAAAAGCCGCCATTCTTGGACTGAGAGCCACTCTTTGCGAAGATAGCAATGCGAAAATCTATATGCTATTCACTTTTTATAAGCTTACCAACCAAGGGATTGTAGTAGACTCTACCATAACACAAGACCTACCCTATCCTCATCCAAGTGGAGGAGGCGGCAATCCTACTACGGGTGTTAAAATCCCGGCAAACTAAGAACTGCTATGCCTAACGATGAAAAGTTTTACACTCACTTGATTGTAGTATTAGGGCAAATCACTACCGCTGCTATGGTTATTCCGCTTGTGGTAGCGGTAGCCCGTTGGCGTTTACTTACGTCGCCATTGCGTATTTTTTTCTGGTCACGTTTAGCACTGGTTGTATCCGCCAGTTTTGAGTTATTATTTATTGAAGTAGTCACTCGCTACCAAGATTTTTGGGTACCGTATCTGAACAAATGGCAGATTAGTGATACTAATTTTCTACAGATTACATCCCAATTACCCACTTTTTTACTGATAGGCTGGTTTTACAGTTCATTGTTATCAACTTATGAAAAAAAAGCTTACAACATCGTATGGCTTATTTCAATAGGATTGGCACTGACTGCTGTAATCAATTACTTGTTTATCGAAGGATTCAGAGTCCATGGCACACTTAATCCATTGATGTTGAGCCTATTTTTAATTAGTATACCGATGATTTATCTTTTCTTTTTGGCAAAAACTCCCTTTGGTATTCCATTGTCCAAAACCCCCTATTTTTGGATAAGTGTCGGCATTCTTTTGGTAAACCTATTGAGTCTGTTTTTCAGCACTACAGGAAACAAACTATATCTAACTGACTATGTACTTTACGCAAAATTTCTTATAGCTAGAAATGCCATCAGCGTACTAGCACAATTTATATTTGCATATGCCTTCTACCAAGCCAAATACGCCAGACTTATTCACCTTTCGGACTCTCCTATTAACTAAAGTAAATGCGGTTAATATAAAGCTATTTTAGCGCAACCAACTTCAATACCAATACTTCTCTTTCCAATGCCGCTCCTTCGGGAGTGGCTTTTTTTATTTCTAGGCCTTGAAATACCACCCAAATTGGCGGCAACGGTGCGCCTGAAATATGTCGAAATTTGATCTATACAAACCATGCACCTCAACGGGTAGCATGGGGCACACTTACCCAACTTTATTAATAACTCTTAAACAACACAACCATGAAAACACCCCTTTTTACCCTCATTTTCCTTTTTATAATGACGGCTTACATTCAGGCCACAGCCCAGTCAACCGTAGAAACGCCATCTTTCTCCGCTTCGATTTACCCCGTTCTGGGTACCTTCAAAGTTCGGGTTGCGGTCAGCAAAGAATACGGGAAGAAATTCTTTCTGTCGGTCTATGACGAAAATCAGAACCTGATCTATTTCGACCAACTGGCCAAACAAACCACCCAACACCGTTTTGATCTGAATCTGAACGAGTTGGCCAACGGCAAGTACCACATCAATTTGTCAGACGGAAAGCAGCCTATGGTGACAAAAATCATCGTCAAAGAACAGGCAGTTTTGGCAACCCCCATTTTATCCAATCAAATCCTGTGTTTGAATTAACGGGCAATCAAAAAAAAGCCTCTAAAGCCCCCCGAATTGGCGGGCACAGCCGAAGGGATTTCGATTCAACTTTGCAATGTTAAATCAGTCATAAACCTTACACTTAAAAAATGAAAATCAATCGATTACTTGCAATGAGCAGCCTGTTAATGGCGATTTGTTTTTTGGCCTGCGAAGGTCCCCAGGGAGAAACAGGCCCACAAGGGCCACAAGGCACAACTGGAAAAGACGGGGCCATCGGTGTAACAGGGCCCGTGGGACCAAACGGACCCATTGGACCGCAGGGACCAACGGGTCCGCAAGGACAAGCAGGCCCACAGGGGCCAACCGGTACAGCCAATGTTATTTATTCGACTTGGATTGCCCGTCCGTATCCGGGAAATGGAGCAGGTGAACGTCCTTGGATTACTCAAAGTTTCCCGACAGCCACTACCCCCAATTTTCCAAGTTGGCTTCTTACCAACCCCGAGCCAAAAGTAACTAAAGATATTGTTGACAAAGGTATGGTGATGATTTACTATCGCGCTAACCCCACCTTTACCAATGCTGAGGCTTTGCCTTACAATACGCAATCAGTAGCGGGCAATGGTGTCCCCATCACAATGACCTACAGCTTCTCGATTTTGGAAGGAATCATTACAATACGAGTGGCTAATACACAACTCGTATCCGCAGGTGGTACTTTTGGTGTCCCCGGGAATGGATTATATCGTTATGTTATTGTTCCGGGCGGGGTAGCCAACGGCCGTTTGGCCGCCATTGATTGGAAAAACTACGCCGAAGTAAAAGCAGCGTTGAATTTGAAAGATTAAGTTAGGTTAAAAATGACATCAAAAAGCCGCTTCTAATGAAGTGGCTTTTTTTATATCTAATACTGCTACACCATCTCCCGCACCACCTGCGCAATATGCTGCGAATCATAGGCATAGCCCTGCCATTTTTCTAAACGCTTATCCATGACCGAAAACCAGAGCGGCGGCACGGAAGCCATCAGGATCATGAGCGGATAACCGAAGGGCAATTGCGGACTTTCATCAAAGTGCCGCAGCACCTGATACGGCCGCGAGGCGTAGGCATGGTGGTCGGAGTGCCGCTGAAGTTGAAAAAGCACCAGATTACTGAATAGATGGTTGGCGTTCCAGGAATGTAACGGGTTAACGCGCTCGTATTTGCCGGGGGCCGTTTCCCGACGCACAATGCCGTAATGCTCAATGTAATTGACACTTTCCAGCAATAAAAAGGCCACAAGGCTTTGACCGAAAAAGAACGGAATTACCTCCCAGGCCAAACGCCCAACTTGCCAACTGCCCAGGGCGGTCAACAAACCGCAGAAGAGCAAGGGACACACTATCGCCCAAATCATATTGTTTTTGATACTCCAAAACGGAACCTTGGCTTTATCCAGCAATCGTTTCTCAATCGCCAAAGCACTCCGAAAACTCCCCGTGACACTCTGCCACCAAAACGCATACAATGATTGTCCTTTGCGGGCCGTGGCGGGATCGTGCGGAGTGGCTACCCACACGTGGTGGCCGCGATTGTGCTCAATGAAAAAGTGCATGTAGCACACCGTCATGAGCGTAAGTTTGGCGTGAAACTGCGCCATTTTACTGCTGCGGTGGCCTAACTCATGGGCTACATTTATCATCGTTCCCGCAAAAATCCCCAGCGAAAGCACGTAGCCTATCCACTGAAAGAGCGTCATCTCATAGGTCAGGATGGCAAATACGGCCAAGCCCAATTGAATCAGGTGGACATACACCAACGAATACACCACTCCGTCAAAAAAACGGTCGTTCATCAGTCGTTCAAAATCTTCTTTGCCGGCGTTGTTTTTATCCTTCCCCATCAGCGCATCCACAAGCGGCACCAAACCGTAGGCAAACAGCACACCCGTCCACGTAAATTGGCCGTGGGTCAATATAAAAATGCCGTTTGACAGCAATATCATGAGGTAAATAGACAAAAAACCGAGTTTTTTAAAAGCGCTCATCGTTCGTCTTTGGCTAAGTGTTGAAGTAGTGCTTATTTATCCAAAGTTACTGTAAAACAATCTAATCACCTCAAAGTCCTTCACTTTGCCCACAAACTCCGCCGCTTTGACCACAAACCTTTGCAAAAGCCTCCATCAGCCAGTTGATTTGTATCGTCTAACTAGCAAATCTGTTGACAGCCCTGAAAACTTTTGAAATTATTAAAAAAAACCTTTACAACATTTATGAAATTACTACATCTGTTTTCTTTGATTTTTTTGAGCATGTTTCTCAAAACCCACGCCCAGCAGGACTCGGTGAGCATTCCCGATCCGGATGAATTTCAACGGCATTCGCATATATACATCGGAGCGCCGTTTATCAATTTTAACGTAACGCATTATCCCCACCTAAGGCAGGCGTTTAAAAGTCAGGGGGTGGGCTACTCGGCTGTCCAATTCAACACCATCGCTTCCTACGGCGGTGCTTTGCAACAAGGTCGTTATAAGTTTGGGGTGGAAGCAATCTATGGTCTTCCAGGAAGCGATACAAAAAAACAAACCAAAGTCACTGGGAGCTATATTGCGTACTTGCTGAATGCTGGCTACGCCGTTTTTTTTGAGCGAAACCGTCAGTATTTTATTAACGTAGGCGTGGGTAGGGTTGAATCCACCGCCAGCGTATATACGACCGATGCCTCCCAAACACTGGCCTTTAACAATCTCCTTTCTACGCCCATCGTTGGGCAATCGCCCGCGTTAGTACACCGAAACACTTTTTTTGAGATTTCACTGGAGCGAACCATTCGACCCACTCGCCCCGTCAGCCTGAACTCGGTCTTTCGGATAGGATACCGTTTGGGAATAAATACTGTGCCCTGGAAAACCGACAATAATATCAGCCTTTCCAATGCTCCCGTTGACCGGATACATCAGGTATTTATCCAAAGCATATTTGTCATCAGCAAAAGCCATAAACGGAAATCAAAAGTCTGATTTACAGTTATGAAACTCCGAACAATTATGCTGCTTTGGCTTTACTTTCCCAGTTTTGGAGAAGAGCCGCCCTCTGCCGAACGCGCAACAGTGGTACTGTACCGAAGAAAAGATTATTTTGGTTCAGACTTTACGGTCAAAATAAACAGTCAGGTGGTTACGCAACGGTTCAGCAATAACGAATACTTTCGGCTGGAAGTCCCAGCGGGAAAGATCAGGGTAGAGACCGAAGGCGACTTTATTACCGAAAAGAAAAGCATGATATTTACCATCAATGCCAACGAAACGGTCTTTTTGAAAGGCATTGTCGACTATGATTACCTGAGCAATGCCCTCTATTTTAAACGTACCGCTGTTGACCAAGCGGCCAAAGAAATGGTTAAATTGAAACCAGACAACAGCGCCCTCAAACAAATCGAATGAAACCCTTCCCTTACAGCCGTTTAGTTTTTTTGTTGTTGACGGCCGCGTTCGGCAGTTATCTTGGGTTTTTACTGTACGGTAGCCTGAAAGCGCAATTCGGCAACGATGGCGAAAACCTGAGCGGATTCGGCAAATTTCTGGCGAGTTATGTGCTGTTGGTGGCCGGGGTTTGGGTATTGGGCTGGCTCAATTATCGCGGTCCTTTTCGGTGGTGGTTTTTAGCCTCCGAAAAACGCTGGTGGTATTGGACGTGGATAGCGGCCCTCACCTGGCTTGTGTTTGAACTACTTCAGTTTCGTCAAGATAGAGAGCTCGAATTTGTGGACGAAAACAGTTTGGTTACGCTGGTTTTAGTGGGAATCATCATCGGTTTTGGCTACATAGCCGACGCTTTTCGGGCGCGTCGGGAGCAGTTGGTGTTACAGCAACAAAAAACGGAAGCGGAACTGACCGCGCTGAAATCGCAGATCAACCCCCATTTTTTGTTTAATACACTCAATACGATCTACAACGAAGCCGCTGGAGCCCACAACGACACCGTTGCTGATTTAGTACAACAATTGGCGGGTATCATGCGCTTTACCTTGCAGGAATCAGCCAAACCGTATATCAGTCTAGAAAGTGAATTGGCTTTTTTGGACAAATACCTCACCCTGCAACGCGCCCGATTGCCAAAGCATGACAGCATTCGCTTAGATATTCACATTGACTACGACGGCCAGCCTGCCCGAATCGCCCCGTTGCTGTTGATTCCCTTTGTGGAAAATGCGTTTCAGTACGGCATCAGTATGGAGCACCCATGTTTTATTCGTATGAAGCTATACGTTGAAAATCAGACCCTTGATTTCTATCTTCAAAATAGCACAATTGCAAAGGAAGCCCATCGCAAAGGCCACGGCGTAGGCATCGCCAATGTACAACAACGCCTGAAATTACTCTATGCCCACCGACACACGCTGAAGATAAAAGAAGAAAACAGCGTTTTTGAAATACATTTACAATTGAATCTTTACTGATTTCAAACCATGATCGCCATTGCCCTTGATGATGAACCCGCCGCTCTCGAAATCCTGCGCCGGCACGCCGAAAAAGTACCCTTTATCAGCCTTACACACACGTTTGTAAGTACGGCGGAAGCTTTGGCCTTTCTGAGCCGAAACGCCGTTGATGTGCTGTTTTTGGATGTACAAATGCCCGATATGCTCGGAACAGATTTTGCCCGATTGCTCAATAACAGCAAAACACACATCATTTTTGTGACGGCCTATCCCGATTATGCCGTGGAGGGTTTTGCCCTGCACGCGCTGGATTACCTGCTCAAACCCGTCGAATTCGGACGTTTTTTGCAGGCCTGCAACCGTGCCTTAGGGCAATACTCCAAAAAGACGGGCGAGTCGTCGGGTATCTTTGTCAAAGACGGCTACGATTGGGTACGGGTCAATTTGGATGAAATTCTGTACATTCAGTCGGACACCAACCTTCTGTTTATTCACGAACGCACCCGCAAGGTTACGACCCGCATGACGCTCAATGAAATGCTGGCCCAGCTGCCGCCCGACCGCTTTTTACGGATTCATAAATCGTATCTGGTGGCGCTCAACGCCATACAAAAAATGGAACGCCATCAGGTGACGGTAGGCAATGTCACCATTCCGCTGGCGGGGAGCTATAAGGGAGCATTGGAAGAGCGGCTGCTGAAGTGAAGGGGATTTTTACAAGGCACATTTTCATCAAGCAGCACTTTCATATAACTGACGGATTGTCTTTTCGGAAGAAAATGTCTGCTGTACTATTTCCAATAAAGCAACTGCATATTCATGCTTCACGGTCGGAAAATCATCCAAAAACTCTTCCAGTGATACTCCTTTTTCTAAATGTACAAACAACGACCACACCGGCACACGCGTTCCCGTGAAAACAGGCGTGCCGCCCAATGTTTCTGGGTCAATCGTAATAATATCCTTGATTTTCATTCTTTTAATCGGTTTGCTTACGCAATTTAAACAAACGAAATGATAGAACAATTATAGGCCCTTCAACGCCTTTTGATATACCTTCAAGCACCTTTCCCGCGCAAAAGCGTGGTCAACGATGGGTTGAGGGTACCCAAAACTGCTAACTTCAGGAACCCATTTTTTAATATAGACAAGTTGAGGGTCAAACTTTTGGGTTTGAGATGTAGGATTAAAAATCCGAAAATAAGGTGCGGCGTCCGTCCCCGAACCCGATGCCCACTGCCAGCCGCCGTTGTTGGCCGAAAGGTCAAAATCAAGAAGTTTTTGGGCAAAATAGGCTTCGCCCCAACGCCAGTCAATGAGCAGATGTTTGGTTAGAAAGCTCGCCACTACCATCCGGACGCGGTTGTGCATAAAACCCGTTGCGTTGAGTTCGCGCATTCCAGCGTCCACAATCGGGTAGCCCGTACGGCCTTCACACCATGCCTGAAATTGCGCTTCATCATGTCGCCATTCAATTTTATCATACTCGGGTCGGAAGGCTTTTCCTTGCCCTACGTGCGGAAAATGCCAGAGAATCTGCATATAAAAATCCCGCCAAATGAGTTCGTTCAGAAAGGTTTCATTCAGCGTTTGGGCCTTACGGGCCAATTCCCGAATCGAAATGGTTCCAAATCGCAAGTGTACACTCAACCGAGAAGTGCCTGGAATCGACGGTATGTCACGACGTTCTTTGTAGTTTTCAATAAGTTCTTTTCGGACTTCTTTCCCCGGAAACGGCTGGCCCACTGCCTCAAATCCCATACTTTCGAGCGAAGGAATTTCCAACGGCTGCGTTTTCAGAAAAGCTTCAAAATACGTCTCAGTTGGGTACGAGCGTAGGTAAAAATCATTAACCGTTTCTTTCCACTTGCGACTGTAAGGCGTAAAAACAGTATAGGGCGTTCCTGCACCGCTTAATATTTCGCTTTTTTCAAAAATACACTGGTCTTTGTGCGTGTAAAAAGCCGTACCTCGAGCGTTCAAAAATTCACCGATGGTTTTGTCGCGGGCAAGGGCGTAGGGTTCGTAATCGTGATTAGTATGCACTTCAGCGATGTAGTATTCGTCCGAAAGCTGCTGCCATACTTCTGAGGGCTTGCCGTATTTTACAATGAGTGTACTGCCGAGTTGCGTTAATTGCGTTTGAAGTTTATGAATGGCCAGATGAATAAACTCTATCCGACGGTCTTTTTTATCTTCTAATTTATCCAGAATCTCGGTATCAAAAATAAACACGGGCAAAACTGGATGGCCTGATTTAAGTGCGTGATACAATCCTGCATTGTCGTGTAAGCGCAAATCGCGACGAAACCAAAAAAGCGTAAGAGGAGTATGCATAAAAAAAACGGCGTATTTGTATTGCTACAAACCACGCCGTTTGGTAGATTGTTTTAAAAGCTAGTATTGTTCCAGCATATATTTTATCACGTCGGTGGTAGTCACAATGCCCGCCAAATGACCATTTTCAACCACTGGTAGAGCGTGATATTCTTCGGTCGTAAGGATTTCGGCCACTTCTCTAATGCTCAGAGAAGCCTCCACCGTACGCGGTTTTTGGGTCATCACTTGTTGAATAGAAAGCATTTCTAAAATGGCTTCGTCGGCGCCCTCTTGATTCTCAAACAACGAACTGAATGTTAGCCGATTAATGTCCGTGCTACTTATGATTCCTACCACTTCTGCCCCGTCCAAAACGGGCAAGTGACGAATGTGATTCTTTTTAACTAATTCAATTACTTCGTGTAAATCATCGGTTATTTTAACGGTGAACACGTTTTTGGTCATGATGTGCGAAACTGGTTCTCTTCTTTTCATTGGGAAATTGTTTTTTGTGATGTTCAATATTCACCATTTCCCACCAAATACTTTATGACCAATAACATCCCAAAAAAATGCTTTTTGTCATTTTCAATAAAAATCCCCCGACCGTCAAAACAACCGAGGGATTTATTAATTGGTGTCAGTTATCAACAACCAAAAATTTGGTTGTATTTGATTATGCTTCTGCCTGCGCGTATTCTTCAATCGGCACACATGCGCATACCAAGTGACGGTCACCATAGGCCGAATCAATGCGGCTTACGCTTGGCCAAAACTTATTGAAACGCAAATGCGGAAGCGGGAAGGCCGCTTTCTCGCGACTGTACGGACGTTCCCAGTTTTCAACCAACACCACACGGGCCGTATGAGGTGCGTTTTTCAGAACGTTATCGGCTTTATCGGCAATACCTTCTTCCACTTCGCGGATTTCGGCACGAATGCTCAACAAAGCATCGCAAAAACGGTCTAATTCTGCTTTTGACTCCGATTCTGTTGGCTCAATCATCAGCGTACCCGCTACCGGGAACGACAAGGTTGGCGCGTGGAATCCGTAGTCCATCAAGCGCTTGGCCAAATCTTCGGCTTCAATACCCGCCGCTTTGAACGGGCGACAATCGACAATCATTTCGTGCGCACAACGGTTGTTTGCTCCCGTGTACAGGATTTCAAATTGGCCGTCTCCCGCCAAGCGTTGCTTGATGTAGTTGGCGTTCAAAATCGCCATTTTGGTGGCATTGGTCAAGCCTTCTCCTCCCATCATGGCAATGTAAGCATGCGAAATGGTCAGGATGCTGGCAGAACCATAAGGCGCGGCAGAAACCGCCCCCGCCGCTTTTCCGTCGGTGAGGGTAACGTGACTTGGCAAATGCGGCACCAAGTGCGCGGCTACACCGATGGGTCCCATACCTGGGCCACCGCCGCCGTGAGGAATACAGAATGTTTTGTGCAAGTTGAGGTGACAAACGTCCGCGCCAATCGTGGCGGGGCTGGTCAAGCCTACCTGCGCATTCATGTTTGCCCCATCCATGTATACTTGTCCACCATGATTGTGGATAACTTGGCAAATTTCAATAATACTTTCTTCAAATACGCCGTGGGTCGAAGGATAGGTCACCATCAAACACGCCAATTCGTTGCTGTACTGCTCGGCTTTGGCTTTGAGGTCGGCTACGTCGATGTTTCCGCGTTCATCGCATTTGGTCACCACTACTTTCATGCCCGCCATCACGGCCGAAGCTGGGTTGGTGCCGTGCGCCGACGACGGAATCAAGGCCACGTTGCGGTGGCTGTCGCCGCGCGCTTCGTGGTAGGCCCGAATCACCATCAAGCCTGCGTACTCGCCCTGCGCACCCGAGTTGGGTTGCAGCGACATGGCCGCGAAGCCCGTGATTTCGCACAGCCAATCGTTCAAATGTTTGAACAACAATTGATAACCCGCCGTTTGATTTACGGGGGCAAAAGGGTGCATTTTGCCAAATTCAGGCCACGTAACGGGAATCATCTCGGCCGTTGCGTTGAGTTTCATCGTACAGCTACCCAACGAAATCATGGAATGAACCAACGATAAATCTTTGCTTTCCAATGACTTCAAATAACGAAGCATATCGTGCTCGGTATGGTATGTGCCGAAGACGGGGTGCGTCAAATAATCCGACTGACGGGCCAAATTCTCGGGGAAAATTACGTCCACTTCGCTCGGAACCGTCATCTCCACGCCTTCGCCTGAAGCCGTGGCGAACAAATCCAAGATAGCAATCAAATCACTGAATGACTTTACTTCGTCAAACGAAACACCTACGTGCCCATTGGCGCTGTAACGTAAGTTAATCCAACGTTTTTCAGCTTCTTCGCGCAAGTTATCGGCATTGTGCACCTTTACCGTAACGGTATCAAAGTAGTTTTGGGTCAACACTTCATAGCCCATGTGCGACACCGAATCGGCAAATGCTTTGGTCAATCCGTGAATTTTGGAAGCAATCGCTTTCAAACCTTCGGGTCCGTGATAGACAGCGTAAGCCGCCGCCATGACCGAAAGTAACACCTGAGCGGTGCAAATATTGGAAGTCGCTTTTTCGCGACGAATGTGTTGCTCGCGCGTTTGGAGCGCCATACGTAGCGCCCGATTTCCTTCGGCATCAATAGACACACCAATAATACGGCCTGGAATCTGACGCTTAAAGGCATCTTTTGTAGCGAAAAACGCTGCGTGCGGGCCACCGTAGCCCATCGGAACCCCAAAACGCTGGGCCGAACCTACGACTACATCGGCGCCCATTTCACCGGGTGCTTTTAGCAAAGTAAGGCTTAATAAATCAGCGGCAACGGCCACAAAAATATTCAGTTCGTGCGCAGCAGCGATAAAATCGGTATAATCAATGACTTCACCGTCGGTAGCAGGATATTGCACCAACACTCCATAAATGGCAGGGTCGGTCAAATCTACCTTGGTATGGTCGCCCACTACTACGTTGATATTCAATGGAGTAGCACGGGTATAGATCAAATCAATGGTTTGTGGATGACAACGGTCCGACACAAAGAACGTTTCCGCTTTTTTCTTGGCCGCCGGGCGAAGGCTGTGGAGCATCGTCATGGCTTCAGCGGCGGCGGTGGCTTCATCCAACAACGAGGCGTTGGCGATTTCCATACCCGTCAGGTCAATGACCGCCGTTTGGAAATTGAGCAACATCTCAAGACGTCCCTGCGCAATTTCGGCTTGGTAAGGTGTATACGCCGTGTACCAAGCGGGATTTTCCAGAATATTCCGTAAAATCACATTGGGTACATTGGTATCGTAATAACCAGTTCCGATGTAAGATTGAAAAATGCGGTTTTGACGCGCTACTTTTTTCAAATCGTTCAAAAAGTCAGATTCTGACTTCGGTGCGGGTAAGTTTAACGGTTGGGCCAAGCGGATAGCCGCCGGCACCGTTTGCTCTATCAACTCGTCGAGCGTAGCTACGCCGACCGTTTTCAGCATTTCCTGTAAATCTTTGGGACTTTGGCCGTGGTGACGGCGCTCGAAGGATTCTTGTTGGTGAAGACTGATTTTCATCCGATTTATCAGAGCGGTATGTGAGTGTAAATTTTCGCAAAAATAGTCAAAAAAGAGGCCGCTTGTTGCCTTCTTTTCTTGGAAAAACAAAATTCAGGAAGTAAAGTTTATTCAATCCTGCTTATTAATAAATAAAGTGGCAAAAAGGCTTACTTGAGCCGTCATTACGTTCTGTCTTCAGTAATACTAAAAAAAATGAAAAACATACCCTTCGCCAGAATTTTGATTTTGTGGTTTTGCTGCATAAGTGGTTGGGGACAAAAAGCCACCATCACGGTTGATTTCAGCCAAGAAATCGGCCCCATGCAACCCGCCTGGGCGTGGTTTGGCTACGACGAGCCGAATTATACCTACATGAAAGACGGCAAAAAATTGTTGACCGAAATCGCCGCTCTCAGCCCCGTACCCGTATACGTACGCGCCCACAACCTGCTCACCACCGGCGACGGAACGCCAGCGCTGAAATGGGGTTCGACCAATGCCTACACCGAAGACGCGCAGGGAAATCCAAAATATGATTGGACCATCGTGGATAAAATATTTGATACCTACATCGAGCGCGGTATGAAACCGCTTGCCCAAATCGGCTTTATGCCCGAGGCACTTTCGACCAAACCGCAACCCTATCGACACAATTGGGTGCCCGGCCAACCTTACAACACCATTTATACAGGCTGGACCTACCCACCCAAAGACTATAAAAAATGGGCCGAATTGGTCTATCAGTGGGTCAAACATTCGGTGGCGCGATATGGGCAAAAAGAAGTGGAAAGCTGGTATTGGGAATTGTGGAACGAACCCGACAGCCCTTATTGGGGAGGCACAGTACAGGAATATTGCAAACTGTACGATTACTCTGCTGACGCGGTTCGACGGGCGTTGCCTACGGCCAAAATCGGTGGCCCGCACGTAACGGGACCGGCAGGACGCAGAGGGGGTAATTTTCTAAAAACCTTTTTGAAACACTGCACCCAAGACACCAACTACGTGACGGGCAAAATCGGTACGCCCCTGGATTTTGTGGCGTTTCACGCCAAAGGCGCGCCCAAACTCGTGAACGGGCACGTACAGATGAACATGGGAACGCAATTGCGGGATATTTCGTCGGGTTTTGAGATTGTGGCCTCGTTTCCACAACTCAAAAATACGCCCATCATCATCGGTGAATCTGACCCCGAAGGCTGCGCTGCCTGCGGCATGAAAACCGACCCGCAAAATGCCTACCGCAACGGCACCATGTATTCGAGCTACACGGCGGCTTCGTTTGCGCGAAAATACGCCTTGGCTGATTTGCACCAAGTCAATTTCAAAGGCGCGGTTTCGTGGTCGTTTGAATTTGAAGACCAACCTTGGTTCTACGGATTTCGGGATTTGGCCACCAACGGCGTGGACAAACCCGTGTTGAATGTATTCCGAATGTTTGGAATGATGAACGGAAAACGCGTGGACGTCAAAGGGAATTTAATGTACCCCACACTCGCGGTGCGGGATTCCAGCGTTCGCCGCTCCACACCCGACATCGGCGGATTGGCCACCAAAGACGAAGGTACGGCCGCCGTGATGCTTTGGAATTATCATGACGATGATGTCGCGGGCACGGCAGCCACGGTTGACCTAACCCTCAAAAACATTCCAGCTAAAAAAGTAAAAATCACGCAGTACCGCATCGACAATGAGCACAGCAACAGCTACGAAGTGTGGAAAAAAATGGGCTCACCGACCAATCCTACGGCGGAACAAATCACCGAACTGGAAAAGGCGGGACAATTAGCCCGATACGGCGAGTCCAAGCGCCAAACCGTGAAAGACGGACAATTGATCTTTTCAACCACGCTGCCTCGGCAAGGCGTGGGGTTGGTGACGTTGGAGTGGTGAGATTTTGGTTAAACTTATACTTTGGTCTGTGCCTTCGGATATATACGATAAAAATAAATAAGAAATGGAAATTTCAGGTTACGACTATATTATATACTCTCAAAAATCCTTTTTTGAGTTAGAAGAATGTATAATAAATGAGATAAAATTGATTTGGGAAAATCCTATCATAGATAAAAGTATCGAAGGTAATACAACTGACAAGATTTGGCTTTTCATAGCAAAAGATATTGAAATGTACAATGACGATACAATAGGCTATGGACTTAATAAAGACAAAGAAGGATGTTTTTCTATAATTGCTGATAAAGTATCATTCGAGGATATAATTACAGTATCCATTGACAATGACAGAAAACCAACTCATGACATTAGATTTATCTTGGATAATGTTTGGTCTTACACGTTAGTATTACCTGAAGTAATTGAAGATAGCCCGTTTTCAATGCAGATTTATAATGTATTAACAAAAGTACTGTCAACAAATATCTCTCTCAATGACAACATGAATACGATACAAAAACCTGTTCAATATTTTGTTGGGAGAAAAGGGAAGATATGATCAATTCCCCATCAACCAGCGATAATGTGAGAAAATTGGATTAGTAAACTGCATAACAAACCCAGCGCCTTGGTCTGTGAAACTACGGATTAAGCTTTACTTCCTTATGAGAAATTTAAGTCTTCAGGAACGATCTGATGGTAAATTCCTTCATCGTTTAAATCATAAAATTCAATATTATCAGGAATCTTCATCCTTGACACACGGAAAGCTTCTTTCGTTAAAACATTCCAAATAATCAAAATCCCCATCCCGGATGATTTAAACCCAAAATAGCTATAATGGAATGTCTGGTTTTTAAATAGAAAACTTCCTTGCGGCTTATCAAAATCAATAGAGATTAAAATTTTTTCCCAGTCGCTTATTTTCATTGATTTCTAATATTAATACTGGTATCTGCTGATAGTGCGAACGTCTCGTTCGTCCTATCCATAAAATATAAACTCAAGGCAACTCAAACACCCGTCCAAAATAACTTCCTGCCTCTTCCACCACCGCATCTGTATCAACCACTTCAATCCCTGCCAATACTTTTGCTAAGCGTTTTTTGTATTCCAATTGCATCAAACGGGCAATTTGAATTCGTTGGGCTTGGGGCGAACCGGCCCCGTGCATGGACTCGGTGAGGTAGCCCACGGCGTTGCGACCTAAGGTCATGTTTTCAATGAGGCGAAACATCCGGAAGCGGTCTTCGGTCGGCACGTTGGGTTTGCCTTTAAGGTATTTTTTCAGTAGTTCGTGGGTTTCAGGGTTGTTGTAATCCTGCTCGGAAGGCAGCGTAACCATCAATCCACCCGCCAAATCTTGCGCCAAACGACTGATTTCGTAGGGGAAACGCGTCACGTGGTGTTTGCAAACATTGGCCAATACATCGTCGGGTAAATACGCCCCCGATTCGGTCGGATAGCCTTGGTACGACGCCGCAATGCCCGTGCCGTAAATGGTTTCGTTGAGGTGCGTCATTTCCACCAATTTATCTTTGATGTGGCTCGCTTTTTCGGCTCCGTTCATTTCCACAATATTTGCCGCCGCCCCGATCAGCACATCGCCCACGCCGCTTTTGCACACATAACTCCGACGGTGATACCCCGTAAAACGCTCTACCAACATCGACGCAAATTCGTATTCACCATCCATGAAAATCAGGGGATTGGCAATGAATACATCCTCAAAAATCACCATCGCTTCCTGTCCGCCAAAGTTGGCATTTCCCGCGTCCATATTGCCGCCTTCCATGCTGCGCGTATCGCATGATTGTCGGCCATAGATGTACGTAATGCCCGGCGCATCCACGGGTACCGCGCCTACGATGGCGTAGTCTTTGTCTTTTTCGCCCAACCGCATCGTAGGCATGACCAGTAGCCAATGCGAATTGAGACAGCCTGTTTGGTGCGCTTTGGCCCCCGTGATGTACACGCCTTCGGAGGTACGGCGGGTAATATGTACAAACAGATCCGGGTCGGCCTGTTCGTGCGGAGCTTTGCTGCGGTCGCCTTTGACGTCGGTCATGGCACCGCCGATGACAAAATTGCGGCGGTGCATTTCGGTCAAAAAAGCCACAAACCGCTCGTAATAGGGCGTTTTGTAGCTTTTGTCCATTTCAAACGTGGTCGAAAACAGCGCATTGAACGCATCCATCCCCACGCAACGCTGAAAGCAGGTGCCTGTATTTTGACCGAGTTTACGCTGCATTTTATTTTGCAAGACCAAATCGTTGGCGCTTGTCGAAATGTGCAGAAAGCGATTGATGCGCTCGCCCGTGAAAGGCGAAATCACCGACGCCAATTCAGGCTCCCGAAGCGCCAAATCGTAGGTTTCTGCCACGGCATTCACCGACGGACGAATCATGGGGTGTTCGGAAGGTTCTTCCACCAATTCCCCAAACAAATATACTTTCAGTTTACGGCCTTTGAGACTTTGGTAGTAGTCTTGGGAAGTTTGGATTTTGATAGTTGAAGACATCATAGATTTTTAACTCCATAAATATAGACTTGGGAAGTTTCGTATTCGTGAGTGTACGAAACTTCCCAAGTCTTCGTGTGTTTATTTATTCTTCTCGAAATTCCGCAAAAACTCTTCTCGGTCCGTGATTTTAAAATCGGCGTCCCATTCGTATTCCAAGCCACGATGTAAGCCCTGATTGGCCCCGAAATAGTACATCTTTTTCATAGCGGCAATGGTCTGGGCTGAGTTGCCCAGAATTTTGTCCGCTACTTGATTCACGGTGACTTCCAACTCCGCCAACGGCACCGATTTATTCACCAATCCGATACGCTCGGCTTCTTTTCCCGATACGGGCTGCGCCGTAAAAGACAGTTCCATGGCCTTCATCAAACCCACTTTTTGTTGTAACCGTTGGGTCATTCCCCATTTGGGAGCAATGCCCCATTTGGTGTGTGTATCGCCGATTTGCGCCTCGTCGGCGGCATAGACCAGATCAAACGCCATCATCAATTCCGTTGCGCCCGTGTAGCAATGCCCATTTACCTGTGCGATGGTTACCTGAGGCATAGATTGAAGGGCCAAAATAAACGCAACGCCCATTTCCATGACTTCAAAATTGGAGAAATGCCCGCCCTGAATGCTTTCATTGAGGGCTTTCAAATCCACTCCCGCCGACCACGCCCTTCCAGTGCCCGTGACGATGAGTACTTTGACAGATTCGTCCAAAGCTACTTTTTGAGTAGCGTCGGTGAGTTCGGCGATGAGATTGGGACTGAGGGCGTTGAGCACCGATGGCCGATTGAACATGATGCGGGCAATGCCGTCTGCTTGCGAAAAAAGAATGTCTTGATACATGATTTCAGGAGTTAGAAGTCAGGAGTTCAAATGAAGTATTTTAACGATTGCGGCCGTATTGTTCGTGACTGCTTACCCATTCGTTGGCCACGATGGCCGCGCCGAGTGATAATTCACCACAAAGGACGGTGGCGGCGACAATTTCGGCTAATTTATTCACTTTCCCTACCCCAAAACAATCCATCATTTGCAAACACTCTTTTTGAGTAGGCAAACCTGTACCACCGCCGTAGGTGGCCACAATAAGGGAAGGAATAGTAACGGAAAAATAATAATCTCCGTTGGGTTTCAACTCTACATAAACGATGCCCGCTGAGGACTCGGCAACGTTGGCCACGTCTTGTCCGGTAGCGATAAAAATAGCAGTGATGCCATTGGCAAAATGCGAACCGTTGCTGATGGCATTAGACAACATAGAGCCGGCATTTGAATACTGCCGTTGCTTAAATAATGCTTCGCTGCTTACGTGCATGATGCGTTGCAGCAGTTCATTCGGAATCGTAATCTCAGCCACTACGCGCTTGCCTCGGGTTTGGAGCGTATTCAGGTGCGAGTGTTTTTTGTCGGTATCCATGTTGGCCGCCATGGTGAAATGTTCCAACCCTTCAATGCTTTGTTCCAATATCCAATGGCACGCCCGGTGCGTGGCTTTGGTCACCATATTTTGCCCAGCAGCGTCGCCTGTGGAATAATTGAAGCGCAACCAATGGAGTTTACCAACGGTATACTGCTCAATATCAATTAGTTTTCCGACCGACGTTGTTTCTTCCGCTTTGGTTTTTAATTCGTCAAAATGAGCGGTTACCCATTCCCCAAACACCTTTGAATAACGGGCATTTTCAAAGACAAAAAGCGGAGCACGCTGCATGGCGTCGTCCATTACGGTAGTGATGATGCCTCCTGCTTCGCGGCAAAGTTTCATGCCTCGGTTGTAGCTGGCCACCAAGGTACCCTCCGTCGTAGCCAAAGGCACGTAAAAATCACCTTGAGCGTATTCACCGAGGACTTTTAAAGGCCCTGCAAAACCAATGGGTACTTGCGCTACGCCCGCAAAATTTTCGATATTGCCTTTCAGCAACGACGGCTCAAACGAATATTGCGCAACGTGCTGAAAATCAACACCTGTTTTCTCAGTTACAAACGCCCGACGTGCCTGTGCTATCTCGGAAGTATAATTGTCGGTCTTATCAATCGGTAGTTTTGTGTCGCTCATGGGTTAAGGGTTGGAATACCAACAAAATTACTTTTTTTCTTTTGAAGAAATAGGGAAATGATAAACCCACCGCCAACCCATTTATAAACCAGAAATGATGGCATTATCCTACTTTCACCGAAGTCATTGAAATAGCCCCTAACATTGTTTTATCGTTGAAGAAACTTACTTTGTCTTTGTCTTCTTTCAAGCCCAAAATATACAGCAGCGGCAGATAATGTTCTGGCGTAGGAATGGACAGTTTTCCTGCTTGCCCCAAACGCTCATAATTAATCAGCGCATCATGGTCATTTTTGATAATCAACGACTTAAAAGTTTCGTTCATTTCAATGGCCCAATCGTATCCTTTGTCGGTCAAATGCCAGTCGAGGATGCGAAGGTTGTGGACCATGTTGCCGCTACCGATAATCAGTACACCTTTTTTGCGCAACGCCGCTAGTTCTTTTCCCAACTCATAGTGGTAGCGCGGTGGTTTGGTGTAGTCGATACTCAACTGCAAAACGGGAATATTGGCTTTGGGGTACATGTGCCTAACTACCGTCCAAGTTCCGTGGTCGAGGCCCCATTCGTGGTCTAGCCCTACCTTTGTTTTGTGAATCAAAGACGCTGTTTCTTGGGCCAGCGCTGGGCTGCCCGGAACGGGATATTGGACATCAAACAGCGCTTTGGGAAAGCCCCCGAAATCGTGAATCGTACGGGGTGAATTCATGGCCGTAACCTTGGTGCCAGGGATATACCAGTGCGCCGACACGACCAATACGGCCGTAGGTACGGGAATTTCAGTACTGAATTTTTTCCAGTTTTGACTGAATTCATTGTTTTCAATGCCATTCATGGGCGAGCCATGCCCCACAAACAACATCGGCATCAGGCTATCTTTAACGGCCAGTTGTTCGTTCCATTTATACAAATCTTTTAATGATTCCATCGCAATAGCCCCTCCCAGGGCACTTTTTATAAATTCGCTTCTTTTCATTTCTCTAATTGTACAAGATTTTGCACCTTAAAAACAAGCTTATTTTACAGTGCAAAATCAACCCTACAATAAATATATGTAGATACATACAAATGACAAAACAATGCATCATTTAGTTCCTAAAAATAAACTCCCGTTAAAATGAGTAAGTAGAAATCACCGCCACAAACTATTAAATAGTAAACTTGAAGCAGACCATTAATATTAATCACTGATGAATTACCGAAGATTAGGAAAAACAGGATTCGACATTTCAGAAATCAGCCTCGGCACGTGGCAGGTAGGTGGCAAGTGGGGCGACGATTTTAGCCACGACAACGCTGAGAAAATTCTGCACGCCGCCGTTGATGCGGGCATCAACTTTATTGACACGGCCGACGTGTACGGCGCGGGAGAAAGCGAAAAAGCCGTAGGCAAATTTGTAAAAAGCCGCTCCGAGCGGATTTATGTAGCCACCAAATGCGGACGTCAGCTGAGCCCGCACGTCAGCGAAGCCTATCAGCCCGCCGTGTTGCGCAAATTCGTGGAAGACAGTCTTCAAAACATGGGCCTCGAAACCCTCGATTTGATTCAACTCCACTGCCCACCGACGGAAGTGTATTACCGTCCTGAAATCTTCGAATTGTTTGACCGACTGAAAGAAGAAGGAAAAATCCTGAACTTAGGCATCAGCGTCGAAAAAGTAGAAGAAGCCCTTAAAGGCATTGAATACGAAAACGTTACGACGGTACAAATCATTTTCAACATGTTTCGTCAGCGTCCTGCCGAGTTGTTTTTTGAACAAGCGCAGAAGCGCAACGTGGGTGTCATTGTACGGGTACCGCTGGCGAGCGGCCTACTCACGGGCAAGTTTTCCAAAAACTCTTCTTTTACCGCCGGCGACCATCGTTTTTTTAACCGCAACGGCGAACGATTTGACAAAGGAGAGACTTTTTCGGGCATTGATTACGAAACTGGCCTTGCAGCAGTAGAAGAACTAAAGGCCGTTTTCCCAGCCTACGCCAACCTCGCGCCCGTAGCGCTGCGTTGGATTTTACAATTTGCAGCCGTCAGCACGATTATTCCTGGGGCCTCCAATCCCGAACAGGCCACTGCCAACTTGGAAGCATTGCGCATCCCTAATTTGAGCACGGAACAACTCGCGGCCGTCAACGATATTTACGAAAAATATATTAAGCCGCAAGTGCATCACTTGTGGTAATAACGGAGCGTTTCCAAGGATTCAAAACCTTGGAAACGCCTTTAATATAGTTAGTTAACGACCAATTCATCCGTAAAAAGCCAAGCTTCTCCGCCCGCGCCATTGTGCCCAGCGGGGAGTTTGCCATACGGAATCGCTTCTACTTTCAAGTATCTTTTTTGAATAGGCTGCTTCGACTCATAGCCCACCGTTTCTTTCACAATTCCGTCCAATAAGGGCTTCACGTCAAAGGTTTTTTCAATAAGGGTCGTAAAGCTTATACCATCGTCAGAAGCGGAGATTTTGACGCTTTTAGGCAACAAAATCCATGATTTTGCTTCCTGAATAAAATCAATTTTTACCGAACGGAACGTTGTTTTTTCACCCATATCAACCACTGCATCCACAGGCCGCCCCGACCAACCCATCCAAACTCCGTCGCCAAAAGATTCTCCTCCTTTCAAGCCATCCACCAAACCGTATTCACCAGGTTTGGCGTATTGCGCATCGGGTTTACTATTCCAAATGGTCTTTTTGGCCACGGCCTTATTTTCGATGATTTGGTAGCTTTGTGCGTCGCGGTACTGCTTATCTCCCCTAAACGGTGCGAACGTAATCTTGCTGGGCTTCGTTACCGTCAAAACTTCCTGCGCCTTGGGCGACTGAGCGGTGGGTTTGGTGCCGTTGAGGGTGTACCGAATGGCTAAGTCTTTCATGCCCAAATAACTGCGCAATGACCATGATTTCTGCGCCGCATCAAATTCTATTTTGGTATCAATCAGGCTTTTGTCTTCGGCGCCATAGGCTACTTTTAGAGTCGTCAGAATGGGATAATGCTGCTGCACTCGGGCCCGAAACTCCTCAAAATTACGCGTACCGTTATTCCAAAGACTTTCGCTAAATGCCAACATTCGCGGATATAGCATATATTCTGCGTTGTAGGTCGTGACTCGCTCAGTCCACAATGGACACTCAGCACCCCAAACCTGAGTGCTGTTTTGTCGGTAGGCTGGGTCGCTGAGGTTATCGTACTCGTAGACTTTTTTGAGGGTCAGATTGGCGTTGGGAGAATCGAAATAATAGGGCCCTGCGTGAATAATCCGATTGCCGTTTGCCAGCGCTTTTCGACCTTCAGCTTCGCCACGCCATACTTCCACAATGGCGTCTTTGTCGGCTCCGCCTTCCAAAATCTCGTCCCACCCAATGAGCGTTTTCCCTTTGGATTGTAAGTATTTTTGAATACGTTTTATGAAATAACTCTGCAATTCGTGCTCATCTTTTAAGCCTTGGGCTTTCATCAACGCCTGACATTCGGGCGAAGCCTGCCACGCAGTCTTGGGCACTTCATCGCCACCGATGTGAACATAACGACTCGGAAACAGCGGCATAACTTCATCCAGTACGTCTTGTAAAAACACGTACACATTCTCTTTGCC
This sequence comes from Runella rosea, assembly GCF_003325355.1. Classification (GTDB taxonomy): domain Bacteria; phylum Bacteroidota; class Bacteroidia; order Cytophagales; family Spirosomataceae; genus Runella; species Runella rosea. Next base: position 3,804,661 of record NZ_CP030850.1, read on the forward strand.
AACGCAAAATACATCCCCAAAAACACCCCAACTGTTGGGAACCACCCGTTTTTCATTGGTACAGGCCAATTCGGGATAAGCCACCAACGCCGCAACACAATGACCCGGCATTTCGATTTCGGGAATCACCGTGATGTTGCGCCGACGGCCGTATTCCACCACTTCTTTGATCTCGGCTTGGGTATAAAAACCCCCGTGTATGCTACCATCGGGCTCTTTTCGCCACGCGCCTACGGAAGTTAGTTTAGGATATTTTTTGATTTCGATGCGCCAACCTTGATCGTCGGTCAAGTGCCAATGAAAAATATTGAGTTTATACAACGACATCAAATCCAGTTGCTTTTTGATAAAACTTACGGGAAAGAAATGCCGCGCCACGTCCATCATGTGCCCGCGCCATTGAAAACTCGGCGCATCTTCAATCATCAGACACGGAATTTTGGCCGAGGCTGTTTTCTGAAAAGGCAACAATTGACGCAATGACTGCACCGCCCAGAAAAACCCCTGATTGGTTTTGGCCTCAATCAAAATACGCTCAGCAGTAATCGTGAGGCGATAAGCTTCGTCGTTTTGCAGAGAGGCATCCGATTTAAGATAAATAAAAGGCAACGATTTGGCGTTAGGCAAGAGCTGAATTCCCGTTTGTGTCTTGATAGATTCGACCAAAAAACGAATCACTTCTTCCGCTTTCACCTCAGGGGCAGTCTGAATCGCCGTGGAGGAAGTCAGGGTAAATTCGCCCGTGTGGCGTTGGAGAGATTGCGGCTTGGGAATGATTGAAACTTGAGCATTGAGTTGAACCGTCAACACAATCAATAATCCAGCAAAAAACTGCTTCATTGTTAGATAGTATGGTTTAAAAATAATGCGATTTTATAAAATATTTTTTATTTAAAACCATATTTTATAAAATATATTATAAATAAGAATTTTTAGCAATAGAAATTAATTTCAAGCCATATAAGTACAGGAGGGTTGGTTCAAAACATCCTTTTCTATTTGTGTCATAAACACCTTACCAATTCTAAAGTAATCCATCCGATACCATGCAAAAAATTGCCTTTTTGATGAAACTCAAACCTGGTTTTGAGGAAGAATATAAAAAACGTCACGACGAAATCTGGCCTGAACTATCAGCGGCATTGACCGAAGCAGGGGTAAGTGATTACTCTATTTATCTCGACCGCGCTACAGGCGTGCTGTTTGCCGTTCAGAAGCGAACCGAAAATCATACTGCCGATGGTTTGCCCCAACTCCCCATCGTAAAAAAATGGTGGGCCTACATGGCCGATATTATGGACACCAACGCGGATAATTCGCCCGTGAGTACGTCTTTGGAGTGCGTTTTTCACATGGATTGATTCGGACAAACAAAGTAATAACCTATTGTAAATCAAAACCTTCACACATGAACAATCTTCAAGAAACCCTTAACCGACGGGAGTTTTTACAAAAATCAACCTTGGCCAGCGCGGGCGTGTTGGCCTCTGCTTCCGTATTTACGAGTGGTACTTCGGCCAAACGTAAAGTAGCGATGGTAGGTACTGGCCACCGTGGCACAAGTATGTGGGGCATTCCCGTAATCAAAGAATTCAGCGACGTCATCGAGTTTGTGGGACTCTGCGACATCAACCCGGGCCGCGCCGAAACCGCCCGTAAAATGCTGAACGTGACTTGCCCACTTTTCACTGATTTCGAAAAAATGATGCGGGAAACCAAACCTGACATTCTTATCGTCACCACCGTCGATGCCACACACGACCAATTTATCATCAAAGGCATGGAAATGGGGGCCGACATCGTGACGGAAAAACCCATGACCACCGACGAGGGTAAATGTCAGGCCATTTTGGACGCTGAAAAACGCACGGGCAAAAAAGTAACGGTGACGTTCAACTACCGTTATTCTCCACACCGCCAAAAATTATACGAACTGCTGCGCGAAGGGGCGATTGGAAAAGTTACATCCGTGGATTTTCACTGGTACCTTGACACCAGCCACGGAGCCGATTATTTCCGTCGCTGGCACCGTTTGGAAGAAAAAAGCGGCTCGCTTTGGGTACACAAAGCCAGTCACCATTTTGACTTGTTGAACTGGTGGCTAGAATCTGAGCCCGAAAGCGTGTATGCCCAAGGCGCATTGGAACACTATGGCAAAAATGGCACCATAAGAGGCACCAACTGCCGCAGCTGTGCGCATAAAACCGAGTGTAAGTTTTATTTTGACGTCACCAAAGACAAACGACTCACCGCGCTGTACGTTGACAATGAAAAATACGACGGCTACCACCGCGACGGCTGCGTATTCAAAGAAGACATCAATATTTATGATAAAATGGCGGCCACGATTCACTACGCCAACGGCGTGAACGTGAGCTATTCTCTAACGACTTATTCGCCGTACGAGGGCTACAGAATCGCGTTCAACGGTACCAAAGGGCGTTTGGAAGCATGGGTTAAAGAATCAGGAAAAATGACGCGTGAGCCCTACGATGAACTGATGCTTTCTAAGAATTTTGGCGAAGTAGAATACATCAAAATTCCGCAAGCCGAAGGGCACGGCGGCGGCGATGCGCGCCTACGGGATAAAATTTTCCGCAATCCTAACGCGGCAGATACCTTCCGCCAATCGGCAGGAAGCCGCGACGGAGCAATGGCCATTTTGGTAGGAATCGGTGCCCGTAAGAGCATGAAAACGGGCCAACCCGTCAAAATTGCCGACCTTACCGACCTAAAACCCCTAGCAGTAAAAGCATAATCGAAGATTTAGTTTCCCGAAAGTTGATAACTTTCGGGAAACTATTTATTATTTTCCGTTCAAATCCCAGTCGTAATCCATGTGCGTAACGCTGGCTTTTTTGTCGGCTTTTACGGTTGAATATTTATTTACCCAATCAATAATCGGCATTGTCTTCGTAAAATCTCCCCCATACCAAGACAAAATTTTCGATAAATCTGCCTTGTTTTTAGTGACGTTATTCTTGGTTTTATCGTTGATAAAATCCCGTCCCTGCTCATCCAACTGCTTATCCAAACGCTCAGCCACGAATGCTTCGTTGCGCAACGGTGGGCACGATTTGGCCGCACACACAAGCGCAAAGTGAATCCGAGGCTCATCAAATTTTTTACGGATAATCCCGTGTTCGATGTTATTCAAATCCATTTTTTTGCCGCCAATGGTAATAAACTTCACGTCCCAAGGAGTATTGACAAAAGGTATCTTGATTTTTGAGCCAATGTCTTTGATGCTCGTTATACCCGGATAATTGTCCAGAATCAACTGAATCGTAAACGCATTGTAGGCGTTAATCCAGTACGCCAGCTGCTCATCTTTGCTCCATTTGTCGTTGGGAGCGCTCGCACTGAGCATATCTAGGTATTTTTTTAGTTCGGCGTAATCTTTTTTGAACGCAGTGTAATTGACAAAACCTTTGTCGTTTACGTGTTTTTTCAGAAGTTTGTCCCAAGCAGCGTGGTCAACGGGGGCCGCAGTAGACGTGGGCGCAGCGGTACAGCTACTAAATACAGCCATCACTAAAAAAACAATTAAAGCAAAACAGCGCATAGTTTTAAGAAGTTGAGAGTTACAATTAATATGATGTTAGTACAATGTCACAAAGCAAATAATTCACCATCAGAAGAAAACGTTTTTCAGAATCAAAACAGCATACGTTTTAGAATACATACTAAATTTTTAGCCAAAAGGATTTCCACCCGTAAAACAGCCTAAAAAATTGGGCCACTAGCTATGAATCTTGATTTAACTCAAAAAACCGCCATTGTATGCGGCAGTACGCAAGGTATCGGGCGCGCATCGGCGGTAGAATTGGCCCTGATGGGTGCCAACGTAACGCTTATGGCGCGCAATGAAGCCGCATTACAACAAACACTCAGTACGTTGGACGTGAGCCAAGGGCAAACGCACCGTTATATTGTGGCTGATTTTTCCAACATAGAAAACGTTAAAGAAGCCATCGACACCTATTTGGCGACGTTTCCAGAAGTCCAGATTCTCATCAACAATACGGGCGGGCCAACGGGCGGACCCATCATTGATGCAGCTCCTGAGCAATTTATGAAGACCTTTGAAATGCACCTCCTCAATAATCAAGTACTGGCGCAGGCGGTGGTACCAGCCATGAAAAAAGCGGGTTTCGGGCGCATTGTAAACATCATTTCGACGTCAGTCAAACAGCCAATTGTTGGGTTAGGAGTATCTAATACTATCCGCTGGGCCGTGGCGAGTTGGGCCAAAACGCTTTCGTTGGAGATTGGCAAATTCGGCATTACGGTCAATAACGTTTTGCCCGGCTACACCAAGACTGGGCGTCTGGACACTGTCAATAAATTGAGAGCTGAAGCAATAGGAAAAACCGTTGACGAAGTGGCAAGGCAGTTAGAATCAGAAATCCCCATCGGACGTTTTGCCGAGCCAGAAGAAGTAGCCGCCGCCGTGGCATTTCTGTGTAGTCCTGCCGCCGCTGCTATTAGCGGTATCAATATTCCCGTTGACGGCGGAAAAACGGGTTCATTATAAAACCATTTTTTATTAAACGCTAAAACCTAACTTCTATGAAACTTTCCCTCGGCGATACCTACGAATACGAATTCCGTTTTTCTCAAGATGATGTTATTGCCTTTGCCCAACTCACGGGCGACGACAATCCGTTGCATTTAGACCCCGAATACGCCGCCACGACGCCCTTCAAACGACCCATCATTCACGGAATGCTGGGCGCGAGCGTATTCACCAAAGTGATCGGTACAAAGTTTCCAGGCTACGGCTCCATCTACGTCGGACAAACTTTCCAGTTTTTGCGACCGATGTTTGTGGATACCGACTACAGAGTAAAATTTACGGTCATCACGCTGAATCCCGAAAAACATACGGGCGAGATTTTGGGCGAAGTTTTTGATGTAACGACCAACAAAATCACCACCAAAGGCGTGGCTACGCTGATGCACAAGGAAAAAATCTAACGACCACTATTTAAATGCTTTTGCTCACCCACCCCCTTATTCTCGCCTCCAACTCTCCGCGGCGTCAGCAGTTGTTGCGCGAGTTGGGGTTTGATTTTACCGTTGAGGTTCGCCCCACAGATGAGCTGTTTCCTGCCGATATGCCCGCCGCCGAAGTGGCGGGGTATTTGGCAAAACACAAAGCATCACAGTTTGAGTCAAATTTGAACGACCGCCTCGTCCTCTGCGCCGATACGATTGTGGTGGTAGACAACATGATTCTCAACAAACCCGCTGATGCCGCCGAAGCCAAAGCCATGCTCCAGCAACTTTCAGGACGCAGCCACGAGGTCATCACGGGCATTTGTTTGTTGAGTAGCCAAGGTTACCAAACCGTCAGCGATGTAGCCAAGGTGGAGTTTAAAACCCTTACCGACGCCGAAATTGAGTATTATATTCAGCACTATCGCCCTTTCGACAAAGCAGGTGCTTACGGTGTACAGGAATGGATTGGCATGATGGGAATCAATCGTATTGAAGGCTCTTTTTACACCATTATGGGATTGCCTTTACACAAAGTGTACGAACTGTTGCTACCCTTTATCCACCCGTAACCGCTTATCAAAAATCTGTTTGAAACGGCTAAGTGAATATCTATTTTTGTAAAACAGCAATTACGATTGATTTTGAAGCCATCAATCGTTTATCCAGAACAAAAAAGTATCATTCCTGCCATGAAAAACAAACTTACCTTTCTCTTGTGCGCGAGCCTTGTCTGGCTGGCGAGCTGTACCCCAAACTTTTACCATTTACGCCCCGCCTCGGGCGACATCGCCTGGATCGAAGGACGTGAGGTGACACGGGTTGAGCAAAACGGGGTGGTACTGGTCGCGTCCTACGAGTTTGAAGATCCACACCATTTGGTATTGGATGTCGAAATCAAAAACCGAACTAACGCTCCATTGCTGGTTGACCCCAACGATTTCACTTACTTTCCTTTTGAAGAAAAAGGCGACACCTTACGCAAAAAAACGAATTCTTCGTACGCCGCCACTTACCGCGCTACCGACCCAGAGCAAAAAATTGAACAGGCAACCCTAGAAATAAAACGCCAAAAACAACGCTTAGTTGCGGCATCTATTTTTAATGGGGTGATGTTAGTGGCGACTATTGCGAGCGATATTCACAGTTCAAATCGCAACGACCGCTCATGGCAGCAACGGGCCAACAATCGCTACAATCACGCGCAGGCATACAATTTTATCATTCAAAAGCAGATTGCCGACGTACAGCTTCAAAAAATACGCACCGACCAACTGCAACACGAACGCGCCAACTGGCAAGACATGGCACTCCGCAAAACCACCTTGCCCGTGGGCGAATCGGTACGCGGCTTGCTGTTTTTACCCAAAGATACCCGTGCGTCTTACCTGTGGCTCAATTATGAAACGCCCGCCGATTCAACGAATTTACGGGTCAAGTTTTTGCAGGAAAAAATTAAGCCTGAACACTAAACATCCTTTGTTGGAGCATTCCAATCAATCCCTTTCACGAATAGCTCATACACCAGACAGCCAATCACCAGGATATACTCCAGCGCCACAATCCGCAGGTTTTCTTGGTAAGGCTGCGAAGCGTACGCAACGTAAGTAAGCGGCAACAACGCCGACCAAACCACGGGGTACCAACGCCCAGTGAGCGCCCCAAAAGCCACCAAGGTAGTGATATACCAAGGATGGACGGTCGTGACGCACAAAAAATAAACGGTCAATACCAGCAGCATTTTTTCGGGTAAACTTCGACGCAGAAACGCTATTTGAGCAATACAAACCAACGTCACCAACGACAGCAACGGTCCCAATAAATGGATGATATTATAACCCGTAATCCAATAACCCACTTGCCGGAACAAGTAGTAAAAGCTGGCGTTGAATTCAAATTTCTGAAAGTATAAATCAAGGCTTTTACCGAAGTTGACAACCAGTTCACGGCTCAGGAACGGAGCAAACAACGTCAATAAAATCAAACCTACGATTACACAATAGACCAGGCCTTTACGCAATCCAAGTCGTTTGAAAATAAGCGGTAGGAAAATCAATGGCAACAATTTTACAGCAGCTCCCACTGCCAATGCTCCTGCCGACCCGACATAGTATTTATCTCTATGAAACGGCCTGTCAATCCATCTCACTGCCAACAAAATAAAAAACAGCGTCACCGCTTCAAAATGCAAATTTCCCGTCAATTCAATGATAACGAATGGATTGAGTGCGTAAATCAGCACCGCATTTTGCATGCCCTTTTCGTTATATTTAGGAAATTTGAAAGTACTTAATAGCCAAATAATGCCGAGTTCGGCCATAAAAATAAATGCCCTTAACGCCACAACGTTGCGTAGGACACTGTCGCCCGCCATCCAAGCCGACAGGCCAAACATCAATTGATTCAGCGGTGGATAAACAGTAAAGTAATTCGGAGAATTAAGCCCCTGAAAAAGCGCTTCGCTTAGGTGCGCATCGGCGGCAAGGGAAGTAGTGATTATTTCAGAAGGCAGATACAAATAGGGGTTGTAACTCGCTGATAACAAACGTCCATCCCAAATAAACCGAAAATAATCGTCGGACAGTGCGGGTACCGAAAACAGCAGTAAAACGCGGAAGGCAATAGCGCCCCAAATCCATTTTTGGATTTGTCGTTTGTCCCATTTTTGGCTAATAACTAAGGCATACATCAAAAATAATCCCCCAAAGGTCAGAATAAGTTCTCCCGCTTGGGGTCGTTTCCAATGATACCCTACCAACCCATATCCCGCCGCACTGACAAGGATAAAAAGAAGAAACCACAGAATAGAGGCATTTTTGGAGGCTTTTGGCATAGCAAACGCGGTATTTTTCCGCTCAATTAATACCCGTGAAATAACAATTAATTCACAGGCCTTCCAAATTTCGACCGTTCACTCAAAAAATAGTTTGTAAACTTTTGGAAGTTTCCGTACCTTTGCGGACTCTTTTGAAATCAAGGATTTACAAGAAATAAAAGGTCAAAAAAATGAAACGTACATATCAACCTTCAAACCGCAAAAGACGTAACAAGCACGGTTTCCGTGAGCGGATGGAATCAGCCAATGGCCGCAAGGTGTTGGCCGCTCGTCGCAAAAAAGGCCGTTGGAAACTTACAGTTTCGGACGAAAAGCGTCACAAGCAATAATTTGTTTGCGTGTTTGGGGAGTTTGTTTGTTTGAAAGTTGAAGAAAGCTTCTCAAACAAGTGCAGTAGTTCAAACGATTCAAACATTGAGACAGACATTACAAAAAATAGAACGGTTAAGTAGTCCAAAAGTGATTAGCCGTTTGTTTGAAAAAGGTAGCACGGAAACCCAAACGTCCTACCTTTTTCCTTTTAAAGTATTTTACCTTTACGAACCTTTCCCTTCTGCACAGGCACTTCCTCAAGTGCTGTTTACGATTTCGAAGCGAAATTTTAAGCGGGCTGTTGACCGCAACCTCCTGCGTCGCCGCTGCCGCGAAGCTTATCGCAAAAACAAACACCTTTTTTTTGAATCGCCCGAGCACCGCGCTCCTTCCTACATTGCGTTTGTATTAATTGCCAAAGAAAAAGTAGAATACGAAGTCATTGAGCGCTCGATGCAAAAACTCATCGGCCGAATGGCAAAAGTGGGGGATGAATCCGCAAAGCCTTCCACTGAGCGTTTAGATGCTTAAAAAGTGAAGGAATTACCTTTTATAACCTTTTTTCAACCTTCCATTTATACAAATCTACTGTTAACTTTGTGTTAAGAATGAATAAGCGGTGTTAAAATTCCTGACACGTCTCGTACTTTCGTCACCGAAATCAACTCCCATGCCATGAGCGCAGCTAAATCGGCTCAAATTGCACACAAAGTATTAGTCGTCGACGACGACCCGGATATTGTCGAGCTTCTTGCTTACAATTTGGAAAAAGAAGGCTACGAGGTAGCGACGGCTTCCAACGGAAAAAATGCGTTGGAAATCGCCCGTACTTTCATTCCCGAACTTGTCGTACTGGACATTATGATGCCCCAAATGGATGGCATCGAAACTGCCCGCCTCTTGCGGGATATTCCCGATTTTCGGAACACCTATCTCTTGTTTCTGACCGCTCGCTCGGAAGAGTATTCAGAGGTAGCCGCCTTCGAAATCGGCGCGGATGATTACATTACAAAGCCCATCAAACCACGGGCACTGATGAGTCGTATCAATGCGTTGTTTAGAAGAGAAGCCCAAAAGGCCGAGCCTGAGTCTCAGATTGAGATTGCGGGTCTGTCTATCAACCGAAAAAATTACACGGTCACCAAAGACGACAAATCGGTGGTTTTGCCCAAAAAAGAGTTCGAGTTGCTCTTTTTCTTAGCCAATCACCCCAACAAGGTGTTTAATAGAGAAGAATTGCTCCAAAAAATCTGGGGTGCCGATATTTACGTTCTCGAACGAACGGTAGACGTTCACATCCGAAAAGTGCGTGAAAAAGTAGGTGAAACCTACATCCGAACGCTCAAGGGTGTGGGGTATATGTTTACGGACGAATAGTTTCGGAGTAAGCAGTAGGCAGTCCATAGTTGGCAAGTAGTAACAATCTCATTTTTAAACTGCCTACTACTTACTTTCACTTATCTATCTACCTCCCCCATCACTACATCAATGGAGCCGATAATCGCTACTAAATCGGCGAGCATGGCGCCACGGGAAATTTCGGCAATCACCGAGAGGTTATTAAATGAACAGGCCCGCGCTTTGCAACGAACAGGAATATCTGATTTACCATCGGTACGGAAGAAAAAGCCTAGTTCTCCTTTAGGGTTTTCGGCCCGGACATAATAATCCATCGCCTGCGGACGAATCTTTTTGGGAACAAACGCCTGTGGGTCAAAATCAGGCGTACGGCGGTGTTCTCCAAGTAATTTCTCCACACATTGCTTGATGATTTTGACCGACTCTCTACATTCTAGCACCCGCACATAATTCCGGTCCCAACAATCTCCGACGGTTCCGACGAGTCCTTCTCCCATCGGTACGTCAAAATCCAATTCGGGATAAACCGAATAACCATCTACTTTGCGTAAGTCCCATCGCAATCCCGAACCACGCAATACAGGTCCTGAACAACCATAATTTATCGCCACCGACAACGGCAATACCCCTACATTGGCCGTGCGTTGCACAAAAATTTTGTTGTCAATAACAAGTTGTTGAAGTTCTTCTAATTTGGGTTTGAGATAATTAACAAACTCCAAACAACGTTCCTCAAAACCAACGGGTACATCATAAAACAAACCACCCACCCAAATATAATTGTAGAGCATTCGTGCACCCGAAAGCCACTCCAACATCCGCAGAATATGCTCACGGTCGCGCATCATCCAGAGGAAAGGTGTATACGCTCCAATGTCCATGGCATAGGTACCTATGGCCACAAAATGCGACGCCAAGCGGTTGAGTTCTGCCACCAATACCCGAATATACTCCACGCGCTTAGGCAGGTCTTTATCAATGCCCAGCATCCGCTCAACGCCCATCACGTAGGCGTGCTCAGAGTTCATGGCCGCTACGTAATCCATACGGTCTACGTAAGGAATGATTTGGTTGAATGGCAGTGACTCCGCGTGTTTTTCAAAACAACGGTGCAGGTACCCAATATGAGGCACCACATCGACAATGATTTCTCCATCCGACACCACCTCTAGTCGCAGCACGCCGTGCGTAGACGGGTGTTGCGGGCCAATATTAATGACCATTTCCTCCGTACGAAGACGCTCGGAAGTATATTTGCCAGGTTCTGAAACCTGTAAATGTTCGGGACTGTACGTATATTGAATAGAATCAGTAGGCATCTCAAAAAACAATTCAAACTTCTTTGCTAAGCCAAAAGTAATAGATTTTACCCAAGAACAGGCCCAATTTCTAACTTGCTTTTGACTATTTGCTGAAAAACAATGTCCTTTTGCAGGTACGCATCTACGGCTTTTTTACAGCAACGTGCTTCGAAATAAATAAGCCCTTCCTCCCGCTATCCATTCCTTCACAGATTGTATATTTGTTATTATTTGTGGGCCTGCCCACCTGAGACTTTGACCGTGTAAACTATGCATGAAATTGAGCCTTTTTATAACTGGGAAAAACACTATGTAGCCGCCGAAGACCGTAAATCCCCTTTTTATGGCCGCGACTATAACATGAATCAGTACGAACACGACATTTACGGTTACTATATTCACCCGCTTTGGGATGACATCGAGTCTGAAACACTCTACGTAAAAATTCTTTTTGCCGACTATAAAAAGACGTTTGCAATCATTGAGTTGTTTGGCGAATGGAACGATACCCTCCACAACGACATCATGTATTTCAAGCGCAATGTCATCGACCATTTATTGGCGGAGGGTATCAGTCAATTTATTTTGATTGGAGAAAACATTCTTAACTTTCACGGCTCCGACGACGAGTATTATGCCGAGTGGTTTGAAGAAATTGAAGACGGATGGATTGCCGTCGTCGGCTCCCGCGACCACATCGAACGCGAATGGAAGCGATATCGCTTAGATTATTATCTCAATTTTGGCGGTACTCTCCACCTAGAAAATTGGCGTACCATGCAGCCTCAACCTTTTTACGAACTAGTCAAAAGTTTGATTATAAGGCGACTAATGTAAATACGTACAACAAAAATACTTCATTTATTAATGAATTAATACGAACAACGGCTAATAAAAGTACCCTCATCTTAGCATTCTAAAGTAAGTTTTGGTGCATGTATGCCTTTTTCTTAAAAATACGCACATGCATTATAATCGTCGTCATTTTATAGAAACCCTCACCGCCAGCAGCGCGGTCTTATTGACCCACTCGGCCACGGCTTTTGCTCCCAAAGCACTTCCTATTTCTTCCAACCAATATGCGTGGATTACATTTTATAACCGCGACAAGCGCGATTGGAACGCCGATTTGGATGCATCTTTGGTAGAATACGTCAAATCAGGGCTGACGGCTTATGAGCCCAGTTTCTCCAACGTAGAAGAGGTAAAAAGGCTGGCTCCGTTGCTCAAAAAACATAATTTGACCATGCCTTCGGCTTACGTAGGCAGTGTTTTGCACGACCCCACAGAGGGGAAACGTTCTATCGAAATGGCATTGGCCATTGCAGAAGCAGCGCAACCTTTAGGACTGAAAATATTGGTTTCTAACCCCAGCCCGTTGAAATGGGGTAGCAGCGACATTAAGAATGACTCCCAACTGATTGAGCAAGCCAAAAATCTGGAGTTTTTAGGTA